>NZ_JBITCL010000031.1:0-56706 GCF_044453165.1 Streptomyces sp. NPDC051740 | reverse complement strand
CGACACCCTCCCCAAACGACGTCGGCTCCCAAGACCACAACCGGGTCTTGGGAGCCGACGTCACGCGAGGGCCCGAATTAACCAACAGCATCCCGTCTCGGACGCGGGGCCCTTCGGCGAGCCGTGGGGGAAGGCTCAGCGGACGTCGCCCATGAGGGCCTTGACCTTGTTGCGGTACATCCACACCGCGATACCGGCGACCACCGCGAGGCTCGCCTCCATCGCGACGATGCCCGTCTTGTTCAGGTCGACGCCGGCGATGGAGAGCAGACCGGTCGTGGCGTCACCGGCGGTGACGGCCAGGAACCAGACGCCCATCATCTGCGAGGCGTACTTCACCGGAGCCATCTTCGTCGTCACCGACAGGCCGACCGGGGAGAGCAGCAGCTCACCGCAGGTCTGGACGAAGTAGATCGCCACCAGCCACATGGCCGCCGCCTTGTGGCCGCCCTCCGCGATGCCCAGCGGGGCCAGGAAGAGGAAGAAGGACGCGCCGACCAGGACCAGACCGAAGGCGAACTTGACGATCGTGCTCGGCTCCTTGCCGCGGCGGGCGAGCGCCAGCCACAGCGTGGCGAAGACCGGGGCCAGGGCCATGATGATGACCGGGTTGACCGACTGGTACCAGGAGACCGGGAAGTCCCAGCCGAAGACGCTGTTCTCGGCCGAGGAGTCGGCGAAGAGCGACAGCGTCGAGCCGCCCTGGTCGTAGATCATCCAGAAGACGGCAGCGGCGACGAAGAACCAGATGTACGCCGACATCTTGGACTGCTCGGCGCGGTCCAGGGACTTGTCACGCTTGATGCGGGTCAGCACCAGCACCGGGATGATCACGCCGAGCAGGGTCAGCGGGACCAGGATCCAGTTCAGGGTGTAGGCGCCGGAGAAGCCGACGATCGCGTAGAAGACGACGGCGAGCGCGGCCCAGAACGCGGCCTTGCGCAGCGTGGAGGTCTTCTCCTGAGCCGACAGCGGCTTCGGGACCACGCTGGAGCGGGGGGCCAGGTGGCGGCTGCCGAGCAGGAACTGGACCACGCCCAGGCCCATGCCGACCGCGGCGAGCGCGAAGCCCAGGTGCCAGTTGACGCTCTCACCGATGGTGCCGATGATCAGCGGCGCGGCGAAGGCACCCAGGTTGATGCCCATGTAGAAGACGGTGAAGCCACCGTCCCGGCGCGGGTCGTCCGGACCCTCGTAGAGCTGGCCGACCATCGTGGAGATGTTGGCCTTCAGCAGACCGGAACCGATCGCGACCAGGCCGAGCCCCGCGTAGAAGGTGCCGGAGGACGGCAGGGCCAGCGTCAGGTGGCCCAGCATGATGACTCCGCCGGCGACGGCGACGGTCTTGCGGGGTCCCCAGACACGGTCGCCGAACCAGCCGCCCGGCATCGTGAGCAGGTACACCAGCGAGAGGTACACCGAGTAGATCGCGGTCGCGGTGCCGGCACCGAGGCCGAGCCCGCCCGGCGCGACCAGGTACAGCGGGAGCAGAGCCCTCATGCCGTAGTAGGAGAAACGCTCCCACATCTCGGTCATGAAGAGAGTGGCCAGTCCGCGGGGGTGGCCGAAGAAGGTCTTCTCGGATCCGGGGGTGCCCGGAGTGACCGAGTCCTTCGTCAGGCTGGACGCCATGGTCGATCCTTGCTGGTCGGGACGCGTCGCGCGAGCGTGTACGCGCCCGGTGGGGGGCGGCCGGCACCGGCGAGGTCCTACCGTCCACCCCACGCCCGGGGGAGGGCCGCTCCGGGTCGCGGAACGGCGGACGGCGACCACCGGGATCCACGCCCCGCCGTGCGTCTGCGCACGACGGGGCCCGGCCACAGGTCATTCCTTCCGGGGCCGGCACACAGGCCGGCCCGCACACAAAAGAGACCCTCGGCGTCAACTGCGCCAAAGGTCCCCGTGGTGCAACAGGCGTTGATTCACCATACGGCAGGACAGTGCCGGATATGGAAGGACTTGAGACACGGATCACAGGTTTTACTGGAACCGGGATCACTCATTCGAAGGTCCCTCCTAGGTTCGCACCCCACAGCCGCAGGTGCGAACCGGGGCCGCCGCAGGTGAGAAACGGGTATGCCGGAGGTAAGAGTCAACGCGGGCGATCACACCCCGGGCCCCGTGGCGGCGGGACTACCATCACTGACATGACCCGTGTACTGCTCGCCGAGGACGACGCGTCCATCTCGGAGCCGCTGGCCCGCGCCCTGCGCCGGGAGGGATACGAAGTCGAGGTGCGCGAGGACGGACCCACCGCGCTCGAAGCCGGCATGCAGGGCGGCGTCGACCTGGTGGTGCTGGACCTCGGACTGCCCGGCATGGACGGTCTGGAGGTCGCCCGCCGGCTCCGCTCCGAGGGGCACACGGTTCCCCTGCTGATCCTGACCGCGCGCGCCGACGAGGTGGACACGGTCGTCGGCCTGGACGCGGGCGCCGACGACTACGTCACCAAGCCGTTCCGGCTCGCCGAGCTGCTGGCCCGGGTCCGGGCCCTGCTGCGGCGCGGTTCCGCCGAGCCCCAGCAGCCGCCCGCCACCCACGGGGTGCGCATCGACGTCGAGTCGCACCGGGCCTGGATGGGCGACGAGGAGCTCCAGCTCACCGCGAAGGAGTTCGACCTGCTGCGGGTCCTGGTGCGGGACGCGGGCCGGGTCGTCACCCGCGACCAGCTGATGCGCGAGGTCTGGGACACCACCTGGTGGTCCTCCACCAAGACCCTCGACATGCACATCTCCTGGCTGCGCAAGAAGCTGGGCGACGACGCGGCCAACCCCCGCTACATCGCGACCGTGCGCGGTGTGGGCTTCCGTTTCGAGAAGAGCTGAACCCCGCCGGGGCCCATCAGTGGGCAACCGGGGTTCGCCAGTGAGTAAGAGGACATGCGCCGCCGTCTGATCCAGTCCACGCTCGCCGTGGTGCTCGTCGTGATCGCCGTCTTCGGCGTCTCCCTGGTGATCGTCGAGACCCGCACCATCAGCGAGAGCGCCAGGGAGCGGGTGGAGTCCGAGGCGGTCCGGCTGGCCAGCATCGTCGACAGCCGGCTGCTCGTCGAGGACAAGGTCACCGCCGAGATCATCAGCGACCAGGTCACCGAGGACCGGTACGCCGTCATCGAGATCCCCGGCAAGCCGCCCATCGAGGTCGGCACCAAACCGGACGGCGACGTCATCAGCGCCTCGGCGCCCGGTGAGGAGGGCGAGACGGTCACCGTCCAGGAGCCGCGCTCCTCGGTGACCCGGGAGGTCGGCCGTACGCTGCTGATCATCGGCCTGGTGGCGCTGCTCGCGGTGATCGCGGCGGTGCTGCTGGCGATCCGCCAGGCCAGCAGGCTCGCCTCCCCGCTGACCGACCTCGCGGAGACCGCCGAACGCCTCGGCTCCGGCGACCCCCGCCCCCGCCACCGCCGCTACGGCGTTCCCGAGCTGGACCGGGTCGCGGACGTGCTGGACCGCTCCGCCGAGCGCATCGCCCGCATGCTGACCGCCGAGCGACGCCTCGCCGCCGACGCCTCCCACCAGCTGCGCACCCCTCTCACCGCCCTGTCCATGCGTCTGGAGGAGATCACCCTCACCGACGACCCGGACACGGTGAAGGAGGAGGCCACGATCGCGCTGACGCAGGTGGAGCGGCTGACGGACGTGGTGGAGCGGCTGCTGACCAACTCCCGCGACCCGCGCACCGGCTCCGCGGTCACCTTCGACCTCGACGAGGTGATCCAGCAGCAGCTCGCCGAGTGGCGCCCCGCCTACCGCAGCGCGGGCCGCGCGATCGTCACCTCCGGCAAGCGCCGGCTGCGGGCGGTGGGCACGCCGGGCGCGGTCGCCCAGGTGCTGGCGGCGCTGATCGAGAACTCGCTGATGCACGGGGGCGGCACGGTCGCCCTGCGCACCCGCGTCACCGGCAACCAGGTCGTCGTCGAGGTCACCGACGAGGGGCCCGGCGTCCCCGCCGACCTGGGCGCGCGGATCTTCGAACGGGCGATCAGCGGCCGCAACTCCACCGGCATCGGCCTCGCCGTCGCCCGCGACCTCGCGGAGGCGGACGGTGGCCGCCTGGAGATGCTCCAGGCCAGTCCGGCCGTCTTCGGCCTGTTCCTCTCCCGCACGCCGCCGCAGAAGTCCCCGGACGACGAGTCCCGCCGGACGGTGCGCTGACGGCTACGGCACGCGCTGCGTCGCGCGGGAGCCGTCGGCGGGGGCGCCCCGTGTCACCGGCTCCCGCACCGGCAGCGCGCGGAACACCCAGGCGCGGTACGACCAGAAGCGGAACAGGGTCGCCACACCGATGCCCAGGAACTTGAAGATGTTGCTCTGCAGCGGGCTGTCCCAGCCGAAGCCGTACGTCGCCGTGTACAGCACACCGTTCTCGATCACCAGGCCGACCGCGCTGAACAGCAGGAACAGCGTCATCTCCCGGGTGCGCCCGGACTTGTCGCGGTCCCGGTAGGCGAAGTAGCGGAAGCCGATGTAGTTGAAGACGATCGCCACGATGGTGGCGATGACGCTCGCCCGCACCACCTGGAGGTCCGTCACCTGCCGGACCAGGTTGAACACGAGGAGATTGACCAGCAGACCGGCTCCGCCGACCGCGCCGAACTTCACGACCTCACGGACCAGCCGGTCGAACCGCTCCCGCACGGTGCCGCGCGGGGTCGGAGCCGGGGCCGTGGTCGGAGGCCCGGAGGAACCGTGTCCCATGGTGGTGCTGGCCCCCGTCCGTCGGTTGGCGTCAACCAGACCATGCTAACCACCCGTCTCCGCGATCTTCCTGCGGACGAGGATCGCGACCGCCTTCCTGCGGACGAGGATCGCGGCCGCGGATCGCCGCGGATCGCCGCGGACCGACCGCGGATCGCCCGCGGATCGCCGCGGACCGACCGCAGATCGCCCGCGGATCGCCGCGGACCGACCGCAGATCGACCGCGGTTCGACCGAGGATCACTCGTGTGATCGCCCGCGGATCACTCGTGGATCGCCCGCGGATCGTCCGGGAAGAGGCCGGTAAACCGGCCACGGTGGCTCGGCCGATACCCTGGGGGCGTGACGTTCCCGGTAGTCGGCATGGTCGGCGGTGGCCAGCTCGCTCGTATGACACACGAGGCGGGCATCCCGTTCGGCATCAGGTTCAAGCTCCTCAGTGACACTCCGCAGGATTCCGCGGCGCAGGTCGTCGGCGATGTCGTCGTCGGCGACTACCGCGACCTGGAGACGCTGCGCGCGTTCGCGCGCGGCTGCGACGTGATCACCTTCGACCACGAGCACGTGCCCACCGAGCACCTCAGGGCCCTGGAGGCGGACGGCATCCCCGTCCGCCCGGGCCCCGACGCGCTGGTGCACGCCCAGGACAAGGGCGTGATGCGGGCGAAGCTCGACGCGATCGGGGTGCCGTGCCCACGGCACCGCATCGTCGCCGACCCCGAGGACGTGGCGGCGTTCGCGGCCGAGGGGGAGGGCTTCCCCGTCGTCCTCAAGACGGTCCGCGGCGGCTACGACGGCAAGGGCGTGTGGGTCGTCGACTCCGCCGAGGAGGCAGCCGAGCCGTTCAGGGCGGGGGTCGCCGTCCTCGCCGAGGAGAAGGTCGACTTCGTGCGCGAGCTGGCCGCCAACGTGGTCCGCTCCCCGCACGGCCAGGCCGTCGCCTACCCGGTAGTGGAGTCGCAGCAGGTGAACGGCGTCTGTGACACCGTGATCGCGCCCGCGCCGGACCTCGACGAGGAGCTCGCGATGCGCGCCGAGGAGATGGCGCTGAACATCGCCAAGGAGCTCGGCGTCGTCGGTCACCTCGCGGTGGAGCTGTTCCAGACCCGCGACGGCCGCATCCTCGTCAACGAGCTCGCGATGCGCCCGCACAACTCCGGACACTGGTCCATGGACGGCGCGATCACCTCGCAGTTCGCCAACCACGTCCGCGCCGTCCTCGACCTCCCGCTCGGCGACCCCCGCCCGCGCGCGAAGTGGACGGTCATGGTCAACGTCCTCGGCGGCGACTACCCGGACATGTACTCCGCGTACCTGCACTGCATGGCCCGCGACCCCCAGCTGAAGATCCACATGTACGGCAAGGACGTGAAGCCCGGCCGCAAGGTGGGCCACGTCAACACCTACGGCGACGACCTGGACGACGTGCTGGAGCGCGCCCGTCACGCAGCCGGCTACCTGAGAGGCACGATCACCGAATGAGCCCAGTTGTCGGCATCGTCATGGGGTCGGACTCCGACTGGCCCGTCATGGAAGCGGCGGCCAAGGCCCTCGACGAGTTCGAGATCGCCTACGAGGTCGACGTCGTCTCCGCGCACCGCATGCCCCGCGAGATGATCGCGTACGGCGAGCAGGCCGCGGACCGGGGCCTCAAGGCGATCATCGCGGGCGCGGGCGGCGCCGCCCATCTCCCCGGCATGCTCGCCTCGGTGACCCCGCTGCCGGTCATCGGCGTGCCCGTGCCGCTGAAGTACCTCGACGGCATGGACTCGCTGCTGTCCATCGTGCAGATGCCGGCCGGTGTCCCGGTCGCCACCGTCTCCGTCGCCGGCGCCCGCAACGCGGGTCTGCTCGCGGTCCGGATGCTCGCCGCCCACGACGAGGAACTCCTCGGCCGCATGCGGGATTTCCAGCAGGAGCTCAACGACCAGGCCACCGAGAAGGGCAAGCGGCTGCGCGCCAAGGCCGAGGGCTCCGCCGCCGGCTTCGGCTTCGGGAAGTGACACGGATGACCTCCCCACTGGAACAGGCCCGCGAACTGCTGCGCGAGTTCCCCGTCGTCGACGGCCACAACGACCTGCCGTGGGCGCTGCGCGAACAGGTCCGCTACGACCTCGGCGCCCGCGACATCGCCGGCGACCAGTCCGCCCATCTGCACACCGACATACCCCGCCTGCGGGCGGGCGGCGTCGGCGCGCAGTTCTGGTCGGTGTACGTCCGCGCGGACCTGCCCGACGCGGTGCCGTCCACGCTGGAACAGATCGACTGCGTACGGCAGTTGCTGGCCCGTCATCCGGAGGAGCTGGCGCCCGCGCTGACCGCCGCCGACATGGAGGCCGCGCGGAGCCAGGGCCGTATCGCCTCCCTCATGGGGGCGGAGGGCGGCCACTCCATAGCCAACTCCCTCGGCACGCTGCGGGGGTTGTACGACCTCGGCGTCCGCTACCTGACCCTCACCCACAACTTCAACGTGGCGTGGGCGGACTCGGCGACCGACGAGCCCGGCGTGGGCGGCCTGTCGGCCTTCGGCCGCGAGGTGGTGCGGGAGATGAACCGGCTCGGCATGCTGGTCGACCTCTCCCACGTCGCCGCCACGACCATGCGGGACGCGCTGGACGCCACGTCCGCGCCGGTGATCTTCTCCCACTCCTCCGCCCGCGCGGTCTGCGACCACCCGCGCAACATCCCCGACGACGTGCTGGAGCGGCTGCCCGCCAACGGCGGTGTCGCGATGGTGACGTTCGTGCCGAAGTTCGTGCTCCAGGCGGCCGTCGACTGGACGGCCGCGGCCGACGAGAACATGCGCGCGCACGGCTTCCACCACCTCGACACCACCGCCGAGGGGATGAGGATCCACCGCGCCTTCGAGGAGGCCAACCCGCGCCCGGTCGCCACCGTCTCCACGGTGGCGGACCACCTGGACCACATGCGCGAGGTCGCCGGCATCGACCACCTCGGCATCGGCGGCGACTACGACGGCACGGCCTTCACCCCCGACGGCCTGAACGACGTCTCCACCTACCCGAACCTGATCGGCGAGCTCCTCGACCGCGGTTGGTCGAAGGCCGACCTGTCCAAGCTCACCTGGAAGAACGCGGTACGGGTACTGGGCGCCGCGGAGGACGTGGCCCGGGACCTTCAGACCACGCGGGGCCCGTCGAACGCGACGATCGAGGACCTGGACGGCTGATCGTCGAGGGTGGGGTAGTCGGTGTAGCCGTCCGCCCCGCCCACGTACATCAGGTAGCGGTCCCGCACCTGGTTCAGGGGCGCGTCGAGACGCAGCCGCCGCACCAGGTCGGGATTGGCGAGGAAGGGCCGGCCGAGGGCGATCAGATCGGCCCCGGCGTCCAGCAGCCGCCCGGACGCGCGGTGCACGGCGTCGGAGGACATCTCCTCCAGCACCGGGTTGGCGACGAGCGTCCCCGGCCACGCGGCACGGATCTTTGCGAACACCGGCGCGTCCGGGTCGGCGAACACCAGGTGCAGGTACGCCAGCCCGAGCCCGCCGAGCCGTTCGGCGAGCGCCGGGTGGATCTCCTCGGTCCCGCCCTCCTCGATGCCGTTGACGGTGTTGCCGGGGGAGATCCGCAGCCCCACCCGGGCTGCCCCGATCTCGGCGGCCACAGCCTCCGTGACCTCCACCGCGAACCGGATCCGCCGCTCGGCCGGCCCACCGTAGCCGTCGGTGCGGCGGTTGGTGTTGTGGGCCAGGAACTGGTGCAGCAGGTGCCCGTTGGCGGAGTGCACCTCCACGCCCTCGAACCCGGCGTCGAGCGCGTTGCGGGCCGCCTTCGCGAAGTCGGCGACGGTCGCCCGGATGTCCGCGGCCGTCATCTCGCGCGGTACGACGGCCGGACGGCGCCCGCCGGGCGTGACGATCGTCTCGGGGAGCGGCACCGGTGAGGGCGCCACCGGCGTCAGCCCGCTGGTCGCGGGATGGCCGACCCGGCCGCCGTGCTGGAGCTGGAGGAACATCCCGCCGCCGCCGGCGTCCCGCACCGCGTCGGTGACCCGCCGCCAGCCCGCCACGTGCGACGGCGTGTGGATGGCGGTGATGTTCGGGTACGTCTGTCCGACCGCGTTGGGCGTCGTGGCCTCGGCGATGATCAGTCCCGCGGAGGCGCGCTGGGCGTAGTAGGCGGCCATGAGCTCGGTCGGGGTGCCGTCGGCGGCGGCGCGGTTCCGGGTCAGCGGCGCCATCAGAAGACGGTTGGGGAGGACGAGCGGGCCCAGCCGGGCGGGTTCGAAGAGCGCTGGCGTATGCGTCATGGCCGTACGCTAGAACCTGACACTGATGTCAGAATCAAGCCCGGGGGTGGGACGGATGCGGATCGGCGAACTGGCCCGGCGCACCGGAGTGAGCGAGCGGTCGCTGCGCTATTACGAGCAGCAGGGCCTGCTCACGGCCGAGCGGACGCCGGGCGGACACCGCGAGTACCCGGAGGCGGCCGTCGACCGGGTCGTCCGGATCCAGGAGCTGTACGCGGCCGGTCTGCACAGCGACAGGATCGCGCGGCTCCTGCCCTGTATGCGGGACGCGGACGGCGGCCCTTCGGCCGTCGCCACGCCGAAGCTGGTCGCCGACCTCGTCGCCGAGCGGGACCGCATCGACCGGACGATCGCCGACCTGGTCCGCTCCCGGGACACCCTGGACGAGGTGATCGAGGCGGCCCGCGCGCGCTGATCCGCCGCCGACGGCGACCGTCACGGACCCGGACGGCCGGGGGCGTCGTCCGGATCGGCCCGGCTCGGGGCAGCGGCGCCTCGCGGCCGAGCCGGGCGGGATCCGGTGCCGTA
Organism: Streptomyces sp. NPDC051740; assembly: GCF_044453165.1. Taxonomy (NCBI): domain Bacteria; kingdom Bacillati; phylum Actinomycetota; class Actinomycetes; order Kitasatosporales; family Streptomycetaceae; genus Streptomyces; species Streptomyces sp. NPDC051740. Next base: position 47,209 of record NZ_JBITCL010000031.1, on the reverse strand, counting down.
CGCCGCACGGCGGAGGAGGGCGCCGGGGCGGAACCCCGGCAGGATCCGGACGCCCCCCTAGGGTTGTTCGATGCGGCAGAGGCAGAACGGATGCCCCGCCGGATCGGCGTACACCCGGAAGTCCTTGCTCTCGTAGTCCTCCCGGTCCAGCACCCGCGCCCCCAGCGCCAGCACCTTCTCCTCCGCCGCGTCGAGCTCCTCCCAGGTCCCGCCGGCGTCGAAGTCGAGGTGGAACTGCTGGGAGCCGTGGCCGGCGCTCGGCCAGTCCGGCGGGGTGTGCCCCGACGCCCGCTGGAAGGCGAGCCGGGGCCCCGCGGGGACCTGCAGCACCACCCAGTCCGGGTCCTCCTCCACGGGCGTGCCGCCGCCGACGGCCGCGTAGAAGACGGCCAGTTCACGCGGGTCGGGGCAGTCGAGAACGACGGAACGCAGACGGGCCACGGGGGCCATGGATCCTCCAGGGGGCAGCGGGTCAGCGGGTCAGCAGGCGCACAGGCAGAACGGGTGCCCGGCCGGATCCGCGTAAACCCGGAAGGTCCGCGAGCGGTCGTCGGCGTCCAGCGGCCTCGCGCCCAGCGCCAGCACCTCCTTCTCGGCCGCGTCCAGGTCCTCGACCGTCAGGTCCAGGTGGAACTGCTGGGAGCCGTCGGCCGACGGCCACCGCGGCGGTACGTGCTCCGGGGACGCCTGGAAGGCCAGCGTCGGGCCGTTGTCCACCTTCAGGTCCACCCACTCGCCCTCGTCCACCACCGTGCCGCCCACCAGCCCGGCGTAGAAACCGGCCAGCGCGCGCGGGTCCGGACAGTCCAGGACGACGGCGCCCACCTTGGCAACGGACATGACTTCCTCCTCGTTGTTACCGTCAGGGACGGGTAACCAGTAACGGTTACCGCATGCTCCCGTATCGGAGGTAACGTCGCAAGGGGAAAAGGGAAAGGGAGAGGCGGCGTCCAGGCATGAGTGAGAGAGCGGCCCCGCCCGGGAAGCTGGCCCTGGTCCAGGCCCTGGTCAACACGCTGGACGTCGAGTCGGGCGCCGACGCGCTGGACACGGCGGACGGCCGCGCGCCCTTCGGGCTCACCGAGGGCACCGTCGCTTCCGCCCGCGAACTGCGCGAGTCCCTGCGCGCCACGCTGCTCGCCCACGCCGGACACCCGCCGCACCGCGCGGTCACCCCGCTCGGCGAGCTGCTCGCCCGGGCGCCCCTGGTGGTCACGGTCGACCCGGCGGACGGCTCCGCCGCACTCGCCCCCGTCGACGACGGGGCCCTGCTCTCCCGCATGGCAGCGGCCGTCGCGGAGGCGGTCACGGCGGGCACCTGGAACCGGCTGAAGGCCTGCGAGGCCGACGACTGCCTCTGGGCGTACTACGACCGCAGCCCCGCCGGACGCGGCCGCTGGTGCTCCATGCAGGTGTGCGGGGCCCGCGCGAAGATGCGGCGCTATCGGGCGAAGGGGGCGTGAACGCTCCGCTGGGGTGCGGTTGGTCGTGTGCCGCGCCGTCGTGGCTGGTCGCGCCCACGCGGCGGTAGCCGCACGTCGGTACGGTCCCGCGCCCCTTCGGGGTGCTGCCGGGCCCCGGTGGGCTGCGTCGGGCTCTCCGGGGATGCGGTGGTGTGTCGTTGGTCGTCTGCCGCGCCGTCGTGGCTGGTCGCGCAGTTCCCCGCGCCCCTATGGGCGCTGCCGTGCCGCAGTGGGCTTTGCGGGGTCCGCTGGAGGCGCGGCGGTAGCCGCACGTCGGTACGGTCCCGCGCCCCTTCGGGGCGTTGCCGGACCGCGGTGCACTGCGGTCGGGGTCGCCGGGAAGGGCGCGTAGCCGCACCGTGTTCGCGCGTGGTTTGGCAGAATGCGGCGAGGCGCCGGTTCGGCCGACTGAGCCTCGGCCGAACCGGCGCCCTCCGCTCTTCGTCTACGCGGTGGGGCGTCCCATCGCGCGGTAGCGCCAGCCGGCCCGGCGCCACACCTCCGGGTCGAGCGCGTTGCGCCCGTCGAGGATCAGCCGCTCCGCCGCCACCTCGCCCAGCGCCGCCGCGTCCAGCTCGCGGAACTCCCGCCACTCCGTCAGATGCAGCACGACGTCCGCGCCGCGCACCGCCTCCAGCGCCGAGTCGGCGTACCCCAGGGTCGGGAAGAGGCTGCGGGCGTTGTCCATGCCCTTCGGGTCGTACACCGTGACCTGGCCGCCCTGGAGGTGGATCTGCCCGGCCACGTTCAGCGCCGGCGAGTCCCGGACGTCGTCCGAGTCCGGCTTGAAGGTCGCGCCCAGCACGGCCACCCGCCTGCCCAGGAACGACCCGCCGCCCAGGGCCTGCCTCGTCAGCTCCACCATCCGGCCGCGCTGCCGCATGTTGATCGAGTCGATCTCCCGCAGGAACGTCAGCGCCTGGTCCGCGCCCAGCTCACCGGCGCGCGCCATGAACGCCCGGATGTCCTTCGGCAGACAGCCGCCACCGAAACCGATCCCGGCCCGCAGGAACTTCGCGCCGATCCGGTCGTCGTAGCCGATGGCCTCCGCCAGCTTGGCCACGTCACCGTCCGCGGCCTCGCACACCTCGGCCATCGCGTTGATGAACGAGATCTTCGTGGCCAGGAAGGAGTTCGCCGAGGTCTTCACCAGCTCCGCGGTCGCGAAGTCGGTCACCACGAACGGCGAGCCCTCCTCGACCGGCGTGGCGTACACCTCCCGCAGCACCTTCTCCGCCCGCTCACTGCGCACGCCCACCACGATCCGGTCCGGGTGCAGCGTGTCCTGCACGGCGAAGCCCTCGCGCAGGAACTCCGGGTTCCACGCCAGCTCCGCGTCCTCCCCGGCAGGGGCGTGCTCGGCCAGGTAGGCGGCCAGCCGGTCGGCCGAGCCGACGGGCACCGTCGACTTGCCCACGACCAGCGCGGGGCCCTTCAGATGCGGCGCGAGCGAGGCGAACGCGGAGTCGACGTACGACATGTCGCAGGCGTACTCGCCGTGCCGCTGCGGAGTGTTCACACAGACGAAGTGGACGTCGCCGAACTCCCCGAGCTCGGCCCAGTCCATCGTGAACCGCAGCCGCCCGCTGGACCCCTCGATCCCGGCGACGTGCCTGCGCAGCAGCTCGTCCAGTCCCGGCTCGTACATCGGGACCTCACCGCGCCGGAGCTTGTCGATCTTCTCCGGTACGACATCGAGGCCCAGCACCTCGAACCCCAGCTCCGCCATGGCCGCCGCGTGGGTCGCACCGAGATAACCGGTGCCGATCACGGTGATCTTGAGGGCCATGAGTGCTCCAGGGGTATACGGCATGCAGTGCGGGCCTGAGCATAACCGGGGGCCCGGCACCGCCACCGGCGGGCTGTCGCCCAGCTCACCTATCCACAACCGTGGATGACGCTCTAAAATTTGAGTTACTTAACGGTAGTTAGCGTGACCAGCATCGCAGTGTTTTGGAGCGTGAGAGACCTTGGCCGGATCGGCTGACTTCGACCTGTACCGCCCGTCCGAGGAGCACGACATGCTCCGTGACGCCGTCCGCGCGCTGGCCGAGGCGAAGATCGCGCCGTACGCCGCCGCGGTGGACGAGGAGGCCCGCTTCCCGCAGGAGGCCCTGGACGCCCTGACCGCGAACGACCTGCACGCCGTACACGTACCCGAGGAGTACGGCGGCGCCGGCGCGGACGCGCTCGCCACGGTGATCGTGATCGAGGAGGTGGCCCGCGTCTGCGCCTCCTCCTCCCTCATCCCGGCCGTGAACAAGCTGGGCTCGCTGCCGGTGATCCTCTCCGGCTCCGAGGCGCTGAAGAAGAAGTACCTGACCCCGCTCGCCCAGGGCGACGGCATGTTCTCGTACTGCCTGTCCGAGCCCGACGCCGGCTCGGACGCGGCCGGCATGAAGACCCGGGCGGTCCGAGACGGCGACACCTGGGTCCTGAGCGGTGTGAAGCGCTGGATCACCAACGCCGGCGAGTCCGAGTACTACACGGTGATGGCGGTCACCGACCCCACCAAGCGCTCGAAGGGCATCTCCGCCTTCGTCGTCGAGAAGTCCGACGCGGGCGTCTCCTTCGGCGCCCCGGAGAAGAAGCTCGGCATCAAGGGCTCCCCGACCCGCGAGGTCTACCTGGACGACGTCCGCATCCCCGCCGACCGCATGATCGGCGAGGAGGGCACCGGCTTCGCCACCGCGATGAGGACGCTGGACCACACCCGCATCACCATCGCCGCCCAGGCCCTCGGCATCGCCCAGGGCGCCCTCGACTACGCCAAGGGCTACGTCACCGAGCGCAAGCAGTTCGGCAGGCCGATCGCCGACTTCCAGGGCGTCCAGTTCATGCTCGCCGACATGGCCATGAAGATCGAGGCCGCCCGCCAGCTCACCTACGCCGCCGCGGCGAAGTCCGAGCGCGGCGACAGCGACCTCACCTTCCAGGGCGCCGCCGCCAAGTGCTTCGCCTCCGACGTCGCCATGGAGGTCACCACCGACGCCGTCCAGCTCCTCGGCGGCTACGGCTACACCCGCGACTACCCGGTCGAGCGCATGATGCGCGACGCCAAGATCACCCAGATCTACGAGGGCACCAACCAGGTCCAGCGCATCGTCATGGCCCGCAACCTGCCGTAACGGCGGGCGGACCGGGCGGCGGAGGGCGTCCGGGGCCGGGCGCCCTCCGCTCTTTCCGGCCGCCGCGCGCCGTCACAGGAAGCGGCGGATCGGGGTGACCGCGGCCTCGGCGAGGCGTTCGGTCAGGGGACGGCGCCGCCAGCGGGCCGGGTCGACGGGCTCGCCCAGCTTGCGGTCGGCGTCGAAGTCGGCGTCCAGCGCGGCCGTGAAGTCCTCGTCGAGGACGGCCAGCATGACCTCCTCGTCGTGCTCCAGGGAGCGGCGGTTGAAGTTGGTGGAGCCGATGAGGGAGCAGACGCCGTCCACGGTGATGACCTTCGTGTGCAGCATGGTCGGCTGGTACTCCAGCACCTCCACGCCCGCGTCGACCAGGGTCTGGTAGTGCTGCCGGCCGGCCAGCCGGCAGGCCCGCTGGTCGGTGTGCGGCCCCGGCAGCAGGATCTCCACCCGCACGCCCCGGCGGGCGGCGGCGGCCAGGAGGTCGATGAAGTAGGTGTCGGGCGCGAAGTAGGCCGTGGACAGCCGGAAGCGCTCCCGCGCCGAGGTGATCATGACGCGCAGCAGTGTCTGCATGTCCTGCCAGCCGAAGCTGGCCGAGCCCCGTACCACCTGGACCGTGGCGTTCCCCGGCTGTTCCTGGGGGGTGAAGCGGTCGTGCTCGTCGTACAGGTCGTCGTGGCACTCGGCCCAGTTCTGGGCGAAGGCCGCCGCGATCCCGTCCACGGCGGGCCCCCGGACCCGTACGTGGGTGTCGCGCCACTCACCGGGGCCGCGGGCGTCGCCGCACCACTCCTGGGCTATGCCGACGCCCCCGGTGAACGCGGTGTGCTCGTCGGTCACCAGGACCTTGCGGTGGCAGCGGTGGTTCTGCCGCATCGGCGACAGATGGAGGGGCTTGCGGAACCAGGCCACCTGGACGCCGGCGTCGTCCATGGCGTCCAGCAGCTCCGGCTCGATCTCCTTGGCGCCGAAACCGTCCAGCAGCAGCCGTACCCGGACCCCCGAGCGGGCCCGCTCGGCCAGGGCGTCGGCGAACTCCCGCGCGATGTCGCCGCGCCAGTACACGAACGTCATCATGTCGACGGTGTGTTCCGCGGCGCGGATGGCCTCCAGCATCGCGGGGAAGATCCGGTCGCCGTTGCGCAGCGGCACGAGTTCGTTGCCCTCGGTCGCGGCGATGCCGATGAGCCGTTCCAGCCGTCTGCGCAGCCGCTGTCTCTCCGCCTGTGGTGTCATGTGCGCCTTCCCTGATCCGTTCGTTCCCGCCCCGTCTCTTTTTTCCGCTGCCGGTGCTTCCAAGCAGGGACGTGGTCCGGGCCGTCCTGTGGTGGTCATGGGGACGGGGGCGTAGGACGGAGAGGGCGGGGGCCGAACCCCGGCCCTCTCCGTCCCCCTGGGAGGAACCATGACCCAGCAGCAGCCGACCACGGAACCGATGAGCCAGGAGACGCAGGACTGCGTCCAGGCGTGCATGGCCTGCCACGGTGTGTGCGAGGAGACCATGAGCTCCTGTCTGCAGACGGGCGGCGAGGCCCGGATGCCGATCATGCGGGCGCTCATGGACTGCTCGGAGATGACCCGCATGTGCGCGGACATGATGATGCGCCGCTCGCCGCTGGCGAACGAGATGTGCATGATGTGCGCGCAGGCCTGCGACATGTGCGCCGAGGCGTGCATGTCCATGCCGGACGACGAGCGGATGACGCGCTGTGCCGAGTCCTGCCGTCGCTGCTCCGAGATGTGCCGCTCCATGGCGGGCGCCACGATGTGACGCCGTCGCCGGACACGGCCGTGGGCACCCCGCGCGGGGTGCCCACAGCCGGTTTCAGTTGCCCTTGACGGTGACCTTCTCGTCGTTGTTCAGCTGGCTCACCAACTGCTTCACCTTCGTCTTGTCCCAGAGCAGGTTGCCGCCGGTGGAGCCCGCGATCGGCATGTTCATGGACGTGCCCTCGCCGCCGCTGACGCCCTTCATCGACCAGAACATGTCGGCCAGGTCGAACAGGCCCATGTCCTTGTCGACGATCAGGGAGTCCAGCCCGGCGCCCATCGTCGGGTAGAGCTTGAAGGGGTTGAGGACCGTGCCGGGCGTGGCCACCTGGTTGGCGAGGGCGGAGAGGAACTTCTGCTGGTTCTTCGTACGGTCCAGGTCGGAGCCCGCCAGCGCGTACCGGGTGCGGACGAAGGCGAGGGCCTCCTCGCCGTTCAGGGTCTGCTTGCCCTTCTTGAGGTCGGCGCCGGACTTGGTGTCCTTGATGTCCTGCGGGATGTCCATCTCCACGCCGCCGACCGCGTCCACGATGCTCGCGAAGCCGCCGAAACCGATCTCCACGTAGTGGTCGATGTGCAGGCCGGTGTTGAACTCGACCGTGCGGACCAGCAGTTCGGGCCCGTCCTCGGCGTAGGCGGCGTTGAGCTTCACCTGCCGGCCGGTGCCGGGGTAGCTCTTGCCCGACTCGGAGCCCACGAAGGACGGGATCTCGACGTTCGAGTCCCGGGGCAGCGAGATCAGGGTGGGGCCGTTGTCGCCGGTGTGCAGGATCATCATCGAGTCCGTGCGCTTGCCGTCGGCGGACCCGGTGTGCAGCTTCTTCTTGTCCTCGGCGGTCATGCCCTCGCGGCTGTCGGAGCCGACGATGAGGTAGTTGGTGCCCTCGCCCTTCTCGGGGCGGTCGATCACCTTCGACAGGTCGACGTCGCGGTTGAGCTTGGAGTCGGCCCAGAAGTACGTGCCGACGGTCGTCACGACCAGCACGGTGACGACGGTGATCGCCGTCCACTTGATGCGGCGGCGCCAGTCCGGCGCGGGACGCTGCGGGGCGTAACCGCCGTCGCCGCCCGGCCCGCCGGGGACACCGCCGCCGGGCGTGCCGTAGACCTGGCCGGTGTTGTAGCCGCTGTCGTAGCCGCCGCCACTGCCGTGTCCGTCCACGTACGACGGCTGCTGCGGGACACCGCCGTACGCGCCCTGCCCGGGAGGGGCCGCCGGGCCGCGGCGGACCTGCCGCATGACACGGGCGCCCTCGGGCCGTGCGCTCGCGCTGCCGCGTCCGTAACGTCCGCCGCGGTTGTCGTCGGACCGTGCCTCGGGCCAATCAGTCATGGAAGACAGTGTGCAGGTCCCGGCTGTGCGCCATACAAGGGTCGTCGGAAAATCAGGGCCCCGCTGTTGCGAAGCTGACACAAATTCCGCAGATGTGACCTCGGCATAAGGTGGAGGCCATGACAGACCAGGCCCCTGCCGCAGCCACGGAGAGTCCGGACATCCCGGGCAAGCCCACCTCGGCGTCCCGTACGACCCTCAGCCACATCATGACCCACAACGACACCAACCTGCTGGGCACGGTACACGGTGGGGTGATCATGAAGCTGGTCGACGACGCGGCGGGCGCCGTCGCCGGACGGCACTCCGGAGGGCCTGCCGTCACCGCCTCCATGGACGAGATGGCCTTTCTGGAGCCGGTCCGCGTCGGTGATCTGGTCCATGTGAAGGCCCAGGTCAACTGGACCGGACGGACCTCGATGGAGGTCGGGGTGCGGGTGCTGGCCGAGCGCTGGAACGAGTCCGCGCCGGCCACCCAGGTCGGCTCGGCGTACCTGGTGTTCGCGGCCGTCGACGCCGACGGGAAGCCGCGCCGGGTGCCGCAGGTGACGCCGGAGACCGAGCGGGACAGGCGCCGCTACCAGGAGGCCCAGATCCGCCGCGCCCACCGGCTGGCCCGCCGCCGGGCGATCATGGAACTCCGCGAGAAACGAGCCGCGGAGGGCTTCGAGGACTGACCCTCGCCACAGGGGGCGCGGAGCTGTGCCGCTGTACGGCTCCGCCGCGTGGACGCGAAGGGGGCCTGGTCCCAAAGGGGCGCGGGGAACTGCGCAAGGGGGTCTGGGGGCGGAGCTCCCAGGGACGGGAAGGGAAGGGGCGGCGGGGGCGAAAAACCGCGCAACGGCCCGACCCGCCCGGCCCGCCTGCCCCGCCTGCCCCGCCTGGCCCGCCTGCCCCGCCTGGCCCGCCTGGCCCGCCTGGCCCGCCTGGCCCGCCTGGCCCGCCTGGCCCGCCTGGCCCGCCTGGCCCGCCTGGCCCGCCCGGCCCGCCCGGCCCGCCTGGCCCGCCCGGCCCGCCTGGCCCGCCCGGCCCGCCCGGCCCGCCCGGCCCGGCCCGACCCGCCTGGCCCGCCGGACGGCCCGAACCGCCCGGCCCGCCGGACGGCCCGGCGTTCAGGAACAACCCACCTCGTCCCCCCGCACCACCCCGAACTCGCCCTGGCCCGGGTCCTGCGCCCGTACCTTGCGGACCTTCTCGAAGTCGGCGCCCGCGATCACCTTCAGCGTGGCGCCCTGGCCCTTCACCGCGCGCAGCTCGCTGCCGGGAAGGGCCGCCGCGAGGGATTTCGCGGAGCGGTCCCAGCGGGGGTCGTAGGCGACGACCGTCCGTCTCACGTCCTGGTGCGCCGCGTTGGCCGGGGCGCGGGTGGTGGCGAAGCCGGTCGCCGCCAGCGCGGCGTCCACCCGCCGGCCGAGGCCCGTGGTGCGGGTGCCGTTCTCGACCTGGACGCGGATCTGCCGGGGGTCCACCGGGACGCGGAGCGCCGCGTCGGGGGTGCGGCGCACGGAGAGCGGCTCGTCCCGGCGCAGCGCCTCGAAGATGCGCTCGGACTTCCCGGTGTCCCACTTCAGCGTCGAGCCGGCGCCCTTCACGGTGTGTCTCATGTCGGAGATCGGCACGGTGGTGAACTCGGAGGAGGAGGGCGAGAAGTTCCGCATCGCCCGGCCGAGGTCCAGGAGCTCGCCGGTGCCGAACCCCTTGTCGGCGCGGACCGAGCCGAGCACCGCCCGGGTCACGTCCCGGAACTTCAGCGGGTTCAGCAGGATGCCGGAGGAGGTGACCCGGTCCACCAGGGCCGCCATGAAGTGCTGCTGGCGCCTCATCCGGCCGAGGTCGGAGGCGCCGTCGACGTGCCGGGAGCGGACGTACTGCAGGGCCTGGCCGCCTTCGAGGGTGTGCCGGCCGGCGGGCAGGTCGAGGCCGGTGTTGCCGTCCTTCAGCCGTCTGTCGGTGCAGACCTCGACGCCGCCGACCACGTCCACGGTCTTCATGAAGCTGGTGAAGTCGACCTCCAGGTAGTGGTCGATCTTCACCCGGGTCATCTTCTCGACCGTACGCACGGTCAGCCGGGGCCCGCCCTCGGCGTACGCCGCGTTCAGTCTGACGGGGTGCCCCTTGTGCCGCTCGCCGCTCACGCGGTCGGTGTGCGGGGGCGTCACGGCGTACGAGTCGCGGGGCAGGCTGACCACGGCGGCCCGCTCGCGGTCCGCCGAGATGTGCACGATCATGATCGTGTCGGTGCAGTGGCAGGGCTCCCCGCCGAGCCGGTACCTCTCCCGGTCGGCCTCGCCGATCCTCTCCCGGCCGTCGGTGCCGACGAGCAGGATGTTCATGCCGTGACCGGCCTCGGGGCGGTTCTTCATGTCGCGGAACGGGTCGACCCGGGCGATGTCCTCGTCGAGGCCGCTCATCACCGCGTGCCCGATCCCGGCGGAGGCGAGCACCACGACCGACAGCGTGGTGACGGTGCGCATGACCCAGCGCGGCTTCCCGCGCGGCGGCGCGGGGGACGCGGTCGACGCGGTGGGCCGCCGGCCCTCGCGGGCCGGCCGCGGGGGACGCTGCGGTGCGGTGCGGGGCCGGGGGGACCGCGGCGGCGTGGGCAAGGGGGACACCTCCGGACGACGGCCGTGCGTGGGATCGTGAGCACGGTAGGCCGATACGATCTGCGGCCCGGCACATCGCCCCCGGCGCGCGCGTCGGTGTCCCCCGTTCGCGGTAACGTGAGGGCCCTATGAACGCCAATCCCGACGTGCGGCTCCCCGCCGTTTCCGTGATCATGCCCGTCCTCAACGAGGAGCGGCACCTGCGCGGCGCCGTCCGCGCGATCCTCGCCCAGGAGTACGCCGGCGAGATGGAGGTCGTGATCGCCCTCGGTCCGTCCACGGACCGCACGGACGAGATCGCGGCCGAGCTCGTGGCCGAGGACCCGCGGGTGCACACCGTGCCCAATCCGACCGGCCGCACCCCGGCCGCCCTCAACGCGGCGATCAAGGCCTCGCGCCATCCGGTCGTGGTCCGCGTCGACGGGCACGGGATGCTCTCCCCGAACTACATCGCGACCGCCGTACGGCTCCTGGAGGAGACCGGCGCGCAGAACGTCGGCGGCATCATGCACGCCGAGGGGGAGAACGACTGGGAGCACGCCGTCGCCGCCGCGATGACGTCGAAGATAGGTGTGGGCAACGCCGCCTTCCACACCGGCGGCGAGGCCGCCCCCGCCGAGACGGTGTACCTGGGTGTGTTCCGGCGCGAGGCGCTGGAGCAGCAGGGCGGGTACAACGTGGAGTTCATCCGCGCCCAGGACTGGGAGCTGAACTTCCGCATCCGTGAGGCCGGCGGGCTGATCTGGTTCTCGCCGGAGCTGAAGGTGTCGTACCGGCCCCGGCCGAGCGTGCGGGCGCTGGCCAAGCAGTACAAGGACTACGGGCGTTGGCGGCACGTCGTGGCCCGCTACCACTCCGGTTCCATCAACCTGCGCTACCTGGCCCCGCCGGCCGCGGTGTGCGCGATCGCGGCCGGGGTCGTGGTCGGCGCCGCGCTGACCCCGTGGGGCTTCGTGGTGCCCGGCGGCTACCTCGCGGCGATCGCGCTGGGGTCCGTACCGGCCGGCAAGGGGCTGCCGCTCAGGGCGCGGCTGCAGATCCCGGTGGCGCTGGCCACCATGCACATGTCGTGGGGCTGGGGCTTCCTGACCAGCCCGAAGTCCCTGGCGAAGAAGGTCATCGCGTCGCGCCGGCCCGCCGTCACCGCGGACGCGCCGGCCGCCTGACGTCATCGCGCCGGCCGCCCCGGCCGGAAGGGGACGGAACCTTGGCGGTGCGGGTCCCGGAGGGCTTTTCGTGGGCCGTCGATCGGACGACGGCCCACGAGCCGCGACGGGCGGGGCTCGTGGGCCGTCGGGCGAGCGCCGTCAGCCGCAGTGGACGCCGTAGTTGATGCGCGTGTAGTTGGACTCGGCGCGGCCGCCCCAGTCGATGCAGGCACCCGGGGCGTAGAGGTAGACGGGCCCCGCGTAGTAGTTGTAGACGCCGTCGTCCTGCGTGCCGGCCGGCCACGAGGTCGACGTGCTGTGACGCCGCAGGTTGGCGCCCAGGATCTGGGGCGTGCCCGGGGCGTCGCCCACGGTCACGACACAGTTGTATCCGGTGGAGCTGTTGTAGGTCAGGAACGTGTTGCCCTCGCCCACATCCATCGAGTCGATCACTTTGTAACCTGAACCACAGGCGCTGTTGTACGAGGCGGCCGCCGCGGTACCGGTCATGAGGACCGTTCCGGTGATGGCGAGGCCGAGGACTGCGGCGGCGGACGTGAGCCGTCTCGGAATGCGCATGACGTTCTCCTGTGTCGGGCTTGTCGTGATGGCGAAGGCGACGGGCTGGAAGGCCGGTTGTCGCCTGGGGCGGCCGGCAGGGATGCCGTGGCCCCGCGATCGCACCGGCGCGAGTCCGGTCACTGGTGGGGCCTTACGAGACCCTGGCGGAGGACCTTGGCCTGGAGCCGCCCAAGATCATTATATGGCGGAGGCGGGCAGGGGAACCCCGTACGGGGAGATGGCTGGAAAGGCGGGGTCGATGGCCGATAAGCGCATCACCGGTGCGGAACGGCCTGCCTGCCCAGGAGCCCGACGACCGGCGCCGTCCCGCCCTCCCGACCGCGGTGTGCGCGATGGCGGCCGGGAAGGGGATCGTCGCGTTCACTCCGGTCGTGCGTTCACCAGGTGAAGCCCGGGCTGACGTGCATGCACGCCTTGTCGTCGGCGCCGTTGAGCGCCTGCGCCGACTCGGGGGTGGTGTTGTCCTCCTTCGGCGCCTTGTACGTCGTGCCCTCGCGCCAGTCGGCGCCCACGACGAGCGTGACGCCGGACACCTCGGTGGAGTGCTGCACCGCGCTCGCCGGGACGCCGAGGGCGTCGGCGATACGGCGGGCGTCGCCCTCCAGGTCGGCGCTGGGGTACTCCACCACCGTCCGCTTCTCGCTGAGGGCGCTGGTGGTGTCGGGGGTCGCCGCGGTGAAGCCCTGCTCCTTCAGCGCCGCCACGACCGTGCTGGTCCGCCCCGGGGCGGCGGCGAGGGTGTCGGTGCGGGTGCCGTTGCGGACCTGTACGGCGATGTCGGCGTCGTCGGCGACCGGGTCCGACGGCGTCTTCTCCTCGGTCTTCACCGGCTCGGCGTCCTTGCCGTCGAGGGCGATGTCCTCGCGTACCAGACGGAACAACTGCTCGGCGTCCTCGGTCGGTTCCACGCGGGCGCCCACGTACCGGTTGGGCATCGTCGTCATGGTGATGCGCTCCGGCTCCACCTTGCGCAGCTCGGTGCTCAGGTCGTAGAGCTTCTTCACCGTGTCGAGGCCGGGGTCGACGGTGAGCGCCTCGGTGGCCTTCTCGGCGAGCCTGCGCAGCTTGTTGGGGTTGCTCAGCGTGGCGTTCTCACGCAACTCGCGGACCAGCGAGTTCATGTACATGTGCTGCGCCTTGGCGCGGGCGAGGTCGCTGCCGTCCTCGAAGCCGTAGCGCGTGCGCAGCCATTGCAGGGCCTGCTCGCCCTTCACCGGGTGGGTGCCCTTCTCCAGCTTCAGTCCGGAGCCGTGGCCCTGGCCGTCGCGCGAGTGGATGTTGGCGTCGACGCACACCGGGACTCCGCCGACCGCGTCCGCCATGGAGACCACGCCGGCGAAGTCGACCATGACGAAGTGGTCGATGTGGATGCCGGTGAGCTCCTGCCAGGTGGCCACCGCGCAGCCCGGACCGCCGTGGCCGAGGCTCTGGTTGGTCATCGTCCGCCCATCGCTCGCCGGGTACACCGTCCCGTCGTCCGGGTCGGTGCACTTGGGGATCTCGAGCAGGGTGTCGCGCGGCATGCTCACCACGGACATGTTGGAGCGGTCGGCGGACAGATGCACCAGCATCTGCACGTCGGCGAGCGGGGTGGAGCCGAACGTCTCGCGGGCACCGCCGAGTTGCCGGTTCTCCTCGGTGTCCCGCGCGTCGCTGCCGATGAGCAGGATGTTCAGCGGGGTCTGCCCGGCCGCGTTCGGCGTCGGCTCGGCGACCTTGGTGTCGCCCAGGTTCAGGGCGTCCTTCTTGATGTTGTGGTTCAGCTGCCGGTAGTACAGGTAACCCGCCCCCGCCGTACCGACTGTGAGCAGGGCGAGGACGGCCGCGAACCATTTGAGCAGTCGGCGTGCGCGGCGCGGGCGGGTGCCGTCCGCACCTTTGCCTCTGCCTTCGTCCGCGCCCTCGGTCGGACTTTCGTCCGGGTCCACCTCACGCTCGCCGTCACCGAGCGTATTTGGTGCGGCGCTCCGCGTCACTGCCGCCGTTCTCCCCACTCCTGGCAACCCCTCGCCTCGTGAAGCAGGCCCGTCCTGCGTCCTGTTAGACGCACGACGGGCCCGTCAGTTGCCCCGGTAATCCAACCGACTTCAACAAGTTATGCGGGGGCGGCGGGAGGCCAGGAGCCCGCGGCGCGCTACCAGCGGTACGGCTTGTACACGTCCATGCACTTGCCCGTCTCCGCGCCGTTGAGGGCGTCGGCGTCGTCCGGCAGATCGCCGGCGGCGGGCGTCGACTGCTTCGGATAGGCCGTGCCCTCACGCCAGTCCGCGCCGATCACGACCGTGACACCGGAGACGTCGGCGGACTGCTCGACCGAACTCGCCGGAACGCCCAGTGACTCGGCCACCCGCCGGGCGTCCCCCTGCGAGCCGGCGGCCGGATACCGTACGACGGTCCGCTCCTCGGCGAGCGCGCGGGAGGTGTCCGGCGCGGCGCGGGTGAAGCCCTTCGTCACCAGGGACCGGGCGATCGCGCTCGCCCGGCCGCTGACGGGGCCGAGAGTCGCGGACCGGGTGGCGTTCTGGACGAGGACGCCGATCTCGGCGTCCGGGGCCGGCGGGCCGTCGTCCGGCAGGCCGGGTCCCGGCTCTTCCCGCACACCGCTCCGCGTCACCGTCTCCCCCTCGCGCCACGCGACGGGCCTGCCCCGCGCCCTGTAGGACGCGGAACAGGCCCCTCAGGTCACTTGGCGCACTCGACCTTGTCCGCCGTGGACTTCTGAGCGTCATCGGGCACGTCCGCTGCGGCCGCGTTGAGTTTGACGCCCGCGCCCTTGAAGTCCTTGCCGAGGGTCAGCGTCATCGCGGGCAGGCCCTGCGCGTTGGTGACGCTCTCGCCCGGCTTCATCGCCGCCCCCGACAGACCCAGGATGTCGGCCAGACGGCGTGCCTGGGCGGCCTGGTCAGGGGCGTACTCCAGCGTCGTCTTGCTCAGTTCCTCGGGCGCGTTGCCGGCGTTCTCCGACTTCTCGACGCCCTGGTCCACCTGCAGCCAGCTGAGGGTCTCCTGGGCGCTGCCGGCTTCGGCGCCGCCGTTCATGATCTGCACCCGGACCTCGGAGGCCGGCGCCTTCTCGCCCTTCAGCCGGGCGGCGACGGCGGCCTTCTCCTTCTTCTCCTGCTGCTTGACCTCGGTGAAGGAGACGTCGTTCTTGACCATGTCGAAGACCTGCTGGGCGGATTCCTCCTTCAGCACGACGGTCACCGGCGTCTTCTCGGCCGGGTTGTCCTTCACCGGCACGGTCGCGAAGGTCAGGTTCTTGACGTTGAGCTTGCCCAGCTCCAGACCGAGGTCCTTGAGCTTGTTGATGCTGTCCAGCTGGGAGTCGACGGTGAGCGCCTTGGTGCCCGCCTCCGCCAGCTTGATCATCTTCGTCGGGCTGGTGAGCGTGTCGTTCGACTTCAGCTTCCGCATCAGCGAGCTCAGGAACTGCTGCTGCAGCTCGATCCGGCTCAGGTCGCCGCCGAAGCCGACCGAGTGCCGGGTACGGACGAACGCCAGCGCGTCCTCACCCTCGATGGTGTGCGTGCCCTTGGGCAGCTTCAGATGCGAGTCCGGGTCGTCGATGTCCTTGGCCAGACACACCTCGACGCCGCCGACGGCCGACGTCAGCGTCTTCACCGCGTTGAAGTCGGCCACCATGAAGTTGTCCGGCGTGATGCCGGTCAGCTCCGTCACCGTCCGCATGGTGCAGCTGGGCGTACGGCCGTCCTGGCCGAGGCTGGTGTTGAAGCGGACGCCGACGGAGCCCGGGATGATCTTCTCGCTGCCGTCCTCCTGCTCCGTCGGGCAGTCGGGGACGTCGACTATCAGGTCACGCGGAATGCTCAACGCGGTCGCGTTGGAGCGGTCCTTGGAGACGTGCAGCAGGAGCGTGGTGTCGGCGTGCCCCTCGCTGCCTTTGTCGCCGTAGCCGTCGTTGCCCGAGCCGGTGCGCTTGTCGGTGCCGATCAGCAGGATGTTGATCGCCTTGTCCTTGCTGAAGCCGCCCGTGCTGGCGCCGTCGTCGGAGACGGCCTGGATGTTGTCGTTCAGATGCTCCAGATAGAGGTACCCGGCCGTACCGGCCGCGAGCACCACGAACGCCATCGTGCCGCCGGTCCACAGCAGGGCTTTCCTCGTCTTCGACTTCTTCTTCGCCGGCCGGCGCCCGCGCCGCCCCGGGGGCGGCTCCTCCGGCGCGCCCCGGCGTCTGCGCTGCGGCGGCACCTCACGGTCCGGGGTCTCCCGGTCCGGTGCCTCCCGCTCGCGTCCGGGCGCGCGGCCCGACGGCGCCGGTCGGCCACGCCCCGCGCCCGGGGGGCGTGGCCGACGTGGGCCGGGGACCGCCGATTGCGGTGCGGAAGGGCCCAGTCGCAGTTCGTATTCGCCGGTGTCCGGGTTGAGCACCCACTGGTCTGCGGGATCGATGTTCTCCGCCCGCCCACGGCCTTGCGCGTCCACGTCGCTTGAATCCTCCGTCGGGCCCACGCGGCGCCTTTCCCCTCCCAAGGCGCTCGGGTCTGTCACACAGTGCGGGATTCTCAGGACAGGCCTGAAGGAACGGACGCACCGGAGCGCTCACACTAACGGTCCTGATCGAGTGGAAGCGACGGCGGTGACGAATTCCACTTCCTCACAAGTGGGCAATCCGCCCATTTCCTCGGACAAAGGTGCGGCGCCTTGGAGTTGCCTTGGAGCAGGCTTTACGCACAGGTGTCCTCGGCGGCCGAGTTCCCCGAGAACGTCGGCGCCGGAGAGGGGTTGCCGGACGCCTTCCCGGATTCCTTTTCCGTGCCCTTCCGGTCACCGTCCGTGGCGACGACCACGGGTGCGTCCCTGCGCAGCCGCTCGAACAGTTCCTCCGCGGCGGGCTGCGCGAGTTGGTCCCGATTCGCGTTCCCGGCGTACGGCTCCCGGGGAACGGTCAGGAATCGCACGCCTTCCGTGGGGATGTCCCGCAGCCCGCGCACGAGGTCGTACAGACTGCGCAGACTGGCCAGTCCCGGGTCGGTGGTGAGGGACGAGGTGGCCGCGTCCAGAACGGGATACAGCTTCACCGGATTCAGCAGTACGTCATTGCCGCTCACCTTGTTGACGAGCGCGCCGAGGAAGCGCTGCTGCCGCTCCATACGGCTGGTGTCGCTGCCGTCGCCGAGGGACTTGCGGGCCCGGACGTAACCGAGCGCCTGCTCCCCGTCCAGCGTCACCCGGCCCGCCGGCAACTTCAGCTCGGCGTCCTCGTCGTCGACGGGCTCGCGCAGGCACACCTCGACGCCGTCCACCGCGTCGACCATGTCCCTGAACCCGGCGAAGTCGACGACCACGTGATGGTCGACACGGATGTCGGTGAGCTTCTCCACCGTACGGATGGTGCACGCCGAACCACCCACGGAAAAAGCGGAGTTGAACATCGTGAACGCCGGCTCGGAACGCGCGCCGCCGGGGCGGCGGCAGCCGGGCACGTGCACCATCAGGTCCCGGGGGATGGACACCGCGGTGGCGCTGCGCCGGCCCGTCGACAGATGCAGCAGGATCACGGTGTCCGACCGCTCCGACCCCGCGTCGTGCCCGTAATGGGCGTTCTCCTCCCCCGAGCGGGAGTCCGAGCCGATCAGGAGGATGTTCCGGGCGTCCTTGACGAGCGCGGTGGGGCGCTCCTCGTCGTACCGGGCGAGTTCGGCGGCCGCCGCCTCGTCCGGGGTGATGTTCCGCTCCAGCTTCATGTACACCACCCACCCGGCGGCCGCCGCGCCGAGCAGCACGACGCCGACACCCAGCCCGGCCCCGAGCGCCCACCGCCGCCGCCGGCGCCGGGCCCGCCCACGCCCGCTCGCCGAGGCCCCGTGCACGCCCGCGGGCTCACTCATCCCAGCGCCACCCCTCACCACGTACGGTCCCGTACGACGATGCCGCGCACCCCCGCGCCGGGCGGGGCGCTGCTGCGCCGAACGAAGGAGAACCCAACACGAACGGCCGACACGCCCCGCTTTCCGCGGGAGTCGGGCCCGCACCCCCGCACTCCGCGGGCAGTCGTGCCTCCCCCAGTGCCTCAAGGGCCTGGGAGGTACCCCAGGGCGGTGGGGGAAGGTGGGCGGTGGGGGTACCTCCCGCTCATGGGGGTACCTCCCGCTCGAGCGAAGTCGAGAGTGGGGGAGGCACCCCGTAAGCGCCGGCCGCGCTACCCACCCCCGGCTCACGGCAGCCCGGGCCGGCTCGAAACGCCCCGAACACCCCCCGGTGGGGGCGGGCGTCAGCGCGCGATCACAGTCACCCGCTCACTCTCCACCCGCTTGTCCAACCCCTCACTCCCCAGCGCCCTCAGATGACGGCACAGCACCACGGACCCACCGCTCGCCAACGGCCCGTACAGCCCCGCGCACAGCCCCTCCCACGTGTCGTAGGACAACCCGGACAGCACCCGCGCCCCCGGCCCCGTGAGCCCCAGTCCCGCCGCCTCCGCCCGAGCCCGCTCCACCACCTCCGCCCCGCTGAACTCCCGCCCCGCCACGATCAGCGCGGGTTCCTCCGGATCCACCGGCGTGTACGGCACGAACCGGTCCCCCTGCCCCGGCACCTCGACCGCGTAATCGGCGAAGCCGTCCGGCCGCTGCGGAAACCGCCCGCCGAGCGGCCTGAGCGCCAGCGCGATCCGCGGCCCCGAACAGCCCCGCGCCGCCGACAGCGACTCCGGCTCCGGACCGCTCACCACCGCATCCGCCGCCGCCGGGTTCCCGGCCACGTCCGCGACCACGCCCACCGACGCGCACGCCAGCAGCCAGACCGCCGTCTGCCAGTGCGCGGGCAGCAGCAGGGCCACCCGGTCACCGGGCTCCACGGACAGCTCGTCCTGGAGGAGATTGGCGGTCTTGGCCACCCAATTGGCGAAGGTGGCCACGGACAATTCGACGCGTTCGCCCGTGGCGTCGTCGTAGAAGGTCACCAGGGGGCGTCCCGGGTCCGCGGTCAGCGCGGAACTCAGCAGGTCGGCAGGGGTGCGGTCGGTGGCGTTCACCCGCGCAAGCGTACGCGGACCCGCCCGCGCGCACCGCCCGTCGGGGGCACCGGTTCGGGGGAACGCGCTCCGACGGGCCGTCAACTCCCCGATGGACAGATTTGTCTGACTATGTCCAAGCTCGGGGGCATGCGTGGAATTCTTGCTTCCTCAATCGGTGTCACCTGCGCCGCCGCCCTCGCCCTCCCGCTCGCCCCGCCCGCAACCGCGGCGGACGCGAGACCGGCGCCGACGGCAGAAGCGGCCACGCGCGCAGCGGTGACGGCCCGGCCCGACGTCCCCGGCAGCACCCAGTCGCTGCCCCTGAGACCCCTCACCCGTGACCGCGCCTCCGGTGCCGACGTCCTCGGCCTCGCCCCACGGGCCGTACGGCCCTTCTCCCTCCTCGGCGTCGTCTGGGACGACCCCGCCGCCGAACTCCACGGCCGCGTCCAGGTCCGCACCCGGGAGGCCGGCACCGGCGCCTGGTCGGACTGGCGGTACGTCGAGACGCACTACGCCGACCACGGGGCCGATCCGGGCAGCGCGGAGGGGACCGCGGACGGGGTGCGCGGCGCCACGGCACCGCTGTGGGTGGGGGAGTCGGACGGGGTGGAGATCCGGGTGCTGCCGGAGCCCGGTGAGGGCGTGGGCGAGGGCGAGGTGACAGGGGTCGATGAGCCCGGGGCCGGCGACCACTCGGTGCTGCCCCCCGGGCTGCGGCTCGAACTCGTCGACCCGGGGGACGAGGCCCTGGAGGGCCCGCGCACCGGCGTCATGAGCGCCGAGGCGACCGCCGCCTCCGCGGCCAACTCCGCCCTCGCGCCGCTCGGCACCCTGGAGATCCCCGAGCTGGACGGCGAGCAGACCCGGCAGGAGTACCTCACCCTGCGCGGGACCGAACCGACCGAGCAGCAGCGGGCCAAGCCGTACATCGGGCCGCGCCCCGCCATCGTCACCCGGCGCGGCTGGGGAGCCGACGAGAGCCTGCGGGAGAAGCGGTTCGTGTACACCGGCAAGGTCAAGGCGGCCTTCGTGCACCACACCGCCTCCGGCAACAACTACAAGTGCTCGCAGGCCCCTTCGCTCATCCGCGGGTTCTACCGCTACCACGTACGGAGCCTGGGCTGGCGGGACATCGGCTACAACTTCCTCGTCGACAAGTGCGGCAGGATCTACGAGGGCCGGGCCGGGGGAGTGGCGAAGCCGGTCAAGGGGGCCCACACCATGGGCTTCAACACCGACACCACGGGCATCGCGGTGATCGGTTCCTACGGCTCCAAGAAGCCGTCCTCCTCCGCCGTGAAGGCCGTCGCCCGGATCACCGCGTGGAAACTCGGACTGCACGGGATGAATCCGCGCGCCAAGACATATCTGAAGTCCGCCGGTGGCAATCTCTACCGAAAAGGTAAGAAGGTGCGACTGAACGTGATCTCCGGTCACCGGGACGGGTTCAACACCTCGTGCCCAGGGGGGAAGCTCTACAAGAAGCTCGGCACCGCGCGCTCCAAGGCGGCCCGCTACCAGGGCCGCTGAGGCGGGCCGGGCGCTCCTTCCTGCCGGAGCCGGTCTGCATACACTGGCCGGCCGAAAGACAGTTCGGCCGGTCCCGGCAGGAAGCAGAGACGACAGGTGACAGAAGCGATCCTCCTGGTCGGCGGCAAGGGCACGCGGCTGCGACCGCTCACGGTGCACACGCCCAAACCCATGGTCCCGGCGGCCGGAGTGCCTTTCCTCACGCACCAGCTCGCGAGAGCGAGAGCGGCGGGCGTCGAGCACATCGTCCTGGCCACGTCCTACCTGGCCGAGGTCTTCGAGCCGTACTTCGGCGACGGGGCGGCCCTGGGGCTGCACATCGAGTACGTGACGGAGGAGGAGCCGCTCGGCACGGGCGGCGCCATCCGGAACGTCGCGTCCCGGCTGCACTCCGGGCCGGACGAGCCGGTGCTGATCTTCAACGGGGACATCCTGACGGGGCTGGACATCCGGGCGCTGGTACGGACGCACGAGACGACCGGCGCGGACGTCTCGCTGCACCTGACGAAGGTGACGGATCCACGGGCGTACGGGCTGGTGCCCACGGACGGTACGGGGAGGGTGCTCGCCTTCCTGGAGAAGCCGCAGACACCGGAGGAGATCGTCACCGACCAGATCAACGCGGGGGCGTACGTGTTCCGCCGGTCGGTGATCGACACGATCCCGGCGGGGCGGGCGGTGTCGGTGGAGCGGGAGACGTTCCCGGGGCTGCTGGCGGCAGGGGCGCACCTGCAGGGGATGGTCGACTCCACGTACTGGCTGGACCTGGGGACCCCGGCGGCCTTCGTACGGGGCTCGGCGGATCTGGTGCTGGGCCGTGCGCCGTCACCGGCGGTGCCCGGACACTGCGGGGACCGGCTGGTGCTGCCCACGGCGACCGTGGCACCGGACGCGAAACTGGCGGGCGGGACGGTGGTGGGCGAGGGCGCGTTCGTGGCGGAGGGCGCGCGCGTCTTCGGCAGCACGATCCTGCCGGGGGCGGTGATCGAGCCGGGCGCGGTCATCACCGACTCGCTGATCGGTACGCGGGCACGGGTGGGCGAACGCTCGGTCCTCACCGGCACGGTCATAGGCGACGGCGCGACCGTAGGCCCCCACAACGAACTCCGCGAGGGCGCCCGAGTCTGGTGCGACGCGACGATCCCGGCGGGAGCGGTCCGCTTCTCCTCAGACCAGTAACACCCGCACTGCAACGTCCGGTGGAGGATGCCCGCACTGCAACGTCCGGTGGGGGATGCCCGCGCTGCGGCGTCCGGTGGGGGATGCCCGCGCTGCAACGTCCGGTGGGGGATGCCCGCGCTGCGGCGTCCGGTGGGGGATGCCCGCGCTGCAACGTCCGGTGGGGGATGCCCGCACTGCGGCGTTCGGTCCGGTGGGTGGGATGCCTGCGGCGCAGCTTTCGGTCCGGTGGGGGCGTGCGTAGCGCCTGCGGTCGGTGGGTGGGTCGGGGGGGGGGGGGGGGGGGGGGGGGGGGGGGGGGGGGGGGGGGGGGGGGGGGGCGGGGTCGGGGGTGTCCGCCCTCGGACTGGCACGGATCACGTTGCTCGGAGGGGGTGCGGGGCGCGGACGCGCCAGCCGCTGCGGGCGGCCACCCCCGCCCCGTCCCCTTCCCGCCGTCTTCCACTATCCGCGGGCAGTCGTGCCGCTGGGGCGGCACGGGTGGGCGCGACGGCACCCCGTAAGCGCCGGGCCGCGCAACCCACCCCCGCCCCACACCAACGCGGGGCCACGCCCCGGAACACCGGCCCAGCCAACCCTCAAAGCCGCCCGATATCCCCGTACGGCATCCGCGGCGCCCGCCGCCCCGGCACCCTCCCGCTCAACAGGATCAACCGCGCGGCCCGATGCCGCTGCCCCGCGTACGGCTCCAACAGCGACAGCATCACCGCGTCATCCGCGTACCGGTCCCCCGCGAGCGCCCACCCCACGATCCCCGGCAGATGCAGATCTCCCACGGTCACCGCGTCCACCGCCCCGTGACTCCGCTGCACCGTCTCCGCCGACGTCCACGGCCCGATCCCCGACACCAGCTCCAACCGCGCCTGCGCTTCGGCGGCAGGCATCCCCACCGCCTCCTCCAGCCGCGCAGCGACCCGCACCGCCCGCAGAACCGTCGACGCCCGCTTGTCGTCGACCCCGGCCCGGTGCCACTCCCAGGAGGGAATCAACGCCCACGTCCGCGGCGCCGGCATCACCGACATCCGTTCCGGCGCGGGCCCGGGCGCCGGCTCCCCGTACTTCCGTACCAGCAGCCGCCACGCCCGATACGCCTCACCCGTCGTGACCTTCTGCTCCAGAACCGACGGAATCAGCGACTCCAGCACCAGCCCGGTCCGCGTCAGCCGCAGCCCCGGACGCCGGTGCCGGGTCAGCGCCAGCAGCTTGTGCCGGGGCACGAAGGCGGACGGATCGTCGGCGGCACCGAGCATCTCCGGCAGTCCGTCCAGGAGCCAGTCGGCGCCCGGCCCCCACGCCTCCCCCCGGATCTCCCCGGCACGCCCCGTCACCCGGAGCGTCCCCGGACCCGCCGGCGTCAGGCTGGCCCGCCACACGGAACCGTCCGGCAGCGCCCGGAACGTCGGATCGCCCGGCCCTCGTCGCAGCGGTCCGAGGACCAGCCCGAGGTCCAGGGGGCCCTCCGGTACCCATGTCCGTACGCGGGCCGGTGCCGGTGCCGGGCGGGGGGTTCCCCCGGGCACGGTGACATGCCCGCCACGCACCGTCGTACGAGTCGGGCGGGGTGCGAAACGTCCTGCCACGAGAGATCCCAGGGGTGGAAGTGAAGCGGGGGCCCTATGAGGGTAGGCGCACGCTCACCGCACCTCGATGAAACCGCCCGCGTCCCGTTCCGGCCGCGGGCGCGGTTCCTCCGCCGGGTGGCCGACCGCCACCGCGCCCATCGGGTCCCAGTCCGCCGGCAGGTCCAGGACCTCGCGGACCACCTCGCGGCAGAACATCGTCGACGACACCCACGCCGAGCCCAGCCGCTCCCCGGCCAGCGCGACCAGGAAGTTCTGCACGCCGGCGCCCGTGGCGACCACGAACATCTCCCGCTCCGCGCCGTCCCGCCGCGCGTCCCCGTAGGTGTGCGAACCGTCCATGACCAGGCAGGGGACGACCAGGTACGGCGCGTTACGCAGGACGTCGCCGCGGCGGACGCGCTTGGCGATCGACTCCTCCGCCTTGCCGTCGCGGCGCAGGTCCGCGATCCAGGCCTCGCGCATGGCGTCCAGGAGACGGGTGCGGGATCCGGGCGACTCCAGCAGCACGAACCGCCACGGCGTGGTGTGGTGCGGGGCCGGTGCGGTGACCGCCGCGGCCACCGCGCGGCGTACGGCTCCGGGGTCGACCGGCTCGTCCGTGAAGGCCCGTACCGTACGGCGCTGGGTCACCGCCTGCCGTACCGCCTCGGACGTGCCGAGGCGGAACATGTCGTCGCGCGCGCCGCGGACCATCGCCCGCGCGCCCTCGCCGTCGTCGGCCGCCACCAGGTGCGGCAGCCCGCGGACCACGGCCACCGGGAGGCCGGACGCCTTGCCCTTGACCAGGTCGCCCGCCGCGGCGAGCTCGTCGGCCGTGGCGACGACGGTGGCGCCGAGCGGGTTGCCGTGCGCGTCGGTGCCGCCGCGCAGGTCGTCCAGCACGCGGACGCCCGCCGCGCCGATCGCCACGTCCGTCAGCCCCGCGCGCCAGGGGCGGCCGAAGGTGTCCGTGATGATCACGCCGACCTCGACGCCCAGGGCGTCACGCAGGCCCTCGCGTATCGCCCGCGCGGAGGCGTCCGGGTCCTCCGGCAGCAGCAGGACCGTACCGGCGGGGGTGTTGGAGGCGTCGACTCCGGCCGCGGCCATGACCAGGCCCTGCCGGTTCTCCACGATGCGCAGGGGGCCGCGCCGGGCCACCACGCGCACCGTCTCCGCGTCGATCGCGGCCTCCCGGTCCGTCGCCTCGACGATCCGGCCCTCCGCCTTGGAGACGATCTTCGAGGTGACGAGGAGGATGTCGCCGTCGGACAGGTCCGGTGCGGCGGCCGCGATCAGCTTGGCCAGGTCGTCGCCCTCGCGGATCTCGGGCAGGCCCGCCACGGGCCGGACCCGGTAGCCCGTGCCGCTCATACCGCGCGCACCTCCTCCGCCAGCGTCAGCGCCTCCCGCGCCATCCGCGCGGCCGCGTCGACGTCGGTCATCATCAGCGGTACGGCCCGGCAGCGGATCCCGGCCGCCTCGACACGCTCCACACAGCCCGCGTCGACCGTGTCGACCAGCCAGCCGTCCAGCAGGCCCGAGCCGTAGTGCTCGGCCACCGCCGGGGCCGTGGACTCCACGCCGACCGCCGCCAGCACCTTGTCGGCCATGCCGCGCACGGGCGCGTCCCCGACGATCGGCGACAGGCCGATCACCGGCACGCCCGCGTCGGCGATCGCCTCCCGGATGCCGGGGACGGCGAGGATGGTGCCGACGGAGACGACGGGGTTGGACGGCGGGAAGAGGATCACGTCGGCCTCGGCGATCGCCTCCAGGACACCCGGCGCCGGCTTCGCCTGCTCCGCGCCGACCGGCACGACCGCCTCGGCCGGCACCGAGGCCCGCAGCCGCACCCAGTACTCCTGGAAGTGGACCGCCTTGCGTTCCCCGTCCAGCTCGACGGCCACATGGGTCTCCACGCGGTCGTCGGTCATGGGGATGAGGCGCACGCCGGGCTGCCAGCGGTCGCAGAGCGCCTCGGTCACCGCGCTGAGCGGGAACCCGGCGCCGAGCATCTGCGTCCGCACGATGTGCGTGGCGAAGTCCCGGTCGCCGAGCCCGAACCACTCCGGGCCGACGCCGTACGCTGCGAGCTCCTCCTTGAGGTGGAATGTCTCGTCGGCCCGCCCCCAGCCCTGCTCCTCGTTGATGCCGCCGCCGAGCGTGTACATCACCGTGTCGAGATCCGGGCAGACCTTCAGCCCGAAGAGGTGGATGTCGTCCCCGGTGTTGCCGATGACCGTGATGTCCGCGTCCGGCACGGCCCGCTTCAGACCGCGCAGGAAACGGGCACCGCCGATGCCGCCTGCCAGAACCACAATGCGCATGGGGCCATCCTCGCAGGCGGCTACGACATCGCGTCAGGCAGTTACCGGGCCGGGTGCCGGACGCGCCTCGCAGTGGGGGGCGATGGGGGTTCCCCCGGCCGAACGAAGCCGGGACCGGGGGAGCATGGGCATCTCGGTCAGGCCCGGGTAGTAGATGTGCAGGCTGACCGCTGGTTCGAGGGCGTCGTTGACGACCTCGTGCACATAGCCGGGTGCGAACACCTTCCCCCACTCTCGGCTTCGCTCGAGCGGGGGGACCCCCACCGCGCCAGCCGTCAGCGCGCGCGTGCCGCGCTCCGTGCGCTCGGTCAGGGTGCCGTCCAGGACGGTGAACAGGCCGGAGGAGCGGCCGTGGTCGTGCGGCCCGCTGCCCTGGCCGGGCACCCAGGAGAGCAGCCACACCTCGTAGCCGGGGCCGGTGCGCAGCCGGTGGTACCAGCGGCTGCCGGCGTCGTACTCGACGAGGTGCTCCCACTGGGAGCGGTCGGCGGCGATGGAACGGGCCAGGCCGACGAACTCGGCGACGGTGGCCGGGTGCTCGCGCGGGGGCTGGAGCAGGTGCGGGACTTCGAGGATGTCGCCGGCGATCTGGAGGTCGCTGTCGCTGTTCATGGAGGCGGAGTTTCCTTGGCGGAGAAGCGGTGGGGGGTGCGGGTGTCGCGGCGCGTCACGCCCGGGTCGCGGGCGGGCGGCGGCGAGGGGTGCCCCGGTGGGAGCGAAGGAAGAAGCGGCCGAGTCGCGTGGGACCCGGCGGCGGCGGGAGCGCGTGGGGCTCAACAGCCGGAACAGAGACAGCTACAGCGAGCGCGGGCAGCACCGAGGAACCCGGCGGAGCGGGTCGAGGTGAGTGCCGAATTCGCGAGCATGCCCACTAGGACAGCGGTTCACTCCTCCACTGTCAACTCGGCGCCCGGTATGTGGGACATGGTTCACCTCATCCGGTTCATCTCGCAGGCGAAAGGTTTGCTCAGTCGTTTCCCGGGACACATGGTGCCCACGGCCGGGCGTCCCGCACGCCGTTGCGATCCCGTGATCCGACTGTGATCCGGTTCGCTTCGGCGCGGGTGTCGCAACGGGATCGATGCCCTGGGCGTCTCTCCCGCAGAGACTCTGTGTGAGGTCGGAAGCCCTCACGGGTCCCGTACGCGTGTCAAGGTTTAGGACGATTTGAACACTTTCCGCTCGGCCTTGGTTCCGCAGAGTGAATAAGGGGCCCAATAGCAGATCTCGGCTTGACTCGCCCGGAGCAGCACACTTGTAATTTCACTCGTGTCGTTCAGCCGGAATCGGTAACGGCTGGATCACGGGGACGCGAAGGACGGACGAGGGGCGCACATGACCGAGCTGGTGCAGCAACTGCTGGTCGACGACGCGGACGAGGAGCTCGGCTGGCAGGAGCGCGCGCTGTGCGCCCAGACCGACCCCGAGTCCTTCTTCCCCGAGAAGGGCGGCTCGACCCGGGAGGCCAAGAAGGTCTGCCTCGCGTGCGAGGTCCGCTCCGAGTGCCTCGAATACGCCCTCGCCAACGACGAGCGCTTCGGGATCTGGGGCGGCCTGTCCGAGCGGGAGCGCCGCCGGCTGAAGAAGGCCGCGGTCTGACGAACCGGCACATCACCGCCGTACGTACAGCACACGCACCACTTCGTACATACGTCGCTCAAGGCCCGTCGCGGGTGGTTTGTCCACAGGCGGCGGGCCGTTCTGCCCGCCCGTCGCCCGGCCACCGCCCCTCGACGAGACGCTCCGCGCCGCCCCGTTCAATCTGCCGATAGTGTGGTCGCTCGTCCGAGACGCCCCGCTGCCCCCATCGGGCACAGGCGTTCCCCCCAGACCACCGAACCGGGGCCCGTACCTCGATGTCCGTGCACAGCCACACGGCAGCCCGGCAAGACCTCGCTGCCTCACCTGAGTTCCCGCGTCACGTGGTGACCGCGGTCCTCGTCTCCCACGACGGCGCCCGCTGGCTGCCCGACGCGCTCGCCGGGCTGCTCGGCCAGGAGCGCCCCGTCCAGTTCGCCATGGGCGCCGACACCGGCAGCGCGGACGACTCCGCCCGGCTGGTCGCCGAGGCCCTCGGCGACGACCACGTGCTGCACCTCGCCCGGCGCACCGGCTTCGGCCAGGCGGTCGAGGAGTGCAACCGCAGCGCCCCGCATCTCACGCCGGACGACCTGCCGTACCTGAAGCGGCCGAGCGGCTGGGACCCGGTCACCCGCAGTTGGCGCGACGACGCCTACGACCTGCCGGAACTGCCGCACGGGGAGCCGGTGCAGTGGCTGTGGCTGCTGCACGACGACTGTGCGCCCGAACCCGACGCGCTGGCCCAGATGCTGCGCGTCGTGGAGAACGAGTACGAGCTCGGCCGTGACGACGTGGCCGTCGTCGGCCCCAAGCTCCGCGGCTGGTACGACCGCAGGCAGCTCCTCGAGGTCGGCGTCTCCATCGCCAACTCCGGCCGCCGCTGGACCGGTCTGGACCGCCGCGAACAGGACCAGGGCCAGCACGACCACGTACGGCCCGTGCTGTCGGTGTCCACCGCCGGCATGCTGGTCCGCCGTGACGTCTTCGACCGGCTCGGCGGATTCGACCGGCACCTGCCCCTCATGCGCGACGACGTCGACCTGTGCTGGCGCGCCCACTCCGCGGGACACCGGGTCCTGATCGCACCCGACGCGGTCGTCCGGCACGCCGAGGCCGCCTCCCGCGAGCGCCGCACCGTCGACTGCGTGGGCCGCACCTCCGCCTCCCCGCACAAGGTGGACAAGGCGGGCGCCGTCTACACCCTGCTCGTCAACGCCCGTACGGCCGTCCTGCCCTGGGTGCTGCTGCGCGTCGTCCTCGGCACCCTGCTCCGTACCCTCGCCTACCTCGTCGGCAAGGCCCCCGGACAGGCCGTCGACGAGATCCGCGGCCTCATGGGCACCCTGCTGCGGCCCGAGCGGATCCTCGCCGGACGGCGCCACCGCGGCAGCCCGCAGACCGACAAGGGCGAGATGCGGCCGCTGTTCCCGCCGCCCGGCGCGACCGTCCGCGTCACCGTGGAACAGGTCGCGAGCGGCCTCGTCGGCCGCTCCGACCCCGAAGCCGCCTCCGGCGCGGGACGCCACGGCAGCGCCGTCGAGTCCGGACCCGGCGGCGACGACGCCGACTTCCTGGAGGTCGAGCAGTTCGCCCGCCTCAAGCGCATCGCCCGCAAGCCGGGCCCGGTGCTCTTCCTGGTGCTGCTGCTCGTCTCCCTGGCGGCCTGCCGCCAGCTCCTCGGCGGCGGCGCGCTCGCCGGCGGCGCCCTGCTCCCCGCGCCCGCCGGCGCCGGTGAGCTGTGGGCCCGTTACACCGACGCCTGGCACGCCGTGGGCGCCGGCGGCACCGGATCCGCACCGCCCTACCTGGCGATCGTCGCGGCCTTCGCCTCCCTCCTGCTCGGCTCCACCGGCCTCGCCGTCACGATCCTCCTGGTCTGCTCGGTACCGCTGGCCGGCCTCACCGCGTACTTCGCCTCCCGTCCGCTCGTCGAGTCCCGGCTGCTGCGCGCGTGGGCGGCCGTCGCCTACGCCTTCCTGCCCGCCGCGACCGGCGCCCTGGCCGGCGGCCGCATCGGCACCGCCGTACTCGCCGTACTGCTGCCGCTGATCGCCCGCGCGGGCATCGCGGCGAGCGGCCTCGCGAACCCGGAGGGCACCCGCGGCAGTTGGCGCGCCACCTGGGCGTACGCCCTGCTGCTGACGATCGCCGCGGCGTTCACCCCGATCGTGTGGCCCGTCGCCCTGGTCCTCGGCGTCGGCGTGCTGGCCCTGCGCAGGACCGAGATCCCGGCCTACGGACTCCGCTTCCTGGCCCAGCTGGGCACCCCCCTGCTGGTCCTCGCCCCGTGGTCGCTCTCCCTCCTCCCGTTCGGCTTCTTCAGGGAAGCGGGCCTGGAGTACGGCCCCTCCGCCGCCTCCGCCCTCGACCTGCTCGGGGCGAGCCCGGGCGGCCCCGGCACCGTCGGCGGCACGCTGCTCATCGGCCTGGTGCTCGCCGCACTCGCGGCCCTGCTCCGCTCCGAGCGCCGGACGGCGATCCTCACCGCGTGGGCGGCGGCCCTGGTGGGCCTCGTCTTCGCGGTCCTGTCCAACAACTCCGTCTGGGCGGGTCCCGCGACCCTCGTCTACGGCATCGCCGTCCTGGCCGCCGCCACGCTCGGCGCCGACGGGGCACGCGCGCGGGTCGCGGAGCAGAGCTTCGGCTGGCGCCAGCCGGTCGCCGCGCTGATCGCCCTCGCCTGCGCGATCGGCCCGCTGGTCGCCGTCGCCGGCTGGGTGATCCGCGGCGCCGACGGCCCCGTGGAGCGGCGCGACCCCGTCCAGGTGCCCGCGTTCGTCGCCGAGGAGAGCGGCACCCGCGACCAGGCCCGCACCCTCGTCCTCGACAGCGACTCCACCGCCCGGGTCGGCTACGTCCTGGTCCGCGGCTCCGGCGCCCGCATGGGCGACGCGGAGATCGCCGCGGTGGACGGCGAGAACACCGGGCTCGACAAGGTCGTCGCCAACCTCGTCGCCGGCTCCGGCGCGGACCAGGCCGACCAGCTCGGCGGCTTCGCCGTCCGCTACGTCCTCGTCCACCCGGGCGCACCGCGCGAGGTCACCCGCGTCCTGGACGCCACCCCCGGCCTGTCCCGGCTCAGCCAGCAGGCGGGCGGCGCGCTGTGGCGGGTGGACCGGCAGGTCGCCCGCGCGAGCATCGTCCCCGCCAAGGACGGCGACGGCGATCCCGTGCCCGTGGCGGCAGGCCCGGTCGAGATCCACACCAAGATCCCGGACGGTGCCGAGGGCCGCGTCCTGCGCCTCGCCGACACCGCCGCCGAGGGCTGGACCGCCACCCTGGACGGCAAGCCGCTGACCCGTACGACGGTCGACGGCTGGGCCCAGGGCTTCGAACTCCCCGCCTCCGGCGGCACGCTGGACGTCACCTACGACGACCCCATCACCCACACCGCCTGGCTGTGGGCCCAGGGTCTGCTCGCCGTCGTCCTCGTCGTCATGGCCCTGCCCGGCCGCCGCCGCGACATCGACGACGACCTGCCCGAGGAACCGGCCGTCCCCGCCGAGGCGATGGCCGGCGAGGGCCGCCGCGCCCGCCGCCTGCGCGCCCAGGCCGAGGCGGAGACCGAGGCCGAGGCCGCGGCGGAGTCCGGCACCGGAGAACCGGGCGCCGACGAGGACTTCCCCGCCCCGCCCGAGCAGCCCCCCGCCCCCGTCCCGCAACAGCCCGACCACGGCGACTGGGACGCGGCGGCGCAGTACCCGAACGCCTACCCGGACGAGCAGCAGTACCAGCAGTACCCGGCGGACGCCTACGGCGGGACCTACCCGGCGGAGGCCTACCCCCAGGGCGGCGAGTACGACCCGTACGCCTACGGCACCCAGCAGGCGCCGTACGACCAGACCTACACCCAGGGCTACGACCAGAACTACACGCAGGGCTACGACACGTCGTACGACCCCCACGGCACGGGCAGTGAGCGTCCCGACGGGAGCCAGCAGTGAACCGCACCACCCTGTCCCTGATCGCGGGCGTGACCGCGCTCGCCGCCGTCACCGGCTTCGCCGCGGTGTCCTCACCGGACACCAAGGCCACGGACGGGACGGCGGAGGCGGCGGCCCACCTCCCCGTGGAGCGCACGAGCCTGGTGTGCCCCTCTCCCAGCTCCTCCGACCTGGCCGAGACGACGTACACGTCCTTCACCCCGGTCACGAAGGGCACGGAGAAGGGGGGCGGGGCCGAACTCCAGGCGGCCACGGAGCAGAAGCAGGACGAGTCGAAGTCCGAGGACGACTCCGAGGACGACAAGGACGCCGAGTCCGAGAAGCCCGTACTGGAGCCGGAGGAACCCGGCAAGCCGGCCACCGGGGAGACGACCGGCGGAGAGTCCCCCGCCCTCCTCGGCACCGCCGAGGGCCGCTTCGCGCCGGGCTGGACCGTGCAGGAGACGACCACGGTCACCGCGGGCACGGGCCGGGGCATGCACGGCGTCACCTGCACCGCCCCGGACACGGAGTTCTGGTTCCCCGGCGCGAGCACCGGCGCCGACCGCACCGACTACGTCCATCTGACCAACCCCGACGACTCGGCGGCGGTCGTGGACATCGAGCTCTACGGCAAGGACGGCGCCCTCGAGACGACGGTGGGGGAGGGCATCACGGTCCAGCCGCACTCCGCCGAGCCGGTCCTGCTCCCGACGCTCACCGACGAGAAGCAGACCGACGTGACCGTGCACGTGGTGGTCCGCAGCGGCCGGGTCGGCGCCGCCGTACAGGCCCTGGACGACAAGCTGGGCGGCGACTGGCTGCCCGCGTCGACCGACCCGTCCGGCAGCCTGGTCCTGCCCGGCATCCCGAAGGACGCCACCGCCGTACGCCTGGTCGCCTTCACCTCCGGTGACGCCGACGTCGACCTGAAGGTGCGCCTCGCCTCCCCCTCCGGCCTGATCACCCCGGCCGGCCACGACACCCTCCACGTGAAGGGCGGCATGACGGCGGCCGTCGACCTGGAGGACATCACGCGCGGTGAGGCGGGCTCCCTGGTCCTGACGGCGGCGGACGACTCCGTCCCGGTCGTGGCGGCGGTACGGGTGCTGCGCGGCAAGGGCGACAACCAGGAGTCGGCCTTCATCCCGGCGGCGCGACCGGTCGGCACGCGCGCGACGTCCGTGGACAACACGGACAAGGGCACGACGCTCTCGGTGACGGCTCCCGAGGGCACGGCGAAGATCAAGGTCACGGCCTCGGCGGGCACCGAGGGCGGTACGGAGGCCTCGAAGACGTACACGATCAAGTCGGGCACGACGCAGGACATCGAGGCACCGGTCCCGGCCGGGTCGAAGGGCACCTACGCCCTCACGGTGGAACCCCAGTCGGACACACCGGTCTACGCGTCCCGAACACTGACCGCGACGAAGAACGACATCCCGTTCTTCACGGTCCAACCCCTCCCGGACGACCGGGGGACGGTCTCGGTACCCCAGTCGAACGAGGACCTGTCGATCCTGCAGAACTGACCCCGAACCGGGGCGGCCCTGATCCGGAACCGCCCCACCTCCCCGCGTTCCCGCGGGCAGTCGCCGCCGTGCCGCCGTTCCCGCGGGCAGTCGTGCCGCTGGGGCGGCACGGGTGGGCGCGACGGCACCCCGCAAGCGCCGGACCGCGCGAACACCCCCCGCCCCGCACCAACGCGGGGCACCCCGTACAGCGCCGGGCAGCACAGACCCATTTCCGGCCCACACACGCGGGGCACCCCATAAGGCGCCCCCGGCACCCACGCGGCGTCAGTCCTCCCCGTACCGGGGATCCACCGTCTCCGGCGTCAGCCCCAACACCTCCGCCACCTGCTCGACCACGACCTCATGCACAAGCGCCGCCCGCTCGTCCCGTCCCTTGGTACGGATCTCCACCGGCCGCCGATAGACCACCACCCGCGCCGGCCGCCCGTCACGAGCGGCCACGGTCCCGCCCAGCGGCACCGCCTCATCACTCCAGGCCCCCCCACCCGGCCGCGGCACGTCCAGCACCAGGAAATCGACGTCGGCCAACTGCGGCCACCGCCGCTCCAGCCGCTCCACGGAGTCCTGCACGAGATCCGCGAACGTCTCCGCACGGCTCGCGGCGAGCGGCACCTGCGGAGGCGCGATCGGGCCGCGCATGCCCCGGCCGTGGCGATCACGGCGTCGGGGCCCGGGGGCGGGGCCGGGTCCGGCGGCACGGGGCGTCACAGAGCTGTCCATCACCGCGAAGCGTAGTCGCCACGTCGCCGCCCCGCCCGATCACCGCACGCCTTCCGGCCGACCCGCACGGCATGTCACAACATGACCATTCCAGCCAAGGTTGGGCTCGATTCCGTATCTCCCCGAGACCGATGACCTCAAGGCAATCGGCAGTGTTTGTACCAATTGGTGACCGGAATCAGTACCGTCGAACCCCCCGAACCCTCGCGTCGAACCAGGTCGGCAAGGTGCCCCCAAAGGGGCATGTGGGGCGTTTCGTGCCGCGACACGGTGGAGTGGCCTGGTGGAGAGTCGTCGCGGCCCGCTCAAGAGTGCGGTACCGTCCAACGTCGTGAGCCCTGTACGTCGCTGTTCGCGCACCGCCTGCGGCCGTCCCGCCGTCGCGACGCTGACGTACGTCTACGCCGACTCGACCGCGGTCCTCGGCCCCCTCGCCACCTACGCCGAACCCCACTGCTACGACCTGTGCGCGGAACACTCCGAGCGCCTCACCGCACCGCGCGGCTGGGAGGTCGTCCGCCTGCTCGACGGCTCGGCCCCGGCCCAGCCCAGCGGAGACGATCTGGAAGCGCTTGCGAACGCGGTGCGCGAGGCGGCCCGTCCGCAGGAGCGGGCGGCGGGGGCGGGCGGCGGTTCCCGCACCGCGGACCCCATGGAGGTCGCACGCCGCGGCCACCTGCGCGTACTCCGCTCCCCGGACAACTGACCGGGGCGGGCCTCCTCCCCGTACCCCAGGCGCCGCGTAAACCCCCGCACACCCATTGACGCCTCCTTGTCGCGGACACGACCATTCCGTTGGTACCCGGCGAGAAATCGCTTTCGCATGGCGGAATCCGGGAGGCGCCCGTGTACATCCAGGAACTGGAACCCGTCGCCGGCTCGCTCGGCCTCTCCGCCCTGGTGGCGGTTTTGCCGCTCGTGATCGTCCTGGTCCTGCTCGGCGGCGTCCGGATGAAGGCGCACCTCGCGGGCCTGACCGGCCTGCTGGCGGCGGTACTGGTGGCCTGCCTGGCGTACGGCATGCCACTGGGCCAGACGCTCTCCAGCGGCGTCCAGGGCGCCGTCTTCGGCGTCTTCCCCATCATGTGGATCGTCGTCAACGCCCTGTGGGTCTACCGGATGACCGTCCGCACCCGCCACTTCGACATCCTCCGCCGCTCCTTCGGCCGCCTCTCCGACGACCCCCGCATCCAGGCACTCGTCATCGCGTTCTGCTTCGGCGCCCTGCTGGAGGCCCTCGCCGGGTTCGGCGCCCCCGTCGCGATCTCCGCCGTGATGCTGGTGGCCCTCGGCTTCGACCCCGTACGCGCCGCCGTGGTCGCGCTGGTCGCCAACACCGCGCCGGTGGCGTTCGGCGCCATGGGCACGCCGGTCGTCACGCTCGCCCAGGTCACCGGCCTGCCACTGGACTCCGTGGCGTCCGTCGTCGGCCGCCAGACGCCGCTGCTCGCCCTGGTGGTGCCGCTCGTGCTGGTCTGGCTGGTGGACGGGCGCCGCGGTCTGCGCGAGACCTGGATCCCCGCACTGGTCTGCGGAGCCGCCTTCGCCGTGGCCCAGTTCGTCGCCTCCAACCACGTCTCCGCGCAGCTCGCCGACATCGGCGCCGCCCTGGCCGGCGCGGGCGCCCTGGTCGCCGTACCGCACGCGCGCGTGCCCGCCACCGAGGCCGTACGGACCTCCGTGCTGACCGGCGCGCGCAGCGATGAACTGGACGAGGAGGACCCGCGCGGAGAGGTGGTACGCGCCTACGCCCCGTACGCGCTGATCGTCGTGATCTTCTCCGTCTCCCAGATCCCGGCGGTGAAGGACCGGCTCGCCGGTACCACCCGGACCTACGACTGGCCCTTCCTGGACGTCGCGGGCCCGGACGGCGACCCCGTCGGCGGCAACGTGTTCACCTGGCCGGTCGTCTCCACCGGCGGCACCCTCGTCCTGTTCGCCGGAGTGCTCACGGCGGCGGTGATCGGGGTGCACGCGCGCGTGGCGGTCAAGGAGTGGCTGGCGACGGTCCACGAACTGCGGTTCGCGATCCTCACGGTGACGTCCGTCCTGGCCCTGGCCTACGTCATGAACCTCTCGGGCCAGGCGGCGACGATCGGCCACTTCGTCGCGGCGGCAGGCGCCGGCCTCGCCTTCCTGTCCCCGGTCCTCGGCTGGTTCGGCGTCGCCGTCTCCGGCTCGGACACCTCCTCCAACGCCCTCTTCGGCGCCCTCCAGGTGACCGCCGCCCAGCAGTCCGGGCTCTCGCCCGAACTGCTCGCCGCCGCCAACAGCTCCGGCGGCGTCCTCGGCAAGATGATCTCGCCGCAGAACCTCACCATCGCCTGCGCGGCCGTCGGGCTGGCGGGCCGCGAGGGCGACCTGCTGCGCAAGGTGCTGCCCTGGAGCCTCGGCCTGCTGCTCGTGATGTGCCTGATCGTGGTGGGCCAGAGCACGGCGGTGCTCGGCTGGATGCTGCCCTGAGCCTCCACGACGTCCGTGTCACCCTCTACGGGTAGTTTGTGGTGACCGACAGGACTTCCGGAAGGGCTGGCCGTGGCTGCTGATCTGTCGCAGATCGTGAAGGCGTACGACGTGCGCGGAGTCGTCCCCGACCAGTGGGACGAGTCCCTCGCCGAGCTCTTCGGCGCCGCCTTCGTCCGGGTGACCGGCGCGAGTGCCGTCGTCACCGGTCACGACATGCGGCCGTCGTCCCCCGGCCTGTCCGGCGCCTTCGCGCGAGGTGCGGCGGCCCTGGGCGCCGACGTCACCGAGATCGGCCTGTGCTCCACGGACCAGCTCTACTACGCCTCGGGCGCCCTGCACCTCCCTGGCGCGATGTTCACGGCCTCGCACAACCCGGCGCG
The DNA here is from genome assembly GCF_044453165.1 of Streptomyces sp. NPDC051740. Lineage (NCBI taxonomy): Bacteria > Bacillati > Actinomycetota > Actinomycetes > Kitasatosporales > Streptomycetaceae > Streptomyces > Streptomyces sp. NPDC051740. The sequence continues at coordinate 10,994 of NZ_JBITCL010000031.1, read as the reverse complement.
GTACAACGGCATCAAGCTGTGCCGCGCGGGCGCGGCGCCGGTCGGCCAGGACACGGGCCTGGCGGAGATCCGGGAACTCGTCGAGCGGTGGAGCGCCTCGGGCGCCCCGGAACCGACGACCGGAACCCGGGGAACGATCACCCGGCGCGACACGTTGGACGACTACGCGGCACACCTGCGCTCGCTCGTCGACCTGACCTCGATCCGCCCCCTGAAGGTCGTCGTCGACGCGGGCAACGGCATGGGCGGGCACACCGTCCCGACGGTCTTCGCCGGCCTGCCGCTCACCCTCGTCCCGATGTACTTCGAACTCGACGGCACCTTCCCCAACCACGAGGCCAACCCCCTCGACCCGGCCAACCTCGTCGACCTGCGGAAGCGGGTCCGCGAGGAGGGCGCCGACCTCGGCCTCGCCTTCGACGGCGACGCCGACCGCTGCTTCGTCGTCGACGAGCGGGGCGAACCGGTCTCCCCGTCCGCGATCACCGCCCTGGTCGCCTCCCGCGAACTCGCCCGCAACGGCGGCAAGGGCACGGTCATCCACAACCTGATCACGTCCTGGTCGGTCCCCGAGGTCGTACGGGAGAACGGCGGCACCCCCGAGCGCACCCGCGTGGGCCACTCCTTCATCAAGGCCGAGATGGCCAGGACCGGCGCGATCTTCGGCGGTGAGCACTCCGCGCACTACTACTTCCGCGACTTCTGGAACGCCGACACGGGCATGCTGGCCGCCCTGCACGTCCTCGCCGCCCTCGGCGGCCAGCAGGGCACCCTGTCGGCCCTGGTCGCCCAGTACGACCGCTACGCCGGCTCCGGCGAGATCAACTCCACGGTCGACGACCAGACCGCCCGCCTCGCCGCGGTCAGGGCCGCGTACGAGGGCCGCGACGGCATCACCCTCGACGACCTGGACGGCCTCACCGTCACCGCCCCCGACTGGTGGTTCAACGTCCGCCCCTCCAACACCGAACCTCTCCTCCGCCTGAACGCAGAGGCCCGGGACGAGACGACGATGACCAGAATCCGCGACGAGGCCCTGACCATCATCAGGTCATGACCCCCATCCACAGACAGCTGCCCGCGTTCCGCGTTCCGCCCCCGCCCCGTTCCGCAGACAGCTGTGCCGCCGTCCCCGCCGTTCCCGCGGGCAGCCGCCGTCCCCGCCGTTCCCGCGGGCAGCCGCATGCCGCCGCCCATTGCGGGCAGTCGTGCCTCCCCCAGTGCCTTAAGGGCCTGGGAGGTACCCCCAGGGCGGCACGGGTGGGCGCGACGGCACCCCGTAGGCGCCGGGCCGTGCAACCCCACCCCCGGCCCACACCGACACGGGGTACCCCGTAACGCGCAGGGCCGCGCGACCCACCCCCGCCCGGCCCCAACGCCCCGCACCCCCACCAGCGGTACCCTGACCAGCACATCCACCCACCGAAGGAAACGCCCATGCCACTCGAAGCCGGCCTCCTGGAAATCCTCGCCTGCCCCGCCTGCCACTCCCCCCTCAAAGAGCAGGAAACCGAACTGATCTGCACCGGCGAGAGCTGCGGCCTGGCCTACCCTGTCCGCGACGACATCCCCGTACTCCTCGTGGACGAGGCCCGCCGCCCCGAGTAACCGGTACACCGCGCACCGACGACGCCCCGCCGACCGGAGATCGGAGCCCGCCGCCCATGCTCGACGAATCGCTGCTCGACTCACCGGAGGGCCTCGCCGAGGCCGACCGCCGCGCCCTGCTCCGCGGCGCCGCCGAAGCCGGCGCCCGCGTCCGCACCGCCGCGCGGCACGCCGCCGAGGCCGGCGTCAACAACCTCAAACCCGACGGCCGCCCCCGCGCCGTCCTCATCGCAGGCCCCGGCGCCGCCGCCACCCAGACCGCCGACCTCCTCGGCACCCTGGCCGGCGCCGGCAGCCCCGTCACCCGCCTCGCGCCCACCGGCGTCGCCCCCGCGCCAGGCGCCCTGCGCTGGGAACTGCCCGGCTGGGCCGGCTCCGTGGACCTGCTCCTCATCGCCACCCCCGACGGCACCGAACCGGGCCTGTCCCTGCTCTCCGAGCAGGCCTACCGCCGCGGCTGCACCGTCGTCGCCGTGGCCCCCGCCGACAGCCCGCTCGCCGAGGCGGTCGGCGGCTCCCACGGCCTGTTCGTCCCCATGGCCACCGCGCCCTACGACCAGGACGAACCCCTCGCCGCCTCCGCCCCCGGCGTCCTGTGGGCGCTGCTCACCCCGCTGCTCGCGCTCCTGGACCGCACCGGCCTGCTCACCGCCCCGCCCGAGGCCCTGGAGAAGATCGCCGACCGCCTCGACGGCATCGCCGAACGCTGCGGTCCGGCCATCGCGACGTACAGCAACCCCGCCAAGACCCTGGCCGCCGAACTGGCCGAAGCGCTGCCCGTCGTATGGACCGAGGGCGTCTCGGCGGGCCCGGCCGGCCGCCGGTTCGCCGCCGCGCTCGCCGAACTGTCCGGCACCCCCGCCGTCGTCGCCGAACTCCCCGAGGCGCTCGCCGCGCACAGCGCCCTGCTGGCCGGCCGGCTCGCCGCCGGCGCGGACCCGGACGACTTCTTCCGCGACCGCGTGGAGGAAGCACCCGCCCTGCACGCGCGCGTGGTACTGCTCCGCGACCGTCCCATCGGCGGCCTCACCGCCGCCCCCGCCGCCCGCGACCTGGCGCTCACCCACGACACGCCGATCAGCGAGCTGGAACCGGAGGCGGGCGGCGAGTTGGAGACCCTCGCGGAACTGATCGCCGTCACGGATTTCGCCGCCGTTTACCTGGCGCTCGCCTCGGGAGCCTGATCATGCCCGGGACCCCCTGAGACCCTCCCTCCGCGCGGACGCACGACAAGCACGACACGCACCGACACCGCGCGCCCGCACGAGAACCGGCAGAAGGAACGCGGAGAATCCCATGGACCGCCTCGACAACACCGTCCGCCCCTACGCCTGGGGTTCCACCACGGCCCTCCCGCGGCTGCTCGGCACCGAACCGACCGGCGAGCCGCAGGCGGAGATGTGGATGGGCGCCCACCCCGGCGCACCCTCACGCACCGGCCGGGGCACGCTCGTCGAGGTCATCGACGCCGACCCGGAGCGGGAACTCGGCCCGGACTCGGTCGCCAAGTTCGGCCCCCGCCTGCCCTTCCTGCTCAAACTCCTCGCCGCCGGAGCCCCGCTCTCCCTCCAGGTCCACCCCGACCTGGCCCAGGCGAAGGAGGGCTACGCGGACGAGGAGCGCCGCGGCGTCCCCGTGGCCGCCCCGCACCGCAACTACAAGGACGCCAACCACAAGCCCGAACTGATCTGCGCCCTCACCGAGTTCGACGGTCTGTGCGGCTTCCGCGACCCGCGGCGCGCCGCCGCACTCCTCGACGGCCTCGGCGTCGACTCCCTCAAGCCGTACGTCGACCTGCTGCACGCCCACCCCGAGGAGGCGGCCCTGCGGGAGGTCCTCACCGCGATCCTCGCCGCCGACCCCGAGGAGATGACCCGCACCGTCACGGAGACGGCCGCTGCCTGCGACCGCCTCGGCGGCGCCTACGCCCCGTACGCCGACATCGCCCACCACTACCCGGGCGACCCCGGCGTCATCGCCGCGATGCTCCTCAACCACGTCCGGCTCCAGCCCGGCGAGGCCCTCTTCCTCGGCGCCGGCGTCCCGCACGCCTACCTCGACGGCCTGGGCGTCGAGATCATGGCCAACTCCGACAACGTCCTGCGCTGCGGCCTGACCCCCAAGCACGTCGACGTCCCCGAACTCCTGCGCATCGTCCGCTTCGAGGCCGGCGACCCCGGCGTACTGCGCCCGGAGGCCGGTCCGGACGGCGAGGAGGTCTACGAGACCCCCATCGACGAGTTCCGCCTCTCCCGCTACGTCCTCCCCGCGGGCGGCGCCACCCACGACCTCACCCTGACCACCCCGCAGATCCTGCTCTGCACCGCCGGCTCCGTACGGGCGGGCGAGCACGAACTGACCCCGGGCACATCCGTGTTCGTCCCTTCGGGTGAAAAGGCCGAAGTGTCGGGTACCGGAACCCTGTTCAGGGCCACCGTCGTCGCCTGATCACCCCGTGACGGCGACCTGACACGCCGTCGCCGAACCGGGCTGCAACAATGGCCCACCGTCAAAGGACGGGCAAAGTCCCGGGCGGCGTACACACACGTCTGCCCGGGCCCCACACGGCGTACGAAGGGACAACGCGAACACATGAGCGCGTCAGGCGGCACCAAGGCGATCGTGGCGGCACTCGCCGCCAACCTCGCGATCGCGGTAGCGAAGTTCGTGGCGTTCCTCTTCAGCGGCTCGTCATCGATGCTCGCCGAGTCCGTGCACTCGCTCGCCGACTCCGGCAACCAGGGGCTGCTGCTGGTGGGCGGCAAGAGGGCCCAGCGCCAGGCGACCCCGCAGCACCCCTTCGGCTACGGCCGCGAGCGCTACATCTACGCCTTCCTCGTCTCCATCGTGCTCTTCTCGGTCGGCGGCATGTTCGCCCTCTACGAGGGCTACGAGAAGATCAAGCACCCGCACGAGCTGGAGCACTGGTACTGGCCGGTCGGCGTCCTCGTCTTCGCGATCATCGCGGAGTCCTTCTCCTTCCGCACCGCCATCAAGGAGTCCAACCCCCTGCGCGGCGACCGCTCCTGGAAGGAGTTCGTCCGTCACGCGAAGGCACCCGAGCTGCCGGTCGTCCTCCTGGAGGACCTCGGCGCGCTCGTGGGCCTGATCCTCGCCCTCGGCGGTGTCGGCATGGCCCTGGCCACCGGCGACAGCGTCTGGGACGGCATCGGCACCCTCTGCATCGGCGTCCTGCTCATCCTGATCGCCCTGGTCCTCGCCGTCGAGACGAAGTCGCTGCTGCTCGGTGAGGCCGCGGGCCCCGAGGCGACCCAGAAGATCGAGGCCGCCGTCGTCGACGGAGACACCGTCACCCGCATCATCCACATGCGCACCCTCCACATCGGTCCCGAGGAGCTGCTGGTCGCCGCGAAGATCGCCGTCCGGCACGACGACACGGCCACCGAGATCGCCTCCGCCATCGACGCCGCCGAGTCCCGCATCCGCGAGGCCGTCCCGATCGCCCGCGTGATCTACCTCGAGCCCGACATCTACAGCGAGACCGAGGCCACTAAGGGCGCCGACCCCGAGGCCACCCCCGGCGGCCCCGCCTCCCACGACACCGCTCACTGAGTCCCGGCCCCACCGGGACCCGCAGGACCCTACGACGAAGGGGCCCGCCGCATCACAGCGGCGGGCCCCTCCGCCGTCCTGGGCGGCCCCACGCCTCAGAGGTGCGCGGGCCACAACTCCGTGTCGAACTCCGCCGGCCGGTGCCGCCTGGTCCGCCCCGCGAGCGCACAGATCAGACCCGCGATCGCCAGCAGCAGCCCGAACAGCGTGGCCCCGGCGAGCAGCACCACACCCAGGCGGTCCTCCGTCACCCGGCCCCGCACCGCCTCCACGGGCACCGTGCCGCCGTGGTCATCGGTGAAGAAACGGGAGTCCCGCGAGTTCAGACGGTGGTCGCCCAGCAGGAACAGTCGCCCCGGCGGCACCCGGACGTCGTACCGCTGCGGAAAGGGGCCGTTGGCGTCCCCGTCCTTGACGTACGGCTCCTCGAACGCCCTGCCGTTCACCGTGAGCCGCCGCGCGGACCCCTCCCCCTCGCAGCACACGATCCGGTCACCGCCCACCCCGATGACCCGCTGCACGACGAGCCCGCCTCCCGGATAGCGGTCGGGCGCCGCGAACAGCACCACGTCACCGCGCCGCACCTCGTCACCCTCCACGCGCGCGTAGAAGACGTCGTCACCGAGCCGGTACGTCGGCGTCATGCTCTCGCCCCGCACATCGGCCGTCCCGTAGTTCAGCCGCAGCGCCCCCAGGGACGCCACCACCGACAGCAGTCCCGCCGCGAGCATCACCCACCCCGTGACCAGCATTCCCCGCCCCGTGTCCATGCCCGCGTCCCTCCCCGCGCGGACCACCCGCGCGGGGTGAGGCTAGCGGTCCGCTCGGCGACGGCCGCCGGGGACCGGTGAGGGGGGCGCCCGTCAGATCGGCCTGATGTGTACGCGGGCGGACTGGGGCCGGCCGGGCCCGGCGGTGTAGCTTGGGACGGAGCCAGACGTCGCTGCTGATGGCGGTCGGGCGGTCCCACCGCGGACCGGCCGAGGGAGAGAGGGCCTCCGACGGACTGCGCTGCGCGCACGCGGGCATGCCTGTGTCCTCCTCAGGGCACCCCTGTGTCCGCCGCCGCGCAGACCAGCCGTACCCACCTCGACCCACACCCCGAGGAGCAGCTCGCAATGACGACTGTCGACAACCGACAGGACTTCAAGGTCGCCGACCTCTCCCTGGCCGAGTTCGGCCGCAAGGAGATCACCCTCGCCGAGCACGAGATGCCCGGCCTGATGGCGATCCGCAGGGAGTACGCCGACGCCCAGCCCCTGGCCGGCGCCCGCGTCACCGGCTCCCTGCACATGACCGTGCAGACCGCCGTCCTCATCGAGACCCTGGTCGCCCTCGGCGCCCGGGTCCGCTGGGCGTCCTGCAACATCTTCTCCACCCAGGACCACGCCGCGGCCGCCATCGCCGTCGGCCCGAACGGCACGCCCGACAACCCGCAGGGCGTTCCCGTCTTCGCCTGGAAGGGCGAGACCCTGGAGGAGTACTGGTGGTGCACGGAGCAGGCGCTGACCTGGCCGGACAGCCCCACCGGCGGCCCCAACATGATCCTCGACGACGGTGGTGACGCCACCCTCCTCGTCCACAAGGGCGTCGAGTACGAGAAGGACGGCAAGGCCCCCTCGCCCGACACCGCCGAGTCCGACGAGCACCGCGTCATCCTCGAACTGCTCAACCGCACCCTGAGCGAGAGCCCGCAGAAGTGGACCCAGCTCGCCTCCGAGATCCGCGGTGTCACCGAGGAGACCACGACCGGCGTCCACCGCCTGTACGAGATGCAGCGCGACGGCACCCTCCTGTTCCCGGCGATCAACGTCAACGACGCCGTCACCAAGTCGAAGTTCGACAACAAGTACGGTTGCCGCCACTCCCTGGTCGACGGCATCAACCGCGCCACCGACACCCTGATCGGCGGCAAGACCGCGGTCGTGTTCGGCTACGGCGACGTGGGCAAGGGCTGCGCGGAGTCCCTGCGCGGTCAGGGCGCCCGCGTGATCGTCACCGAGATCGACCCGATCTGCGCCCTGCAGGCCGCGATGGACGGCTACCAGGTCACGACGCTCGACGAGGTCGTCGACAAGGCCGACATCTTCGTCACCACGACCGGCAACAAGGACATCATCATGGCCGCCGACATGGCCAAGATGAAGCACCAGGCCATCGTCGGCAACATCGGCCACTTCGACAACGAGATCGACATGGCCGGCCTCGCCAAGGTCCCCGGTATCGTCAAGGACGAAATCAAGCCGCAGGTCCACACCTGGACCTTCCCCGACGGCAAGAAGATCATCGTCCTCTCCGAGGGCCGCCTGCTGAACCTGGGCAACGCCACCGGCCACCCGTCGTTCGTGATGTCCAACTCCTTCGCGGACCAGACGCTGGCCCAGATCGAGCTGTTCACCAAGCCCGACGAGTACCCGACCGGCGTCTACGTGCTGCCCAAGCACCTCGACGAGAAGGTCGCCCGCCTCCACCTCGACGCACTCGGCGTCAAGCTGACCACGCTCCGCCCGGAGCAGGCCGAGTACATCGGCGTGCAGGTCGAGGGCCCGTTCAAGTCGGACCACTACCGCTACTGAGCCCACGCTCCCGCCGCGGGGAGCGCGTCCGGTGCACGGACGCGCTCCCCGGCAGCAGGTCCTCCGAGGCAGGCCCCCGCACCCCCGTGCCGGGGGCCTGCCCCTTTGGCGGACCGGCGACCGGCCCAGCCCGTCACGACCCAGGACCCCCATGCCCCGCGGCCGCTATTCGCTCCACGATCCGCACGATCACACCCCCCTCGCAGAAGAACACTTCCACTGCGCCCCCGGCCCCTCCGGCTGGCGCTACGTCTCGCAGCTCACCGCCCCCGCAGGCGATCATCTGGGCTCGGTCGACCTCGCCCTCGACGAACTCGGCCGCCCCATCCGCCTCGAACTCCACGCCGCGAGCTGGCAGGTCCGCGGCGCCGCCCTCGACGGCGTCACCTGGGTCCGCACCGACCCCACCGGAACCCACGCCACCGAAGGCAATGTGCGCGCTCACGCCTTCACCGGCTCGTCCCCCGCCTTCCTCATCGCCACCGCTCGCCTCCTGCGCCTCACCCCCTCGGCATCAGCCACCCGTGTACGCCTCGTCGCCTTCACGGACCCGGTCCTCGCCCCGCGTACCCTGGACCAGTCCTGGGCGTTGGTGAAAAGAGAAGCACACACCACTGACAACGGCCCCCTGACCGTGGACGAATACCAGGTCACAGCCCTGGACACGGGCGAACAGCACTCCGTGCACATCGCCGGGGACGTGGTCCTCGCGGCCCCCGGCATCGAACTGGAGGACCTCGAATCACCACCGTCGGTCCTCGACTGACCGGCGCCTTTCGAAGGCGCCTACGCGGGCGGAGCGAACCCCGTCGAGGGCCGGTCGGCCGACGATCCCTCCGGCGGCGGGGCGGCCCGCTCCCCACGTACCACGGCTCCCGGATCCGTCGGCGGATACACAGCCGGCCGCGCATCCGGCGCGACGGCCGCGACGGGATACACCGGCGGAGCGTAGGCACCCGCCGGACCAGCCGTACCCACGGGTCCGCCACCCCCGGCCGACCCCTGTCCGAACGCCCGCCGGGCCTCCCGGGCCTGCCGCTCCTGCACCACCGCCGCGAGATACGCCGCGGGCGGCACCCCCGGCGGCACCGGCGCCCCCGTGCGCCCGGCCAGGTCCGCGGCCAGCCGCTCCGCCATCGACCAACCGACCTGCGGATCGAGCTGCCCCATCCGCGTCAGGTACTGCCGGACGGCAAGCCACAGACCATCGGGCACCGCCGACAGATCGAGCCCCGAGAAACGCCCGGTCAGCCACGGCGGAGGCGGCGGCACGAACCCCGCCTGCCCGGCCGGCACCCGCTCCCGCACGACGAGAGTCCCCGCGAACACGTCTCCGAGCCGCCGTCCCCGCGCCGAAACCAGAGACGCGATGCAGGCCACGACCCCGAGCGTCATCAGGATCTCGATCACACCGATCAGGCCTCGCACCAACGCGTGCCGGAACCGGATCGGCCCCCCGTCGTCCCGCACCACCCGCAGTCCGCAGGCCATCTTCCCGAGCGACCGCCCATGGCTGAGCGTCTCGACCAGGATCGGCCCACCGACCAGCACGAGGACGAACAAGGCGATCGAGATCGCGGTCTGCGCGGCCTCGTCCAACGAGGCCGTGGCAGCCACCAGAGCGATGGTCACCACGACATAGACGGCCACGGCCGCCACCAGATCGAGCAGCACGGCCAGCGCCCTGCTGGGCAGCCTCGCGGGGCGCAGCTCCAATGCCACCGCCTCGCCCGTCACCAGCTCACTCACGCCCGCCGCCCTTCCCTGGCCTGCCCCGGACACCGCCAGTCTGCCAAGCTGATGGCACATCGCACCGCAGTACGACCAGCAGATCAAGCCGATCATCCTTCCACCGGTCAGGCCGACCGCCGACGAACAGCCGAGGAGCAGGCACACCGATGGACCTCGACGTCTTCGTCTCCGCCCACCGCGCGGAGTGGGACCGCCTCGACGCCCTGCTCCGGCGCCAGCGCCGCCTCACCGGCGCGGAGGCCGACGAACTCGTCGTCCTCTATCAGCGCACGGCCACCCATCTCTCCCTGATCCAGTCGGCCGCCCCCGACCCGCAGCTGACCGGCCGGCTCAGCCAACTGGTGGCACGCGCGCGCAGTGCGGTGACCGGCGCCCGCCGCGCCTCCTGGCGGGACGTCACACGCTTCCTGTCCCACAGCTTCCCGGCCGCCGTCTACACGTCACGGCACTGGTGGGTGCCCACAGCACTCCTCTCCACAGCCGTCGCGGCGCTCCTCGGCTGGTGGATAGGCACCCACCCCGAAGTACAGGCGTCCATAGCGGCCCCCAGCGAGCTGCGCGAGCTCACCCGTCCCGGCGGCCAGTACGAGACGTACTACTCGAGCCACCCCGCGGCCTCCTTCGCCGCCCAGGTCTGGACGAACAACGCGTGGGCCGCGGCCCTCTGCCTGATCCTGGGTGTCTTCCTGGGCCTGCCGGTCCTCTGGATCCTCTTCCAGAACATGCTCAACCTGGGTGTCGGCTTCGGTCTGATGTCCTCCGCCGGCCGTCTCGACACCTTCCTCGGCCTGGTCCTGCCGCACGGCCTCCTGGAACTCACCGCGGTCTTCGTCGCGGCCGGAACCGGCCTCCGCCTCGGCTGGACCGTCATCGACCCGGGCCCCCGCACCCGACGCACAGCCTTGGCGGCGGAAGGCCGGGCAGCCCTGGCCATGGCGATCGGCCTCGCCCTGGTCCTCTTCGTCTCCGGCGCCATCGAAGGCTTCGTCACCCCGTCGGATCTGCCCACCTGGGCGCGCATCACCATCGGAGTCATCGCCGAGCTGGCTTTCCTGGCCTACGTCTATGTCCTGGGCGGACGTGCGGCGCGCGCCGGCGAGACCGGTGACCTGGAGGCGTTCGAACGCAGCGCCGACGTGCCCGCGGCCGCCTGATGTGCGCGAGACCCCGCTGAGCTGCTAGTCTCCTCTTCGCCCCGCAGGAACCGTTGACACGGAGCAGGCGGGGAGGTAGATTCAAACAGTTGCCTGGAGACGGGGTCTGACCCGGAGGGCGACAGTGAGCGTCTATCAGCTTCTCATCGAAACACTGATTTCGAAGAAGCACCTCCCGATAAATCGGAAAACGAAGGCCGGTAAGTCCGCCCTGAAACTTCTGATAAAGTGGGAATCGCCGGAAAGGGAAACGCGAGAGCGGAACCCCGGAAAGCACCGAGGAAATCGGATCGGAAAGATCTGATAGAGTCGGAAACGCAAGACCGAAGGG
>NZ_JBITCL010000030.1:0-66845 GCF_044453165.1 Streptomyces sp. NPDC051740 | reverse complement strand
TCCGCGGGCGCCGACCTGGGCTACCCGGAGGTGGAGGGCGTACGGACCCCCGAGTGGGAGCAGTCCGGGATGTACATGGCCAGGCTGCACACCGCGGCCGCGGTGGACGGCGAGGTGACGGCCACCTTCATGCGCGTGGCCGGCCTGGTCGACCCGCCCACCGCCCTGATGACCCCGGAGATGCAGGAACGCGTCGCCCGGGGCTTCGAGCGGGCCCAGCCGCTGCCCGCCTGAACCAGCCGGGTACGAACGGTCTGCCCCGCGGGGCAGACCGTTCGTACCCGGCGGCGTCCTGGCCGGCGACACCCATGCCCACCCGGTGTTGCGCGGCCGTTCAGGCCGCGAACCGACCGCGTTCCCTGACGAGTCGCGGGACGGGGCGGCCGGGGCGTCGAGCCCGTCGCCGCAAGGCGGACGGGAATCCCCTTCCTGAGCTCGCGAAGGGAGGAGAGAACCTCAACGGTCGGTGTCCTGGTCGCGGAGCAGTCGGCGGCCGAGGGCGTCGGCCCACTCCTGGGCCCAGGTCATCAGCTCGTCGACCAGGGCGGTGTCCGCTCCGTACGCCTCGAACTCGGCGTCGTCGATCCAGGCGACGGCAGTCAGGCGGGTATGCAGGGAGTCGAGGTCGAAGCGGTCGCGGGCATGGCGCCGGCCGAATTCCTCCAGGTCGGTGGTGGTCCAGCGGCGGGAGGCGGCGAAGACGTCCAGGGCGTCACGGGCGAGGCCCCGCTCGGCCAGGGCACGGACCTTGGTACCGATCACGTCCTCCTCGGCGAGGACGGGCCCGTACGCGCTGGAGGCGACGGGGCGGAAGAAGACCTCCTTGAGGACGTCCACCTCGCAGGTCTCCTGGGCGTCCGAGCGGGTGTCCGTGACGTTGAGGCGGGCCGAGAGCGGAGCGACCTCGATGACGTCGGCCTGCCAGCCCCGTGTGGTCAGACCGTCGGTGAGAGCACGGACGATCTCGTTCATGGGCGCCGGGTTCTCGGTCGCGACGTCGAGGTCCTGGCTCGGACGGGCGAGGAGCTCGTGGGCCTGGACGGCGTAGCCGCCCGTGATCACCAGGGGATAAGGAGAACCGATGGCCAGGACGTCCGCGAGGAGGCGGGCGTGCAGGTCGGGGAGGATCACGCGACGGCCGCGCCCTCGTGCGGGCGGCGCCGGGCGGGGGGCTGGGCGGCGGGGAGGTCCGCCAGGGCCCGCAGCTCCGGGAACGCCTCCTCCCACACGCCGCGGACCGTGGTCGAGACCAGGATCCGCAGGGTGGGCCACAGCCTCAGCAGGAGGTCGTGGTTGAGGAGGGCGCACAGGTCCTCGCGCATGCCTTCGGCGAGGACGGTGCGGTACAGGCTCATGCGCTGCCGTTCGTTGCCGAGGTCGAAGGCGCGCAGTCCGGACCAGACGACGGTGGCCGACGGCTCCACGACCCCCTCCGCGGGTCCCCGCAGCTCCAGGAGGTCCGACGGCAGACGGCGCCGGAACTTCTCCCGGTACAGCCGCAGGTCCGTGCCGCCCGGGCCGGCGGGCCCACCGGCCCGGGCTTGGGCGAAAGCTGATCGCTGCGGCACGGATGACATGCCTCCATTATGTCGGCTGCGCCCCGGGGAGGGAGTCGTCAGCTCCGGTGCGGGCTTGCGGTCGACGGTCTCGGCGGCCGGGCCGGGTCCGGAGACGTCTGCTTGCTCGTCCCTGTCCGGAGACATCGGGCTGTCATGTACGTGAGGTCAATGAGCACCTGTCTCAGGATCGGTGCTCATTGACCTCACGTACATGAGTTCCGGTCCCGGAGCTGTTCAGGTCGCGCGACGCAGAGGGACGACGACGTCCTCGCCGGTGCTCTTCGCACTGAGCCTGTAATAGCTGATGTGTGCGAGCCGCTCGGATTCCTCGAGCCATCCGGCCTCCACGACCTGGCGCCGGGTGCGGGAGAAGACGGTCGGGGACATTCCGACGAGTTCGGCGAGCTTGGCGCCGGTCTCGACGACGGCACCGGCGCGGTCGGTGGGGTGCATCGCGTAGAGCATGACGACCAGGCGCTGGTTGGCGGTCATGCCGGCCGTGCGGTGCAGGACGTCCAGGAGCTTGTGCTTGTCGTCGTTGTTCACTGGACCTCCCACAGTGAAGGAGCCGTCTTGTTGAAGCCGGGGATGTCCGGCGGGTTGCATGTCCTGATCGCTTCCCGTTGCTCGATGCCGGTCCCGTGGAAAGCAATGTACGGGCTGATCCGGTAGAGCCTGTAGTTGCCGATGCGTCCGCGCTCGATCAGGATGCGCTGTTTGAGCAGCTTCCGGTTGATCTTGCCGACGGCATCGGCGGTCATCCCGACCTTCTTGGCGATGTCCGCGCCGGTCGCCCTGAGCGGTGCCATGCCCTGAGGGGAGACCCCGATCCACCACAGCACCATGTACTTCTGGCTCGGGGTGAATTCCTTGCTCTCGGTGATCGCTTCGACTCTGGCCTTGTCCACCTGGATGTGCTCGCCCGAGAAGGCATAGGGCGCGTAGGGGATGGCCTCGCCGGTGTCGGCGTCGACCAGTCTGCGTACTGCTCCCAACAGGCCCTCCCGTGGCCGGACATTGCCTTGACGTCGATGAGCGGCGGTCCTCAGCGCCGACCAGATGAACTCAACGTACATGAGCGTGGAGTTCATGTAGTCCGCTTCCAGGGCGTGTCGCTCCACCGGGCATCGATCCGCAGCCGAGGTCGCCCCCCAGGGAAAGCAGCGCCGGCTCATGTACCTGACGTCAATCTGGTCGGTTCCTGCAGGCGTGGTCACGGTTCCTGGAACATGGGCACAGCGGTTCCCGGAACTGCCTGCCCTGCCCTCAGGAACCGGGTGCACGATGCTCAGAACCGGCTGCCAGATCGTCAGAACTGTGTGCAGAAAGGTATCTCTGCTGGTCAGGGCGTTCTTTCTCCGCGCGCCCTCTCTTACAGCAACACAGACTGTCGCTTACGGCAGCTCCCGCCCACACACCGTGCTCCTGAAAGCGGTCGCGCGAGGCACTGCTCAGCACCTCCCCATGGAGCGTTCACCGCGGCCCCCGCTTCCAACCTGTCGCCGAAGAACCCGGCCCCCTCCCCCGTCCTCAGCCGACGAAAGCACGCCACGACGCGGCCGCAGCCGACGAGCCACCCGTCACGTATGCCTCCATCAGCCCGTGCCGACCTCGGCCACGCATTCGTCGACGCCCTCGACAAGCCGCAGCCGCCCAGGCACCCGCAGGCCCCGTCGGTGCACCGGAGGCCCCCAGGGGCCGACGGCGTACCGACCCGTGGGCGCGGAGAGCCGCGCGGAGCCGGCTTCCGTCCGGCCCTCGCAGATGCTGCGCCACCCTCACGGCACCACCCTGTTGCCGCCCGACGACGACCACCAGGACCATCAGGACCTGTTTGGCGGATCATGTGACCGGCCCGTGTCCGGGGTAGTGACGCGGGCACGGGGCGGGGGAATGAGGTGTCCTCTCAAGCAGGCCGAGTCCGGCCGCCGCACCGTGACGGGATGCCTGACACGGCGCAGCGGACCGGGGCCGTCCAGCAGCCCCTCCGTGTCAGGTTCAGTCCAGTGCGCAGCGATCGAGTGCGGTACGAACCTGGTTGAGGCCCTCCGCTCTCCAGTGGTCCCGGTCGGGCATCTGGTCGTCCCGGCGCCAGCGCCAGGCGGAGAACATCGCCCAGTTCAGGGCGCGGCACCGGTGGATCAGGTCGTGGTCGGCCCCCGCATAGCGCTTTCCCACTTCTTCGGGCGCATGGGCGAGGTCGAACTCGATCGGCCCACGGCAGCAGGTGGCGAGGTCTACGAAAAGCGGCCCTCTCCTCGTGTTCAGGAGGTTGCCCGGATGAGGCTCGCCGTGCAGCAGCTGGTCGCCGGCTTTGGCGCTGCTGATCACGGCGCTCAGTCCACCAAGTGTGTCGCTGAGGAGTTCCCGGTCGGAATCGGACAGTTCGGGAGAGCGCTCCCGGTCGTTCACCTCTCTCAGTGCCACGGCGGCTCGATCGGTGAAATGCGGTGCGTCCAGATCGATCCGGCGCAGGGCGGCATGATGCCGCAGGAACACGTCCGCGTAGTCGGCCGGGGCGATCTCCGACCCCACCGGTTCGTAGTAGGTCCAGAGCGAAACGGCGAAGGCATCACGCGGATGGACCCGGGACTCGACCCGGGGCTCGAGCTCAGCCACCGGAGCGTCGACGGCGGAGAGACGGCGGGCAACCTCGACTTCGAACTCGGAGTCAGCCAGATGCCCCAACGGCGCGACCCGAGCCAGGACATCGCAAGGGACCAGACGCAGCGCGACGCGGTCCGAGTTGTGGATGACGATCGCGTCGTCGACCTGAAGGCCCAGTTCCGAAGCGGTCGCCCGCCCTGCCTCAACGGCGCGGCGGAGTTCTGACGGCTCCATGTCCTTCTCCTTCAGTGTTGAGTACACATACCCGTCCGGGGACAGCGGCGATGCCCCCGGTGTCTTCGTGGGCATCATTCGGCGGCCACCCCCGGACCCGGCGCCAAGCATCGCAAGGCAGGACCCGCACAGGCCCGAGGATTTATTCGGCCGGTCATGTGGACGGCCTGCGTCCGGGTCGTCGACGTGGAGCATTCCGAGGCCGCGCGGTGTCGAGTTCCACCGGTGGTCGTCACCGGCCTTCAGAGCGTGGTGCCGGAGGGCCGACGGTCCACGGCCCCTGTGGTGTCCCGAATACACGAGGGTTCGCTGCCGCCTGCTGCTGCGCGACGGGGTGAGGCGGTGCGCGTTCGGGCGGAGCGGCGTTCGGGGCCGCCATCCGCACACGGCGGTAACACCTGTTACCATGCGGGTATGGCGAAGACGCAACTGGGTGCGCGCGTGGACGAGGACGTCGCGGAACTCGCGAGGAAGCGCGCCGCCGACCTGGGACTGAGCATCGGGGACTACCTCTCCCGGCTGGTGGAGGACGACACCAGTGGCCTGCGCGCCCGCGCGGTGGACGCAGCCACCCGCTTCCTGGCCGAACACCAGGCACTCTTCGACGAAGCCGAGGACGCCCAGCAGCCGGAAACGGCTCGGGGAGCACGCGCCGCCTGATGAACCCGCACCTCGACGTTCCCTGGATCCTGCAGGTCGCCGAGGCCGCCGGGGTGAACGATCCGGCCCCCGACGACTACGGCGTCCCGGTCTCGGCGGTCGCCCGCCACCGGGCCGAACTGTTCGAGCGGCCCGTCTACGACGGTCCCTACGCCAAGGCCGCCGCCCTGGTGCACACGCTGGGCCGCTGCCGCTGGCTGGAGCGCTCCAACCTGGCCGTCGCCGCCGCCACCGGCGTCATGTACCTCGAGGCCGCCGGGATCACCGTCAAACCCGCCCGCGAGGACGCCCTCGCCCTCAAGGACCTGCTCCTGGACCCGGCCTGCACCGCCGGGAAGATCGCCGCCCTGCTGCGCGACTGGCCCACCACCACCACCTGAAGGGGCCCGTCACCCTGGACATGCCCGACGGCACAGGGACGGGGCTCATCGGCCCGACCGCGTGCACGGTGGCCCGGTACGCCCGGCGACGAGGGGCGGGGCGGGGACCGGTGACACCGAGCGGCATGCCGGCCGACGCCGCTCACCGTCTGCCTCCGGTCCGACGGCCCGGCCTCACATCAGATGTCGGGTGAAGAACCGGACCACGGCGTCTCCCTCGAACCGCGGGACGCCGGTGTGCCCGCCCATGTTGGCGTGCAGGGACTTCTCCCTGGAACCGAAGGCGTCGAACAGGTCCAGGGCCGTCTGCCGGTCGTTCCCCTCGTCGTCCCACTGCAGCAGGACGTGCAGGGGAACGGTGACCCGGCGGGCCTCCTCGAACATGACGCGAGGCACGAAACTCCCGGCGAAGAGAGCGGCGGCCACGATGCGCGGCTCGACCACCGCCAGTCGGACGCCGACGGAGATCAGTCCCCCCGAGTACCCGACCGGGCCGCCGATCCCGGGCAGCGACAGGAGGAGGTCCAGGGCGGCCCGCCATTCCGGGACGGCCTCGTCGACGAGCGGGAGGACGAGGGCGTCGACGATCTCGTCGCCGACCGGCTCGCCGGCCTCCAGCGCCCGGCGCAGGTCGGCGCGGGCCTGCTCGAGGGCGGGCCGGCGGGGCCGGTCGCCGCTTCCGGGGAGCTCGATGGTGGCCGTGGCGAAGCCCTCCGCCGCGGAGTGCCGGGCCCGGTCCATCAGCCGGGGGTACATCGTGCGCAGTCCGAGGGGAGGGTGGCCGAGCAGGATCAGCGGCACCGGTGCGGATGCGGAGGCGGATCCGGGCGTCCACAGGATGCCGGGGATCTCACCGAGGGTGAACTCGCGTTCGAGGACGCCGTCGTCGAAGCGCCGCTCGGAAGTGAATCGCATGGTCGTGCCTTTCGGGAGTGCACTGGAACGGCGCTCCCGGACGACCTATCGCCCGACCGCGACCCCGGAGGGGAGCACCCATGTCGGTACTGCGTTCACGGGTACCACCTCCTCGATCTCTCGCACGGCCGCCGGAAACGTAGCAGCGGTCGCCGCGTCCGCCCAACGGGTTTTCGCGGAATTTCTGGTACCGCTGGCCGCCATCGCACAGGCGCACGCACTGCTGGAGGGCGGCTCTGCCGGCGAGGGCCGCGGACGCCCACGCGGCAAGATCGCCGTCGCTGTGCACCAGTGAGTGCGCGGGGTGGTGCCGGCGGGGTCATCGGCATTGTCGCCGGTCGTGGTGATTCCGTGTTGAGCTGCGGCGTGGACGGCGTGTGGGACTGTACTCCCCGCTTCTGCGGCGTTCCGGCTTCCCGAGGTTCCTTCTGCCCGCGCGATCCCCGTTTCAGGTAGCGGGTGAGTCCTGGGCGGACAGTTCTTCCGCCAGTTCCATACAGCGCAGGCGGGCCGGGGAGAAGTCGTAGGGCATCTTGCCGATGGCTCCGACCACGCTCATGGAGTCGGCCTCCCGCCTGCCGGAGCCGAGGTCGGCCTCGCCGTCATCGGCTCCGGCAGGGTGCACAGTGTCCCAGGCGTCGAAGAGGGCGTCGTCGTCCTTGTCCAGGCCGGACTCCTCGATGACGGCCTGCAGGGCGCTTTCGAAGGCGTGCCGTTCGACGGCCACTTGAGCCACCCGTGGATCATCGACGGCGACACTGTCATCGAGTGCCTCCTCGGCGTCGTCGATGCGGTCGGATTCCTCCCGCAGAGTGGGATGCGTGGCCAGGACGACGAGGCGGGTGGCCTGGACGGCCGCGCCGAGCGGGCCGAAGATCCGCTCGGTGACCAGCAGACTGTCCAGGTCCGCCTGGCGCAGGGAGCCGTCGGGCAGGCTCTTGAGGCGTTCGGTGACGAAGTCGGAGAGCAGGCCCATCCGGCCGCCTTCGGTGCGCATCCGCCGCACGGCGGTCCGTTGCCGCCGCAGTTCCGCCTCCTGCTCGGCGAGGGTTTCCTCCAACCGCTCCAGGACGCCCGCGACACCTTCTCCGTTGTCCGCACCGGCGGAAGCCGTACCGGGGGTGAAGGCGTCACGGATGTCGTCCAGGGCGATCCCGGCGTCGGCCATCTTGCGAATCCACAGCAAGCGGATCATGTCCTCGTACCCGTAGCGGCGGCGGTCATCGCCGCCCCGCTCAGGCTCGGGGAGCAGGCCGATCTCGTGGTAATGGCGAATCGCCCGTGGCGTGCTGCCGACGAAGGCCGCCGCGTCACCGATCCTGACCCGACGGGGTGGCATGAAAGACGAACGCATGAGCAGGGACCTTTCCTCAAGGCATCGGACGTGAGTCCACCGGACCACATGCCGCTACGGAAGGTGCAACCCGTGGACCTCGTGGACGAAGCCACCTGACGGCATCGGCTCTTCCCCGGAGCCGGGTACGGCGGTGGACTCAGCGCCAGTCGTCGATCACGTAGGCGTCCGGGTGGCTGTAGCCGGGTTCGTTGGGCCTGTGCATGGTCACGCCCTGCAGCCAGGTGCGGAAACCGCGGTCGGCCATGCGCCGGTAGGCGTCCTGGCGGGCCAGGTTCATTCCGGCGTCCAGTTGCCCCAGCCCCTTCTCGGTGGCCAGCTGCTCGCACGCGTTCAGCAGTCGTTCGAACCGGTCCGCGGCGTCCGGGCCAGGGCGTACGGCGCCGAATTTGACGAAGCACACGTCCTCACCGGCCTCCGACCCCGCTCCGCAGTGGCAGACGGCCAGGCCGTCGAGGCCGGAGCCGGAGCCCTCGAGGAGGACGGTGTCACCGAGCCCCTGTGCCTGTGCGGCCGTGATCTCGCGCTCCAGGCTCAGGCCCTCGTGCACGGCCCCCGTCAGTGCGCGACCGAGGCTCAGTGCGTCGGACCGCTCGGCGGCGGTCAGCTCGCCGTACAGCACTCGGCCGGGGACCGCGGCACTGGCGGCGACCTGTTTCCTCATGACCGCGGTGAGGAACCGGGGCCAGAAACCGTACCGGCGGTAGAGCTCGAGGTGCTTGGGACTGTGCGAGAAGGTGAACAGGCCGAGGTGGCGGTTCTCCCAGGTGCCGAAACAGTCCATGACCGGTTCCATGAGGCGCCTGCCGATGCCCTGGTCCCACAGGTCCGGACGTACGGTCAGCGGGCCGAAGTACCCGACGCTGCCCCAGTCGGCGGCGAAGTTCGATCCGACGACCTCGCCCTCGACGGTCGCCGCGAAGGCCGCGTGCGGATCCGCCGCCCAGCGGGTGCGGACGTAGTCGGCGGTCCCGAAGAACGTCTCCGGCTCGGGGGCTCCGAGGAAGGTCCCGAAGGCGACCCTGAAGATCTCGTCGGCCCGGTCCAGGTCCGGCTCGACCAGCGGGCGGACCGACACCGGGGCGGCGACACTCGTTCGCCTGGCTGCGGACATGACCGCTCTCCTTTCCGCCCCGGTTCCATCGCACCACGGACGTGCGCCGCGGGCGAAGCGGCAGGTCCGGCGGCACCTCGAGGACCGAGGGGCCGCGTTCCCCGACGGCCGGGCGGCCGTCTTCCCGCCGGTCGACGACCCGCCGGGCCCCGGTTCCGCCGGGGGCCGGCGAGGAGCCGGAGGAGCGCCGGCCGTGCCTGCTCCACCGCCTGGTACTCGAAGACGAGCCGGGCGCCGGGCCCTGTCTCCTCGATCGCCCTCGGAGGCGGAGCTGTTCAGAGCCCGTTGTCGACCAACAGCTGGGAGCTGAGGGTGCCGTACGCCCATTGCTCCCACTTGGCCGGTGGCCACGCGCGGTCGCGGGTGAGGACCAGGAAGAGCTCCGGGCTGAGGACGGCGTAGATGATGTCCGCCGCTTCTTCGACGGGGACGGCGGGGCGCGTGCCCGGCTTCTCGGTCAGGGACTTCGCCGCTGTCGCGATCACCGTGTACCGCGGGTCCGTGTGATCCGGCCACAGCTCCCGGATCTCCGGGTTGGTCGCTGTCGCGGCGCGGACCATCTCGTTGACGGCCGCGACGCGTTCGAGTGTCCTGCGGGTGCCGGCGACCAGTGCGGCCAGCGCGGACTCGGCGGTGGGCGCGGTCATGACCTCCGTGAACCAGGGCCGGTCCATCGTCGGCACGGGTTCGTCGTCGCCCGCGATCGTGACGTCGACGAGTTCCTTGAGCAGCGAGGGCTTGTTGCGGAAGACGAAGTAGATGGTCTGCACCGCCACCCCTGCCCGGTCGGCGATCTCCTGCAGTCTGGTCGCCCCGTAGCCCTGCTCGACGAAGAGCGCGCCGGCCGCCTCGATGATCCGTCGCCGTGTCTCCTGAGCCTTGCCGCCCTGCTTCCCCTTGCCTTCACCCATGACTGGAGCCTATATCTAGAGTTGAACTCTAGAGGTCGACTCCAATCGTCGGAGGGCAAGCCGTGCACACGATCGCCAACCATCAGCAGGCAGAGGCGTGGAACGACTGGGAGGGCGTCCTCTGGGCCGGACACCCCGAGCGTTACGACGGGATGATGGGCTCGTTCAACGCGCCCCTCTTCGCCGCCGCGGACATCACAGCCCGGGACCGGGTCCTCGACGTCGGCTGCGGCACCGGCCAGACGACGCGCCTCGCAGCGCGACGGGCCCACGACGGGAACGTCGTGGGTGTCGACCTGTCCGCGCCGATGCTGGAACGTGCCCGCCGTGACGCGGCCGCGGAAGGCCTCGGCAACGTCACCTTCGAGCAGGGTGACGCACAGGTGCATCCGTTCCCCGACCGCGGATTCGATGTCCTCGTCAGCCGCGGCGGTGTCATGTTCTTCGCCGACCACGTCGCGGCCTTCACCCATCTCGGGCACGCGCTCGTGCCCGCCGGCCGCCTCGCGTTCCTGGGGCCGCAGCCCGCGGGCCCGGACAGCGCCTACGCCCGCGCGACCGCCGCACTCTCGCCGTTCCTGCGCGAGGCGTCCCCCGCCTCCAGGGGCATGGGGTCGCTCCTCGACCCGGCGCGCATCCGCCACGTGCTCACCGCCGGCGGGTTCACCGACATCGAGGTGGCTCCGGTCGAGGCGCCCATGACCTTCGGCGCCGACGCGGACGACGCCGCCGACTTCATCTTCTCCATGGGCCCGACGCGCTACAACCTGCGCGATGTCGACCCGGCGACCATCACCCGCATCCGGGCCGAAGTGCACGACGCCCTCACGGAGTTCGAGACCGCAGACGGTGTCCACATCCCCGGGGCGGTCTGGATCGTCACAGCGACGCGTGAGCGTATCCGTCCGGGCGAGTGACGCATCGGGCACCGGCGTGCGGTGGCCTGAGCTGCCGGAACGCTTCGGGCCGTGGCGGACCGTCCACGGACGACACGCGCTGTGATCAGCCGACGGCACCCGGGACATGCTGCTTCGGCACGCTCGGCACCGTCACCGCGGCGGCATCACTCGTCCGGCTCCGATCCTGATCGAGGAGCCAGGTCCTGGAGAAGGGGGCAGGTGAGGGGCAGGACGCGTTCGGTCAGGCGGCCGGTGAGGTGGGTGTCGGTGAGGGTGGCCCCGGTGAGCCAGTCCGCCGCGGTCAGGCGGTCGATCAGGTCCTGGAGTCCGTCGGGGTCGGCCGGGACCCGGGTGGTGAGGGTGTCCAGGGCGATGCCCTGGCCGCCGGGGCCGAGGCGGCCCGAGGGGTCGGTCCGGGTGGCCAGTGTCAGGGCGAGCAGCCGGGTGCCGGCGGTGGCCTTGGTCTTGCGGAGCTTCTTGTCCGTCACGACCCGCTGGGCCCAGCCGGAGAGCTTGGGCCGCATCTTCCTGCCGAACGTGAACGGGCCCGTCCCGTCCTCGGGGGGCACCAGGGAGGGGACGGTGATCGGGGTGGGGTTCTCCGGCCGGGAGGCGAGCAGGTCGTCGACGGTGCCGGGGAGGGACAGCCAGCCGCAGCCGGTCAGCTTCTCCAGCAGGTCCCGCGGATCGGTCAGGCCCAGCGCGTTGACGTCCTGGCCGACGAGGTTGCCGGTGCCGGTGTGCGCGGTGCGCAGGGTCAGCATCAGCGCCAGCAGCCGTGCCTCCGGTCCGGGCAGCGGGGCGTGGCCGGCGATGTGCGCGAGGACGGAGCGCGCGTGCTCCCACTGCGTCGGTACGGTCAGCAGCCGCGTCACGGCCGGCCCGTCGCCGTACGTGACGCCGGTGCGCTGCTGGTGCTGGAGGCCGATGGTGGCGGCGGCCTGTTCGGCACGCCGGGCCTCCTCCCGCAGGGTGTCGTCGCCGGTGACGGCGGCCCAGGTGGTGAAGGCGCGGGCCTTGCGTTCCTGGAGGTCGGCGAGGAGCTCCAGGTCGGGCTGTTCGCGCCGCTGGTAGGCGCGGAAGAGGTCGCCGAGTTCGGTGAGTTCGTCCCGCAGGGTGTCGGGCAGCAGGTCGTGCGGGACGATCCGCTGGGCGATCTTCCCCTGCCGTGGGCGGCGCCGCGCGGGTACGGAGCGGGGGGTCGGAGCCCCCGTCCCGGCGGGGGCCTGACGATCGGAGAACTGCGGCGCGCCCACGCCCGTGGGTACGGGGGGCTGGTGGTCGGAGAACCGTGGCGCGCCCACGCCCGTGGCTGCGGGGGGCGGGCGTTCGGTGGTCCGCGGGGCGCCGGGCGTCCGGGAGGTGCCCACGGTCTTCGCTCCGGGGGTGGCGGCCGCGCACCGCGAGCAGCACTCCATCGCCTGCCACCAGCGTCCTTCCCGGTCGGCGACGACCGCGAGGACGACCGGGCCGCCGCACCGCCAGGGTTCGGCGCGCGCGGGGCGGCCGGTGGTGTCGGGCAGGTGGGTGCGGCAGCTCTCGGCCCGGCACGCGCAGTACGCCTCGGCCCTGGGGGCGGGGACGGCGCGCAGGTGGGCCTTGAGGTGGGCGACCGCGGCCGCGCGGCCGTCGGCCGTGGACGCCAGACGCTGTTCGGCGCAGGCGGGGCGGCTGCACCTGACGCGCACGGCCGTACTGCCCCGGCCGACGGCGTCCAGACGCACCGTCCACCAGCGCCCCGGCACCCGCTCGCCCGGATCGCCCACCACGGCCTGCGTCATCCCGTTCTCCCTCCCGATGTGTCCCCGGCACCCGCCGCCGGCCCGCCGCGACGGCGAAGCGGCGAAGCGGCGTCGACCGGTCAACGCCTGGGGAGGGGAGGTGGTTTCTGTGCGGGGCGTGGCAGTTCGGGTCGGCACCACGAATGAGGGCGTTTCTCCCGGCGGAACACCGCGCAGGCGGCGTCATGCCGGGAGGAACGCTCCCGTCACCGGACGGCCGGTGTGCTCAGGAGGCGGTGGTGGCCAGGGCCGGGACCGTCAGGCGGACCGGCAGGGCGCGGTGGCCGTTCATGATGAAGGTCGGCAGGGGCTGGAGTTCCTCCCGGGGGACGGCCAGCGACAGGTCGGGGAAGCGGGCGAAGAGGCGGGACAGGCCGGTGCGGGCGACCAGGCGGGCCACGCCCACGCCGAGGCAGTAGTGGGGGCCGAATCCGAAGGACAGGTGCTCCTTGTCCGCCCGGGTGAGGTCGAAGGAGCCGGGGTCGTCCGGGTGCAGTCGCGGGTCGCGGCCCACGGCGCTGTAGTTGACCAGGATCGGGTCGCCCTTGGGGATGGTGACGCCGTCGAGCTCGATGTCCTCGACGGCGTAGCGCAGCGGCAGGTGCGCCAGGGGCGACTCCACGCGCAGCGTCTCGTCGATCACGTCGTCCCAGGTGGCCTGCCCGGAGCGGACCAGCTCGAGCTGCGCGGGGTCCGACAGCAGCGCGGTGATGGCGTTGTCGAAGAAGTTGATGGTGGTCTCGGAGCCGGCGCCGAGGATCGCGAAGATGGTGTCGGTCAGCTCCTCCTCGGTCAGCCGGGAACCGTCCTCGTCGCGGGCGGCCACGAGGTCGCTGGTGATGTCCTCGCCGGGCTCGCGCCGCTTGTCGGCGATCAGGTCCGCCATCGCGCCGCGCCAGCCGGCGAGCACGGCCTGGGCCTGCTCGGGGGTGATGGTGGTGTCCACCATGGCGTCGATGACCTTGGCGGTCTTGGCGCGGGCCTCCTCGGGCATGCCGATCAGGTCGGCGACCAGGCGCGCGGGCAGCGGGTAGGCGAACCGCTCGCGCAGGTCCACCACCTCGCCGGGCGCGGTCTGCGCCAGGCCGTCGAGGAGCTGGTCGGTGAGTTCCTCCACGCGGGGGCGGAACGCCTCGGTGCGCCGCGGGCTGAACGCCTTGCCGGTCAGCTTGCGCAGCCGGACGTGGTCCTTGCCGTAGGCGGTGACCATGTTGTCCATGGCCACCCAGCTGATCAGCTCCCAGTCGGGCCGTATCTCACCGTTCTGGAAGGCGGGCCAGTGGTTGCGGGCGCTCTTGGTGACCCGCGGGTCGCCGAGCACCTTCTTGATGACGTCGTGGCCGTTCAGCGACCAGGCGAGGACACCGCCGGGCAGTTCCACCGGGACCGCGGGTCCCCGGTCGCGCAGGACGGCGGCTTCGCCGTGGATGTCCCGCCCGGTGGTGTCGAGGGCGAAGGGGCAGCCTTGCTCCATGGGATTTTCCCTGTCTGCAGAAGGGGCGGTCACTGTCCGGTGCCGAAGTGCGCGCGGGCCAGTTCCCGGCCGGCGTGCGAGGCGAGGAAGACGCCGTTTCCGGCGTGGCTGTGCAGCGTCGACAGGTCGCGCCAGACCCGTTCGACGCGTTCCCCCGCGCGTACGGAGCTGGAGCCCGCCGTCGGGAAGAGCTGGCCCTCGACGGCCCTCCAGCACAGGCGGACCACCTCACGGCTGATGGTGGCCAGCCGCAGCTCCTCCTCGCGGGTGAAGGCCGCCGCGTCCTTCAGGCAGAGCTGCTCCCACTGGCGTACGGCCTCGGTCATCGCCGCGTCGGCGGTGGCGATCATGCCGGTGGCCTCGCCGAAGCGGAACTGGAAGTCCGGGTCCTCGGTGCGCGGGACGATCGGGAAGAACGTGGTGGTACGGGTGCGCATCAGCTCCTCGTACGCGTCCAGGGCGCCCTGGGCCATGCCGACGGCCAGCGCGCCGAGTTCGAGCAGCATGAAGCTGAGCGGTCCGCCGCCGTACTCGGGGCCGTGCAGGGTGCGTCCCGGCAGCCCGTCGGTGACCGGGATCTGGCTGAGGTGGCCGGGCAGGGT
This sequence comes from Streptomyces sp. NPDC051740, assembly GCF_044453165.1. Lineage (NCBI taxonomy): Bacteria > Bacillati > Actinomycetota > Actinomycetes > Kitasatosporales > Streptomycetaceae > Streptomyces > Streptomyces sp. NPDC051740. The sequence goes on along the minus strand of NZ_JBITCL010000030.1, from coordinate 52,355 downwards.
GCGGTGGGCGGGGATGCGGGCGCCCTGGACGCGGATGCTGTGCGAGCCGCTGCCCTTGAGGCCGAGCTGGTCGCCCCAGTCGTCCAGGCGCTCGAACTGCGACCGTTCGGCGATGAACAGCATCGGCGCGGGCGGCCCGTCGGGGTCGTCGAAGACGAGGGTGTGGCCGATGAAGTGGGTGGCGTAGGGGGCGCCCGAGCAGTAGTTCCAGACGCCGTCCAGCAGCCAGGAGCCGTCCTCGGCGCGGGTCGCGCTGCCGGCGGGGGCGACGGTGGCCGGGCAGACGAAGTCGCCGCCGGCGAACAGCTCGGCCTGGGTGCGCTCGTCGAACAGGGTCGCGGCGACCAGCGCGTGGGCCGCGCCGAACAGGTACATCCAGCCGGTCGACGGGCAGCCGCGGGCCAGGGTCGTGGCGACCTTCATGAAGGTCGCCGGGCCGAACTCGTAGCCGCCGTACCGGCGCGGGACCAGGATGCGGTAGAAGCCGGCGCGGACGAACGCCTCGTGGGTGTCCTCGGCGTAGTGACCGCGCCGCTCCGTCTCGGCCTGCCGGGCGGGCAGGCCGGCCGCCAGTTCCTCGGCGCGGGCGACGATCTCGTCCGGGGTGAGGTCCGGCTCCGGCACGGCCGCGCGCGGGGCGAACGTCTCGGGCAGGGTGGAAGTCATCGGGATCGGTCCTCTTGCGTCGAAGTCGAAGTCGAGGTCGGAGTCGAGGTCGAAGGGGTCGCCCGCGGGGCCGTCGAGGCCGTCGAGGCCGTCGAGGCCGTCACAGCTTCGCCAGCGGCGTCTGCGGGGCGCCGCTCAGGGCCGTGAGCAGGTGCCGGAACTGCTCCACCAGTTCGCGGGCGGTGCGCTCGTCGAAGCGGTTGTGGTCGAACTTCAGGCTGCCCGCGAGCTCGCCGCCGGGCAGGACGTCCATGGCCCACAGGCCGCCGTCCGGGATGGCCGAGCTGACCCGCTGCGACAGGGTGCGGCGCCGGATCTCGGTGAAGCGGGGGCCGTCCGTCCCCTTGCCGTCCTCGCCGTCCCCGCCGTCCCCGCCGTCGAGCGGGAACGCCGACTGGAGCACCTCGAAGGCGACGACGGCGAGGAAGCCGTCGGCGAACGGCGCGAGCAGGGCCGGGCTGTCCTCGGCGATGCGGGCGAAGGGGATCTCGTTGCGGTAGGCGCCCACGCAGGCCGCGCGGGAGCGGTCGAGGACGTCGGCGAGGGTGGTGCAGTCGCCGGTGTCGACGCGGATCGGCACGAAGTTGAAGAACGGGCCGACCGAGTCCGCGAACCGCTCCTCGTAGCGGCCCGAGGAGAAGGTCGGGAAGACGACGTCGGTGGTGCCGGTGCGCCGGCGCAGCAGCACGCTGTAGGCGGCGGCCAGCACCATGAAGGGGGTGCAGCGCTCGGCGCGGGCGAACTCCACTACCTTCCTGGACAGTTCGGCGTCGAAGACGAAGCGGTGCACGCCGTACGCGCTCGGCAGGTCCGCCTGGGCCGGACGGTCGGAGGTGATGCCGGTGATCTCGGCTCCGGCGAGGCGCTCGCGCCAGTAGGCGCGGGCCTGGTCGATGCGGCTGCTGTCGGCGTTCTCCTGCTGGTAGCGGGCGAACTCCCGGTACTGGGCCGCCTCGCCCTGCTCGGCCGTGCCGCCGGCCGCGCGGGCGCGGTAGGCGGCCACCAGGTCGCGCATCAGGACCTGGAGGGACCAGGCGTCGGTGGACGTGTGGTGGGTGGCGAGCACGAGGACGGCGTCGGTGGCGTCGAAGCGGCCCAGGAAGGCCCGCAGGTGGGGCAGTTCGCGCACCGGGTACGGGGCGGCGTCGAGGTCGTTCAGGAACTCCTCGGCGCGCACGTCGCGCGAGGTGCCGTCCGCGTCGGGCAGGTCGGTGACCTCCAGGGCGACCGGCGCGGGCGGGTGGACGACCTGGTGGCCGCCCTCGTCGTCGCCGACCACGGCGGTGCGCAGCACCTCGTGCCGTTCGACCACGTCGTCGAGGGCACGCTGCAGGGCGTCGGTGTCGACGGCGCCGGTGACGCGCCAGCCGCACACCAGGGTGTGCCGGTGGCCGAAGGCGCCGTCCGTCTCGCCCTTGTCGAAGGCGCGCAGGAACTGCTGGTTGTACGACAGCGGGATCCGCCGGGCGGTGCCGTCGTCGGTCTGCGGCGCTGCGGTGGTGATGCTCAAGGTGACCAATCCTTTTCCCGGTCGTGGACGACCGCGTCGTGCCTGGTGGGTCTACAGGGAGGCGGGCGACAAATCCCGCAGCAGGGTCTCGAGTTCGGCGACGGTGGGGTGGCTGAGGATGTCCGCGGCGGACACCTCGACGCCCAGTTCGGCCCCGATGCGGCCGGCCAGCCGGATCGCCTGGAGGGACTCGCCGCCCAGGTCGAAGAAGCTGTCGTGGAGGCCGACCGCGTCGAGGCCGAGCGCGCGGGCGAACAGGTCGCACAGCAGCTGCCGGCCGGGTGTGAACTCGTCGGTCTCCGGCACCGGCGCCGGTGCGGGCCGTTCGGGCGCGGGCAGCGCGGCGCGGTCCAGCTTGCCGTTGGGCGTCAGGGGCAGCGCGTCGAGCACGACGAAGGCGGCGGGCACCATGTAGTCGGGCAGCAGGGCGGCGACCGCGGCGCGCAGGCCGTCGGGGCCGGTGCCGACAGGTCCGGTGCCGGCAGGTCCGGTGCCGGCGGGGCGGCCGGGTACGACGTAGGCGACGAGCCGCTTGTCCTCGCCGGGGCCGTCGTCCCGGGCGACGACGGCGACGTCGGCCACGCCGTCCTGGCGGGCCAGGACGTGCTCCACCTCGCCCGGCTCCACGAGGTAGCCGCGGATCTTGACCTGGTCGCCGACGCGTCCGGCGAACTCGAGCTGCCCGTCGGCGGTGCGCCGCATGAGGTCGCCGGTGCGGTACATGCGCGTACCGTCGGGGCCGGTGACGAAGCGGTCCTCCGTCAGGGCTGTGTCGTGGTGGTAGCCGCGGGCCAGCCGGTCGCCGGCGACGTACAGTTCGCCGGTCTCCCCGTCGGGCACGGGGTCCAGGCCGGGCCCGAGGAGCCGGAACTCCACGCCGTCCATCGGCCGGCCCACGGGGACCGGGCCGTCCGGCGGGCAGGCGGCGGTCATCGTCGCGTGCGCCGCGAAGGCGGTGAGCTCGGTGGCGCCGTACATGGCCCGTACGACGGTGTCCGGGCAGGCGTCGAGCACCCGCCGTACGGCCGTCGGGGCGATGACGTCGCCGCCGGTGAGCACCTCCCTCACCGGGGCGAAGAGGTCGGGGGCCTCCTGGGCGAAGACGCGGAAGAGCCCGGCCGTCACGTGCAGGGCGGTGATGGACTCGTCCGCGAGGAGCCGGCGGACGGCGGCCACGTCGGGCTCGCCCGGCGGGGCCAGCACGACACGGCCGCCACGCAGCAGCGGCACCCAGATCTCGTACGTGGAGACGCCGAAGGCGTAGGGGGCCAGGGACAGGATCCGCCGGTGCGCCTCGGACCAGGAGGAGTCGGCGGTGAACGCGAGCACACCGCGGTGGGTGACCTCCACGCCCTTGGGCGCGCCGGTGGAACCCGAGGTGTGGATGACGTAGGCCACGGCGTCGGGGTCGCACGCGATGCCCGGGTCGGTGGCGGGCGCGGCGGCCACCGCCGGGTCCGTGGCGGGCTCGACGACCTCGCCGGCCCGCGGCAGTCCGCGCGAGCGCAGCGCGGCGTCGGTCAGCAGGACGGGCGCCCCGGCGCGGTCGGTGATCTGCTGCATCCGGGCGAGCGGGTAGGCGCTGTGCAGGGGCAGGTAGGCGCCGCCGGCCTTCACCACGGCCAGCAGGGCGACGACGACCTCGGGGGAGCGTTCCATCAGCACGGCGACCGGGTCGCCCGGACGCACGCCGAGGTCGATCAGCCGGTGCGCGAGCCGGTTGGCGCGCTCGTCGAGCTCGCGGTAGGTCAGGGTGGTGCCGTCCAGGGGCGCCGAGACGGCCACGGCGTCCGGTGTCGAGCTCACCCGCGCGGCGAATCGCTGCTGAATCGATGTGCTGACCAAGGCGTTGTCCCATCCGATCGGCCCTCCGGGCGGCGGATGTCGCCGTGCCCCCGGCTCTGCCGGAACGGTCACACAGCGGTCCGGGACGCGGCATCTCCTGGATTGCCGCGCCCCGCACCGGCGCGCACGACGCGCGTACTTGGTCAGGTCGGTGGCTCAGCCTTGGTCGGGTCGGTGGCTCAGCCGATGTCGAGTCCGGCGGTGAACCAGGCCTCGGCGGCCCGGATGCGGTCCTCGCACTCGGCCCGGTCCGCGCCCGCGATCACGAAGGCGGCGAGGAAGTCCCCGGAGTGCGAGGCCTCGGGCACCCGCTCCCCGACCCGCGCGTACGTCGTGTACTTCAGGACGCCCGGCGGCAGGGTCGCCGGGTCGGGCAGGGCGCGCAGTACGCCCGGCCGCTTGGTGAACAGCAGCTGTCCGGCGATCCGCCCGGGGTCGGCCCGGCCCTCGTGGTCCACGGGCAGGCCCAGCTGGCGGCGCACCGGGTACTCCATGGGGTCGAAGCCGAACAGGGCGCGCTGGACGTCGCGCACCCCGGCCCCGCCCGCGCGCGAGGCGGCCTCGCACAGGACGAGTTCGTCGTCGTCGGTGTGGAACACCTCGATGTGGAAGGCGAAGTGCTCGGGTCCGCCGAAGGCCTCCAGGATCCGCTCGCCGAACTCGGTGAGCCTGCGGGTGAGCGGATCGGCGACGTCGAGGGCGATGTCGACCCGGCCCGCGCGGTCGCGGAAGTTCGCCAGCGCGTACAGGTAGCGGGAGGGCCACAGGGTGGCGATCCGCCCGTCCAGGACGGTGCCGTCGACGTGGCACATGGAGCCCTCGACGAACGTCTCGGCCAGCCACTGCGGCTCGCCGTCCGGGCCGGTCAGCTCGGCGGTGTCCAGCCATGCGGCCAGTTCCCCGTCCGTGCGCAGGACGGCCACGCCGACGGACAGGGCGCCGCGGCGCGGTTTGACCACCACGGGCAGTCCATGGCGGCCGGCGAAGGCGGTGAGGTCGGCGGCCGTGTGCAGCAGGGCGTGGTCGGCGACCTCGATGCCGGCCCGTACGGCGGCCCGCTTCATCTCCCACTTGTCGCGGTAGACGAGCGCGGTGTCCGGCCGCTGGCCGGGGAGCCCGTACCGCTCGCGCAGCACGGCGGCGCGCTCGATGTCGAACTCCTGGCAGGCCACGAGGTCCGTGACGCCGAACTCCTCGATGAGCTCGGCGGCCCGTTCCGCGACGCGGGGGCTGGTGTCGTAGTCGGGCAGCACCTCGGCGTGCAGGTAGGGCGCGGTGGTGGGCAACTCCTCGCCGAAGAGGGCGAGTTGCTCGGCCGAGCCGAGCAGGACGATCTTCTCGTCCCGGCCGGCGAGCCAGTGCTCGTAGGGGTTGGCCCGCAGGGAGCCGCGGTGCAGGACCAGGGTGGTCATGAGGAGGACCCTTCGGTGAAGATGCTGACGTAGCGCTCGCCGGTGTCGGGCAGGATCGTGACGACGGACTTGCCCGCGGAGTCGGGCCGCCGTGCGAGGAGGGCCGCCGCGTACACGGCGGCGCCGGAGGAGATCCCCGCGAACAGGCCCTGTTCGCGCACCAGGGCGAGGGCGGTGTCGAGGGCGGCCTCGTCCGGGCAGGTGATCACCTCGTCGATGAGGTCGACGTCGGTGGTGGGCGACACGAAGCCGCCGTTGAGGCCGGGGATGCGGTGGGTGCCGGCGTACCCCCGGGACAGCACCGGGGAGTTCTCCGGTTCCACGGCGACGATCTCCAGGTCGGGGTTGTGTTCCCGCAGGTAGCGTCCGGCTCCGGTGAGGGTGCCGCCGGTGCCGACGCCCGCGACGAGCACGTCGACGCGGCCGCCGGTGTCGGCCCAGATCTCCGGTCCGGTGGTCTCGTAGTGGGCGCGGACGTTGTCGGGGTTCTCGTGCTGGCGCACGTACCAGGAGCGGGGGGTCGCGGCCTGGATCTCCTCCGCCTTGGCGATGGCCCCCGCGAACCGCTCGGCGCTGGGCGTCTGCACGACCTCGGCGCCCAGCGCGTTCAGCAGGCCGATCCGCTCGGGGGTGGCGCTGTCGGGCAGGACGACGACGCAGCGGTAGCCGCGCCTGGCGGCCATGGCCGCGAGCGCGATGCCGGTGTTGCCCGAGGTGGACTCGACCACGGTGCCGCCGGGGGCGAGGTCACCTCGCTCCTCGGCGCCGCGCAGCATCGCCAGGGCGGCACGGTCCTTGCTGCTGGCGAAGGGGTTGGCGGACTCCAGCTTGGCGAGCACCTCGGCGCCGGGCGCGACCCCGACGACGGCGAGACGGACCAACGGGGTATGGCCGATGAGCTCTTCGAGCCCGGCGGCGATGTTGCGTTCGGTACGGACGGCGGTGGTCACGGCAGTCTCCAGGGCGGGACGGAACGGGCGGCCGGACGGCCGCTCGCGGGACGGCACGCCCCGCGAGCGCTCACCGGGAACCGGCCGGGGCGAGCGGGCGTACGGCGTCGGGCGCGGGCGGTGCCGGGACGGACGGAGCCGGAGCGGCGCGTCCCACGGCCGCTCACCGGGAACCGGCCGGGGCGGACACCGGTGTGAGGACGGACGGAGCCGGAGCGGCGCGTCCCACGACCGCTCACCGGGAACCGGCCGGGGCGGACACCGGTGTGAGGACGGACGGAGCCGGAGCGGCGCGTCCCACGACCGCTCACCGGGAACCGGCCGGGGCGGACACCGGTGTGAGGACGGACGGAGCCGGAGCCGCTCACCAGGAACCCGCCGAGGCGAGCAGGCGTACGGCGTCGAGGGCGGGCGGCGCCGCGCCGGCCGGGTGGGCGACGGCCGGGGCGGACGTCGGGGCGGGGCGGACGGTCGAGCGGGCCGCGTAGACGCGGGCACCGGGCGGGACGTCGTCCGTGACGGTGGCCATGGCACCGATCAGGCAGTCGTCGCCGACCGTGACGGGTCCGAGCACGGTGGCGTTGGCGCCGAGGACGACCCGGTCGCCGACCACCGGGTGCCGGCGGGCGCCGGGCGGGCGCGCGTTGTCCGCCCACCAGCCGACCGCCCCCAGCGTGACCTGCTGGTAGATCGTCACGTCGTCGCCGACGACGGCCGTCTGCCCGATCACGACGGACGCGCCGTGGTCGATGAAGACCCGCCGGCCCAGCCGCGCGCCGGGATGGATCTCGACCCCGGTGCGGCGGCGCGCGACACGGGCGACGAGCCGCGCGGCCCAGCGGGTGCGCCCGCGGTGGAGCCGGTGCGCCACGCGGTGGGCCCACAGGGCGGACAGCCCGGTGTGGCCCAGCGCCTCCCAGCGGCCGCCGAGGGACGGGTCCCGTTCGACGACGACGCCGAGGTCCTCGCGCAGGGTGGTCAGCAGTCCTCGTCGTACGGACATGGTGATCGACTCCTCCTGGTCGTTCAGGCCGCCCGCAGCCCCTCCTGGACCGCCGGGGCGACGTCGATGCGGATCTCCTCGCTGACCAGGTGCTCGCACAGCCGGACCGCGCTGTCCGGGTCGGCGGCCGTCACCGCGACGCTGCCGAGCCGGTCCCAGTTGTCGCGCAGCTCCCGCACGGTGTCGCCGGGCCGGACCGTGACCTGGGCGAGCAGCACCTCGGGCCGGGCGGCGACCTCCTCGACGCCGTGGACGGCGGTGACGGTGCCGGGCTCGCGCAGCACGAAACGGGTGACGGCCGCCGCGATGGGCTCGGGGGGTGCGGCCAGCGGCTCGGTCAGGCCCAGCGGCCAGGCGGCCCCGTAGGCGATCAGGTCGATGCCGTAGGCGGCGCGGACCAGCTCCGGGATGTGGCCGCCGCCGAGCCGGTTGTGGGACTCGATGACCATCGGGCCGCGGGCGGAGAGCCGGATCTCGGTGTGGCTCGGCCCGTCGGTGACGTCCATCGCGGTGAGGAAGTCCTGGACCGCGGTGGTGAGCCGGCTCCGGTCGGTGTCGGAGAGCCGGGCGGGCACGACGTGGCCGAGTTCGGCGAAGTGGGCGTCGTCGGTGAGCTTCTCGGTGACGGCGACGACGACGTGACGGCCGGCGAAGCTGAGCGACTCGACGCTGAACTCGGGGCCGTCGATGTAGGACTCCATGAGGAAGCCGTCGACGGTGAACATGGTGGAGCCGCGGTCGGTGCGCCCGCCCTGCAGCTGTTCGATCCGCGCCCATACGGCGTCGAGGTCCCGCGGGCCGTCCACGCGCAGCAGACCGAATCCGGCGGTCGTGGAGACGGGCTTGACGATGAAGGGGTAGCCGGCCCGCTCGCCGAAGGCGGCCAGGGAGGCGCGGCCGTCGACCGGTCCGTGCTCGGGGACGGGCAGGCCGCGCTCGGCGAGGTGCCGGCGCATCAGGTACTTGTCGCGCATCCGGCGGCTGGCCTCGTGGCGCCTGCCGTCGCTCAGCCCGAACAGGTCGGCCAGCCGGCTCGCGGTGTTGAGGCCGGGTTCGGTGAGGGAGACCACCGCGTCGGCGCCGTAGACGTCGCGGGCGGCCTCGGCGAAGGGCCGTACGGTCTCCCAGTCGGTGTAGTCCAGCATCAGCAGCGCGTGGGCGGTGCTGTTCTGGTACGGGGTGATCTTGTCGGGGTGCTGGATCAGGACGGTCTTCGCCCCGAGCGCGTGGAAGCGCTCCAGGTGGGCGTCGACGCCGCCGATCAGCAGCACGGTCGGGGCGGGGTTCAACGCGGGGTTCCCTTCGGGGCGGTGGCTTCGCGCACGTCGGCGACGAGCAGGGAACGCACACGGGCGATGCGCTCCTCGGCCTCGGCCGGCGACTGGGCGTCGACGACGACGTAGCCGTGGCGGGTGGCGGAGTTCGTGGTGGGCGGGAGTTCGTCGCCGGGGGCGTGGGGGAAGTGCAGGGTGTGCACGTAGGGCAGGGCCAGTACGGCGTCGAGGCCGCGGACCTCCGCCAGGCGCCCCGGCGGCAGCAGGAAGAAGCCGACGGACGCGGTGTGCAGGGCGGTGGGCGGCTCGGTGGCGGCCCCCGCGAGGGTGCGGAAGATCTCCGCCTCGATGTCGTACCCGGTGGCGGTCTCGATGAGCTGGGGGATGCGGTCGCCGCCCAGCCGCGTCTGGGACTCCACGACGCGCGGGCCGTGCTCGGTGAGGATCACCTCCGTGTGCGCGGGCCCGAAGACCAGGCCGGCGGCGTCGAGCAGCCGGGTCACCAGGGTGCGGACGGCGGCGTCGTCGGCGGGGGCGAGGGGGGCCGGGTGGATGTGGGAGGTCTCGACGAACAGGGGCGCGCCGGTGGTGCGCTTGGCGGTGATGCCGATGACGTGGTGCGTGCCGCCGGCGGACAGGGTCTCGACGCTGAACTCCGGTCCTCGCAGGTACTCCTCCACCAGATACGGTCCGGCGTGTCCCGCGGCGGTGACGCGGCCGGTCCACTCCTCGAGGTCGGCGGCGTCCCGGATCAGGGCGATGCCGCGGCTTCCGGACAGCCGGGTGGGTTTGACCACGACGGGCGGCGGCAGCCGCGACACGGCGGCGGCGACCGCCTCCGTGGTGAGGGCGAGTTCGCTGCGCACGGGCGAGATCCCGTGCTCGCCGAGCAGGGCGCGCAGCGCCCCCTTGTCGTTGAGGCGGTGCACGGCGGCGGCGGGGTTGGGCGAGGTCCCGAGCGCCTCCGCCTCGGCGACGACCGGGCCCATGCTGCTCTCCGCTCCCAGGTGCAGCACGGTGCCGATGTCGTGGGCCCGGACGGTGGAGGCGATCAGGGCGCGCAGCGCCGCCTCGTCGGAGAAGTCGGTCAGCAGCAGTTCGCGGGCGTGCTCGGCGACCGAGTCGAGGTAGGCCCGCTCGCGCAGGGCCGGGTCCCAGATCGCCCACACCTCGAACCCTGCCTGGGCGGCCTTGCGGACGAACTGGCTGTAGGGCATCACCATCAGCAACCGCTTGTTCGGCACGCCGTGTGTCATGCGGGGCTCCGTTCTCGTAGGACGTCTCGCGACGGCCCACTCATCGTTTTCCGCGCCGGGGAAAGCGGCATCTTCGCCCGTGCGGCGCCTCTGAAGTGTGGCTGTGACCTGCGTGTTCATCCGACTTCGCCAAGTCGAACGGCGCCGGGGCGGTCTTGCCGGGACATGACGGCGCCCGGCTCCCCCGCGCGGGGGAGCCGGGCGCCGCGGCAGAGCCGGGCCGGGGGCGCTCAGCCCGTCAGCTGCCGGTCCAGGGCGTGCTCCATGGGCGTCAGGGGGCGTTCGGGGCACAGCCGCTCGGGGTGCAGGGGCGCGGGGCCGGTCAGCGGCGGCCGTCGCTCGGCGAGCGGGACGGGGCCGATGAACAGCCAGCCGAAGGCGGACAGGGCTTCGTAGACGGGGTGCAGGAAGAAGACGGGGCGGGTCACGGGCGGGCCATCCTTCGTTCGGCGTCGGGTCCCGGTGACCGTCACATCCGGTCCGGCCGGCGGGCATCCTCGGCCGTGCGGTGCTCACCGGCCGCCTCCAGCGCGGCCCGCCCCCGCTCGCCCAGCTCCAGCAGCAGGGCGAGTTCGACGGGCACGGTGTCCTCGCCGCGGTGCAGCATCCGGGCGGCGGCGGCCAGCGCGCCGGCCGCCTGGTCGAGCCGGTCGGCGACCGGGCCCGCGTTGTGCGCCAGCAGGTCGCTGCCGGTTCCGGGGAGGGCGGCGACGGCCCGTACGACGCCGGCCAGCTCGTCGCCGGCGAGCGGCAGCAGGGCGGGGTCGACGTCGAGGAGCCCGCCCGCGAGGACGGCCGCCACCACGTACGGCACGTGGCTGACGGCGGCCATGGCCAGGTCGTGTTCCTGCGGTGTCATGTCGCGGCGGACCGCGCCGCACAGGGCGGCCAGTTCGGCGACCGTCGCCAGCGCCCAGCGGGGGGTGGTGTCGTACGGGCACAGGATCCAGGGCCGGCCGGCGAACCGGGAGGCGGACGGGACCGCCGGGCCCCCGGCCGGCAGCGGGTGGCCGGGGACGTAGCCCTTGAGGTCGCAGCCGCGCAGTTCGGCCTCGGCGGCGACGATGTCCTTGGTCCCGGCGGTGTCGGTGCAGACGTGGCCCAGGCCGCGGGCCTGGGCGTCGTGCAGGACGTCGACGACGGCGGACGGCGGGGTGGCGACGACGACGATGTCGGCGGGCGGACGGTCGGGGGTCCACGCCGTGCCCGCCCCCAGCCGCCGCGCCCGGTCGACCGCGTCCGCGTCCTGGTCGGCGAGGGTCACCTCGACCCCGGCCCCGGCGAGGGCGAGGGCGATCGAGGTGCCCGTGACACCACAGCCGATGACGACGGCGGTGCGCAGGAAGGCGGGTGTCATGTCGGCTCCTGGTGGGGTGCGGGCGGGACGGTTGGCGGGGAGCGGACGCGGGGTGCGGGGACGGCCGGGCGGACGGTGTCCGCGGTGCGGTTCAGCGTCCGTCTCCCTGCTCCGCGAACTGGCCCGGGTGGCGGCCCTCTCCGGCCGGGCCGCGGTAGGCCTGGGCGATGTCGAGCCAGCGTTCGGCCTCCGTGCCCTCGGCCTCGAGGGCCAGGTCGGCGCGGTGGCGGCGGCGGGTGACCAGGAGGCAGAAGTCCTCGGCCGGGCCGGTGATCCGGTCGGTGGCGTCCTCGGGGCCGAAGGCCCACAGTTCGCCGGTGGGTGAGGTCACCTCGATGCGGAACGGCTCGGCGGGCGGGGTCAGGCCGCGGGAGAGGTAGCCGAAGTCGCGGGTGAGGAAGGCGAAGAAGACCAGGTGGCGCAGGCGCCCGGTCGGTTCGCGGCGCACGCCGAGCGCGTCCGCGATGTCCTGCCCGTGGCCGAAGACCTCCATGATCCCCGCGGAGGCGAGCACGGCGGGCGGCAGCGGGTTGACCAGCCAGGGCACCACCTCGCCCGCCGGGACGGCGGCCAGCGCGTCGACGGAGGCCCGGCCCGACGCGCGGAAGCGGGCCAGCAGCTGGTCCGGCGGGAACTGGTTGAACTGGCGCAGCGCCGCGTCCACGGCCCCGTCGAAGTCGTGGGAGGCGCCGGCGGCGATCCGGGCGAAGGCCTCGGGGTCGGAGGCGGCGGTGCCGGCCAGGTGGAAGATGAAGGTCAGGTGGGCGATCTGGTCGGCGATGCGCCAGCCGGGTGCGGGCGTCGGAGTGTTCCAGGCGGCTTCGTCGAGGCCTTCGACGAGGCGGGCGGTCTCCTCGATGTCGGTCGCCAGGTCCTTCAGGACGTCGTCGATGCTGCTCATGGTCGGGGCTCCTTCGGGGTGGGTTCGTGCGGGGATGCGGGGGGTGTCCTCGTGGTGTGCGGGTGCCGGTCAGCCGCCGGCGGGTGCGGGGCGGGTGGGGTGGGCGTCGGGCAGGGGTACGGCGAAACGGCTTCCGGCGCGGACGGCGGCGGTCAGGGACGCCCAGGCGGCGAGCTCGACGAGCTCGCGGTCGCCGGGCCGGCCGGCCCGGAACGCGGTCACGTCCGCGTCGGTGATCTGGTACGGGGCGAGCGCGACGAGCAGGGACAGCCGTGCGGCGGGCCGCTGGTCGGGGGCGAGCCGGTCGGTGAGGGGGCCGAGCCAGGCGCGGCTCGGGCCGGGCGGTGTGCCGTCGCTGACGGCGAGTTCGGCGTGCAGCAGTTCGCGTACGGGCTCGGGGACCCAGTGTTCGGCGGACGCGTCGACGCAGGCGACGGCGCGGGCCAGGGCCCCGGCGACGGCCGGCTCGGGCCGGGCCCAGGCGAGCGCGGCGGGCAGCGGTGCCGCGGGGAGCAGGCCGAGGGAGGCTCCGGCGGTGACCGTGGTGCCGGTGTCCGGGCGCATGGCCCGTGCGACGATCCGCAGCGCCGGTCCGTGTCCGGCCCTGGGGGCCGCGGCGGGCACGGGCGAGTCGGGCAGGAACAGCTGGACCATCCGGTTGAGGTAGTGGAAGGTGACGGCGGTGGCCAGCAGTTCGGGGGCGTGCTCGGCGGCGAAGGGCGCGGGCCGCTGCGGGCCGCCGGCGGTGGTGAGGCCGCGGGCCCAGTCGGTGACGGCCGCCAGGGGCGCGGTGTCCGGTCCGGTCAGGGTCCGCAGTTTGGCTTGGTGGACGTCGACGCAGTACGCGCACTCGTTGGCCTGTGACACGCCGGTGGCGACGGCCTCCTTGGCGGCTCGTCCGGCCCGGCCCTCGACGAGGAGGGTCTCGCGCAGCAGGACCCAGCAGGCGGCGAGCGCCTCGGGCGCCGGGGAGTGCAGTGCCAGCGGCGGCGCGAGGATCCCGAACTCCCGGCCGGCCCGGTCGTAGACGTCGGCCACCAGGCCCTTCGCCTCGTGCCGCGGGACCGCGGTGACGTACCGGATCTGCTTGAGGGAGCCTTTCAGCATGGTTCTCACGAGTGGTCGCACCGCTGTCTCCTGGAATCGCGGGCCGGTTGCGTGAAGCAACCCACCGGGGAAGAGAGAGTCCTGTGAAGCAACTGACCGGTCGGCGGGAAGCGCGCCCGCCGGTGCGGGTCACACGCCGGCCGGCTGCCTGGGCTTGTCGCGCAGCAGCGGCAGGACCGCGTTCCGGCCGCTCTTGTAGCCGGTGGGCGCCGGGGCTCCGTAGCTCACGGCCACTCCCCTGCGCTGGGCCTCCGCCACGATGTGCGGGACCGCGCGTTCGGCGACGGCGGCGATGGTCATCGCCGGGTTGACGGTGAGCGCCCCGGGGATCGCGGACCCGTCGGTGACGAAGACACCGGAGTGGCCGCGCAGTTCGTTGGTGTCGTCCAGGGCCGAGGTGCGGGGATCGTCGCCCATCCGGCAGGAGGCGAGGGGGTGCACGGTGTAGGCGCCGACCAGGTCGTTGGTCCACGGCATCACCTTGGCGAGGCCGTCCTTCTCCAGGATCTCCTTCACCTCCGCGTCGGACTGGTTCCAGCCGTGCCAGGTGTTCTTCGTGGGCCGGTAGGAGAGGTTGCCGCGGCCGAGCATCTGCTGGGAGATGCGCAGGGCGTTGCCGGTCTCCGGCGGCGGGCCGAAGACGCCCTCGTTGTCGTCCTCGATCATCGAGAAGATCGTCAGCCAGGACTTCCAGTTCCTGAGGATCTCCTTCTTCTCCCTGCCGAACCAGGTCGGCCCGGTGGCGTCGGGCACCTGGGCGAGGATGGTGCCGAGGCCCGGCGGGAAGTAGAGCTGCTCCAGCGAGTAGCGGGAGTACTCGGGCAGTGAGCCGTCCAGCTTGTCCCAGCTGGCCACGGTCGGCCCTCTGCCGATCGCGTTGGCGCCGTAGGGCAGCGCGCCGTCGCCGCGGGACAGGCCGAGGAGTTCGGCGACCTTGTCCTCGTTGAGGATGGCCGTGTTGAGCCGTTCCCCGTTGCCGGAGAAGTAGCGGCCGACCGCGTGCGGCATCGACCCGAGGTGGGCCTCGCTGCGCTGCAGGATGACCGGGGTGGCCGCGGCGCCGGCCGCCATCACGACGATCTTGGCCTCGATGACGCCGGACTCGTGGTGCACCCGGTAGTCCTGGTCGTCAACGACGTTGTAGTGGATCCGGTAGTCCCCTTCCGCGGTCCGGGTCAGGTGCTGCACCTCGTGCAGGGGCCGGATCTCGGCCCCGTGGGCGATCGCGGCCGGCAGGTAGTTGACGGTGAGCGACTGCTTCGCCTCGAAGCGGCAGCCGGCCATCATGAAGTTGCAGTTGGCGCACTTGGAGTTGTCGATGGCGACGGCGAGCGGGTTGGCGGTGCGTCCGGCGTGGTGGCAGGCCGCGGCCCACAGTCCTCCGGCGTAACTGACGTCGCTCCATTCCTGCTTGCTCACCGAGAGGGATTCCTCGATCCGGTCGTACCAGGGGTCGAGGGTGTCGCGGCTGAGGGCGGCGGGCCACATCCGGCGGCCGATGCTGCCCTGGCGGTCGAAGACGAAGCGCGGGGCGCGCGGCATGGCCGCGAAGTAGACGACGCTGCCGCCGCCGACGCAGTTGCCGCCCAGCACGCTCATCCCGTCGCCGACGACGAAGTCGAAGGCCCGGGTGTAGGAGGAGCCCAGCTTGTAGTCGTGCTCGAAGTCCGTGCTGCGCAGCCACGGGCCGCGCTCCAGGATGGTGACCTTCGCGCCGCCGGCGGCGAGGTGGTAGGCGGTGATGGCGCCGCCGAAGCCGCTGCCGATGACCAGGACGTCGGTCTTCTCGATCGCGTTGCTCATGCCGGGCTCCCGGTCGGGGTGGTGTCGGGGTGGAGGTCGGCCAGCTTGCGGCCGTAGCCGAAGTCCGCGAACCGCCACAGACCGTCGGCGTCGGGGGCGGTGATGCCCATCGCCGTGAGGCCGGGGTGGCCCTCCCTGACGGCCTGTGCGGTGTGCAGGTGGGCGGCGGAGTCGAAGGCCATGTTGCAGAACAGGGAGAGCAGGACCCAGAAGTCCTTCTCCGGGTGGCCCGGGGTGGTCAGGGTCTGGATCAGCCGCACCCGGTCCTCGTAGTCGAGGGCCACGAAGGGCGGCACCGTGTCGTCCAGCTCCAGGCCGTTCTCGGCGGCGTGGGTCCTGGCGTGGCCGTTGACGAGGCCGGCCAGGTCCTCCAGGCCGTCGGCGACGCCGGTCGCGTCCCAGCGCAGGAGGTCCAGGGCGCCGGCGGCGACCGCTCCTCCGCCGGTGCCGGCGCCGGCTATCGCCCGGTCGTCGGGCCCGCGCTTCTCGCCGGGAACGATGGTGTCCGCATAGGCCTCGAGGGTGAGGGTCGCCTCGTCCCCGATGTCGACCCTGCGCTCGGGAATTCTTGTCGATGCCTGCAACGCGTCCTCCCGGTCTCGTTGGTGGGATTCGCCTGGGGTGTGAAAAGAACGTAGAGCTGCCGAGTCTTTTCAAACAACTGACACCGGCGGCGTTCAGCGAACGGTGAGTTGCATGAATGAACTAGGCGGAGTCGAAGCATCGCCACCGCCGACCCGGCCAAAAGGCCGTTCGATCGCTTAACGTTCTTGCCGACGTATTCCTCTTCCGTCAGCCACGGGGCCACCGCCCCGGAATGAAGAGGAGCCGGAACAATTCGTACCGGTCCAGGGGGGTGTCAAGGTTGGAAAGCACGGACAAGGCTCTGGAACTGCCGACGAACTTCACCCAGCGGGTCCGTATCGCGGTGTTGCGGCCGGCCGACTCCCCCCGGCTGAACGGGGTCGACCCCCTGCACGTGCAGCGCCTGGCCGACGTCCTGGCGTCGCTGCCGCCGATACTGGTCCACCGGCCGACGATGCGGATCGTCGACGGTTCGCACCGGGTGGCCGCCGCCGCCCTGAAGGGGCAGGACGCCGTCGAGGTGCACTACTTCGACGGGCCCGAGAAGGACGCCTTCCTGCGCTCGGTGTCCGCGAACATCGCCCACGGGCTGCCGCTGTCGACAGCGGACCGCAAGGCCGCCGCCGAGCGCATCCTGCGCTCCCACCCGGACCTCTCCGACCGGACCGTCGCCACCTGCACCGGCCTGGACCCCAAGACGGTCGCGGCCGTACGGCGCAGTTCAACCGTGGACTCTCCACGGTCGAACACCCGGACGGGCAGCGACGGCAGGGAGCACCCGCTGGACCGCACGCTGGAGCGGCTGCGGGCGGCGGAACTCATGACCAGCCGGCCGGAGCTGCCGCTGCGGGCCGTCGCCCAGCAGTCCGGCCTGTCCCTGGGCACCGCCCACGACGTGCGCAGACGTCTCCAGCGCGGGGAGACCCCGGTGCCGAGCCGGCGGCGCGGCAAGGCGCCGGAGGACCGGCCGGCGGAGGCCGGCCCCGCCCCGGCCGCCCCCGCGGACCGGGAGCCCGCACCGGCTACGCCCGGCCGCCCGGCGGCAGGCGGACGGCCGGCCACCGGCGGACGCAGCCGCACACCACTGGAGACACTGCGCAACCTCGCCGCCGACCCGTCGCTGCGCCAGTCCGAGTCCGGCCGCCACTTCCTGCGCTGGCTGCACACCCACTTCGTGGTGGACGAGGCATGGCGGCAGCAGGCGGGCGCCGTCCCCCCGCACTGCACGGCCACCGTGGCCGAACTGGCTCTGCAGTGTTCGCACACCTGGCGCAGGTTCGCCGAGGACCTGACCAGCCGCCGGCTGACCGACATGGGGCCGGCCGGCACCGTCCGGCCCGCGCCGACGTCCCGGAACTGACCGGCGCGGTATCGCCATTCTCGACCACCAGGGAGAAACGGTGACCTCCACCACGATCGAGCGTGCAGTCCACAGGGTGATCGTCGATATGCAGGCCAATCTGGGCCAGGATCTCACCATCGACGACATGGCGCGCACCGCGATGTTCAGCAAGTTCCACTTCACCCGGGTCTTCCGGGATGTGACGGGGACCTCCCCGGGGCGTTTTCTCTCCGCGCTCCGGCTGCAGGAGGCGAAACGCCTTCTGCTCGACACCACATTCAGCGTGGCCGACATCAGCAGTCAGGTCGGATACAGCAGCGTGGGCACGTTCAGTTCCCGCTTCAAGGCGTGTGTGGGGGTTTCTCCGAGCGTATTCAGAGAGCTCGGCGGATTCACCTCGGCCATCGACTCCGACGCGGGCCCCGAGGACGACGGCCCGCGCACCACCCTGCGCGGGCAGATCTCCCTGCCCGAGGGCCGCTCCCCCGGCCACTGCTTCGTCGGCCTCTTCCCCACACCGGTCCCGCAGGGGCAGCCGGTGCGCTGCATCGTCCTGGACGGGCCCGGCGGCTTCGAGCTGCGCGACATACCCGCGGGCACCTGGTACGTGCTCGTGCACTCCGTCCCGTACGGCAGCGAGGACCTCCCCTCGGGCATCGGGGACGAGGACACCGTCTCCGTCGGCTGCTACGGGCCGGTCACCGCGCACGCGGACACCCTGCTGCTGCCCGCCGAGATCACGCTCCGCCCGGTCGGAGAACTGGACCCGCCCGTACTGATGGCCCTGCTCGACCTGCGGTCCAACGCGCTGGAACAGGCCGCCGGCTGACGCGTGCGGAAAGGGGCGGGCCGCGTGCCCCGCCCTCCCCCCGGGATCCTGTCGGCGAATCCCGCCACCGGACACTGATGGGAGCGAATCTCCAGACGGCACGCCACTCGCGGCTGTTCTGCCTGGAGATTCGCTCCCATCTCCGCCCTCGCGGTATGCCCTGGCAGTTCCTGGGGGATTCGCCAACCGCACTTCGGGACCGAACCGCCGCACCTCCGCAAGGGGGTCCAGACGAGGTCAGGCGACCGCTCGCACCAGGAGCGTCCCGATCGTCCGCGGCCCGGGCGGCGCAGGCAGGAGACGGACCCGCACATCCCGGAACCCGTGAGAGGCGAGGATGCCGTCCCACGCCTCCAGCTCGTAGTCCCACCGCCGTACCACGAGCGGGTCCTCCTCCTCGCCCCGGATGATGTAGGAGGCCTGGCACCCGTAGCACCCCTCCACTGGAGGCCGCTGCGAGAACGCCAGGACGCCTCCCGGCCGGAGCCGGGCCCGAATCGCCGGCAGGAGTCGCGCCGGGTCCGTGAACCACACGGCGCCGAACACGGAGTACGCGGAGTCGGAATCCTCCCCGCCACCGGAGGTGAGGAAGTCCACCGCGTCCCGGCAGTGGAGCGTCATGTCGGTGTCTCCCCACCGCGCCCGCGCGGCCTGGAGCTGTGCCGTGGAGACGTCCACACCCACAGCCCGGGCGCCGAGCGTCGTCAGGTGCGCCAGGTTCCCACCCTTACCGCACCCGAGGTCCAGCACCCGGTGGCCCGGGCGCACGCCCAACACCTCCGCGCCCGGACCGTGGTCCGCGTACTGCGTCCAGTTGAACCACGTCACCTCACCGGCCTCGTTCACCGGCCGCCGCTCCGGCCGCCGCCGCGCGTACGTGTCCCACGCCAGGGTCTCCACCATGCTCATGCGCTCATCCTTCCGTGCCACCGGCCGGCCGCCCGGAGAACCGGCCGGCCGGGGCCCGCACGGCACCGAGGGTGCCACCGCACGCCAGGAGCGCCACACCGTCGGCATGCTCCCACTGCGCGCGGGCCAGGTCCCGGTCCTCAGTGGCGCCGAGGAGCCAGTGCGCAACGGCGAGTTGCCGCTCCAGGTTCCTCGCCACGGAGGTCTCCTCCACGGTGGGCGCCTCCGCGGCCGGGATGTCGAGCTCGCTCCTGCTCATTCGGCCACCTCCGGCTCCGGCTCCGACGCCTGGCGCACGGTCATGGCCTGGCCCCGGACATCCGGGAGGCGTGGCGGAGTGTTGGGGTGGGTGTGTACCGGGCCGGGCCCCGTCACAAGCGTGGTGGCGGTCACGGAAGTGTCCACCAGCGCGCGGCGCCGTTGCCGGTCAGCGGTTGTTCTACGCATGACTCATGTCCCTGGCGTAGGTCTCGTGGTTGGTACCTGGACCGTACGGCCGGAGTGTGGCGTGAACCACATGGGTGTGGTGGTAGTTCGCGGCGATCGACACACGGACTACCAGGCAGTTTGGCAGTTCTGATGAACCGTCAGGCGCGAACGTCAAGGAGCGTGGCCATCTCCCGCATCTCCCGTGTCAGCGTCCGCTTCCGTGTCTTGAGAATGTCCTCCATGACGTACCTGGCCATGGGCTGGTGCCGGATCCAGGAGGGCGCCTTCTTCTTGATGCGGGCGAGCTCCTCCATGGCGTCGTGCGTCGACCCCACCTTGACGTGAGACCGGGCGATGTCCAGCCGGTGGCGGTGCCAGTTGATGGCGGAGGGCCGTCCCACCGCCTCCAGGGTCTCCTTGGAGAGGAGTCCTTGGTCCTTGCGGCTGAGGACGCCGTGGGCGTCCCCGGCCAGGGAAAGGTCTTCCACCGCTTTGATCTCCACGGTGGCCGGGCCGAACCGAGCCCAATGGGTGCGGTAGTCCCGGTGCTCATGCCCCATGGCGGACGCCGCGGTGGCTGCCATCCGCCGAGCCTGCTTCGCCTCGTCCTCCCGGTTGTTGCGGATGGCGGCGGAGGCGATGCGGAGGCAGAGCTCCCCCCACGCCGCCAGCTCGCCCATGGAGGCCGTGGAGAGCTTCGGTTCGATGGCCTCTGCGGTGGTGGCCGCCAAGCGCTCCGCCTCGTCGAACCGGTCCTGCCGGAGGAGCAGCCAGCACAGCCCTGTGACGCCGGTCGCCGCGGTCAGCGTGTTGCCCAGCTCACGGGCGAGCCTGATCCCTTCCGCGAGAGCCTGATAGGCCATGTCGTACTGGCGGACCTGCGTGAGGTACTTCCCGGCCAGGAGGAGGGCGTGGGCCCGTACGAGGACGGCCTCCTGGCGGCGGTCCTCCTCCTCGGCCGCCACCACCGCGGCGTCGGCCTGACGCAGGAGGCCGGGGAGCATGAGGGCCACTGACTCGTACCGATCCGAGTTGTAGAGCGACAGCGCGTCCTCGATCAGCCGGCGGACAGCCGAGGGCTCCGCCGCCTCACCAGGGTCCGCCAGCGTTTCCCCCGCGATCCCTACCGGCGGCATGAGCGCCTGCCGGAGCGACGCCAGGAGCTGCCGGTTGGCGCTGTCGTCGTCACCCACCGGGTGCGGTACCCCCGGCGCGAAGAGCGCCGAGGTCGGGACACCAAAAGCTTGTGCCACCTGGCTCAACGTGTCCAACCTGGCGTGTCCGCGCTGCTCGATGTTCCTCACGGTGCTCACGGAGAGACCGGACTCCTCCGCGAGTCGTTCCTGATTCCATCCTGCCGTTCGCCGGTAGGCGCGGACGGTGTCTCCCAGAGGGGTTGAGTTGTGCGCCATACTGAAGCCTCCGTTTTGGCCTCGACACTCAAAACGGTACTCGTGCTGACGCCCCGTGACTGCCCCGAGCGCACGGGGCGTTGACGTGCGTCCGCAGTGCCAGGGATGCGGCCCCAAACGGCCGCCTGGCGCACGAGCGCCCCGCCGGACGGAACCCGCCGGCGGGGCGCTCGTGCGTCAGTCCGCCTCGCGGACCGTCATCGGCAGTCCGCCGCGCATCCGCAGCGACATCATCGGTTCCGGCACGCCCCGGTGTCCCGGTACGACGTCCAGGTCGAGGTCGCGGGTGACCAGCGCGGTGACGAAGACGGCCTCCATCATCCCGAGGCCGCTGCCCACGCAGAACCGGGGTCCCGCGCCGAAGGGGATGTAGGCGTACCGGGGGCGGTTGGCGGCCCGCGCCGGGTCGAAGCGGCCCGGGTCGAACCGTTCGGGGTCGTCCCACAGGTCCGGGTGGCGGTGCAGGGTGTAGGGGCAGACCAGGACGTCGGCTCCGGCCGGGACCGGGAAGCCGCCCACCTCGTCGGCCCGCTGCGCGACGCGCGGCAGGATCCACACCGGCGGGTACAGGCGCATGGCCTCCTGGATCACCTGGGTGGTGTACGTCAGCTTGTGCAGGTCGTCGGCGTCCGGCGGGCGGCCGTCGGCCAGGACGGCGCGGGCCTCGTCCCGCAGCAGGTCGCGCACGTGCGGGTGGCGCGCCAGCAGGAGCAGGGTCCAGCCCAGGGTGCTCGCCGTGGTCTCGTGCCCGGCCAGCAGCAGGGTGACGAGTTCCTCGCGCAGCAGCCGGCGGCCCACGGCGGGGTCGTCGTGCCGGCGCGCGGCCAGGATCATCCGGGCGAACGCGTCGTCACCGGGAGCGTCCTCGTCCAGCCGGGAGGCGCGGTCGGCGACCAGTTCGTCGACGGTCCGGGCCAGGTCCCGGCGGGCCCTGCGGAACCGGCGCTGGGTGGCCAGCGGCACCCAGGTCGGCACCAGTCCCTGCGTCACCATGTCGAACATCGCCTGGTCCTGGACCGCCTCGAAGGCGTGGGCGATGCCGCCGTGACCGTCCAGGGACGTGTCCATGAGGGTGCGGCCCAGCACTCCGAGGGTCAGCCCGGTGACCTCCTTGAGCACGTCGACGGGTCCCTGTCCGGCCCGGGTGCGCAGCAGGGCGACGAGCGCGGCCGCCTCCTCGGCGACCGCTCCCGCCTGTTCGGTGATGCGCCGGGGCCGGAACGCGGGCTGGACGTTGGTGCGCTGGGCGCGCCACAGTTCGCCCTCGCTGGTGAGCAGCCCGTCCCCGAGGATCTTGCGGGACTCCACCAGGCCGATGCCCTTGTGGTAGTTGGCGGCGTTGTCGGCCAGGACGTGTTTGGCGTAGTCGGGCCGGTTGAAGATGTACATCTTCTTCGGCCCCATGGAGACCCGTACGGCGTCGGACAGCCGGGCGGCGTCCTCCATCATGCCGAGCCGGTCCACGGCGAGCTTGCGCAGCAGTCCGGGCAGGGCCCACACCGGCGGGCCCGGGGGATGCACGCCCATGTCACACCTCCGGTGCGCGCTCGGAGAGCTGCCGGAAGCGGCCCCCGTGGAACACCAGGGGCTCGCGCTCCGGCGCCTGGTCCAGGGCGAGTACGCGGCCCAGGAAGACCGCGTGGTCGCCACCGTCGTACGTCCGCCAGCCCGCGCACTCGAAGTGGGCCGCCGCCCCCGCGATGAGGGGGGCGGCGCTCCGGTGTCCCGGCAGCCAGCCGACGGCGTCGAACTGCCGTGCGCCGGCGGGCCGCGAGCGGCTGGCGAAGTACCGGGCCACGTCCTCCTGGTCCGCGGCCAGCACCGACACGGCGAACGTGTCGGCCTCGGCGAGGCTCCGGTACATGCCGGCGTCCCTGCCGACGCACAGCAGGACGAGCGCCGGGTCGAGGGAGACGGAGGTGAACGAGTTGGCGGTCATGCCCCGCGGGGAGGCGCCGCCGACCGTCACCACGGTCACCCCGGTGGCGAACGCCCCGAAGGCCCGCCGCAGCCGTGTGGTGTCGCCCGCGGAGGCGGTCCACGGCGGCGCGGCGGTCAGGGTGCTCATGCGGTCCGTCCCGTCAGGGAGGCGGGCCGCGCGCCGTACGGCTGCAGCGCGCGGGCCAGGGCCTCCGGGATGAGGGAGGGCACCGTGTTGGTGTTCGGACCGCGCATGCAGGCGATGCGCTGGCGGCCGCGGGCCACCAGGACCTCGGCGCCGCCGGTGACCTTGATGTAGTCGAAGCCGAACTCGAGCTGGGTCTGGCCCAGTTCGGACAGGCGCATCCGGATGGACAGCTCGTCGAACGCGGTGATCTCGGCGAAGAACTCGCAGTCCACCTTCAGCGTGAACAGCTTGAGGTCGTCCTGCAGGTCCGCCAGGATCTCCGGGGCCTTGTCCTGGAGGAACATCTCCCGGCAACGACCCTGCCAGCGCAGGTAGTTGACGTAGTAGACGTTGCCGACGAGGTTGGTCTCCTCGAAGCCGACGGTGTGCCGGTACTCGAAGTAGTCTTCCGCCATGGTCTAGGGCCGCCCTTCGGTTCGGTCCGTGTCGTGCACGAGGAAGGCGAAGACCGCGGGCTCCAGGGCGTCGCGCAGCGCGGTGACGAAGGTGGCGATGCGGATGCCGCCGACGGCGAACTCCACCCACGCCTCCTTGCGTCCGGGCAGCACGGTCAGCGGTGCCCCCGCCATGATCCCGGCCTTCTGGAGGCACTCGACGGCGCTCCACACCCGCGTGGCGGCGGTGTCGGGCGCCTCACCGGTCTCCTTGGCGACCAGCCGCGCCACCGGGGCGTGCTCGCCGAGCAGCCCCTGCCATTCGGCCTCCGAGCGCATGCTGACCGCTTCGATGTCGCAGGCCACCTCCGATGCGGAGACGGCGCTGAGGGTCACCCCGAGTCCGTGTGCCGCGGACATCGACAGGTGCCGGTCCGCCGGGAGTTCGGGGCGTCCGTCGGGCCGGTGGCTGACCGTCACCGGGGTGCCCAGGGCACGGGCCGCCGCGTCCGTGGTGAAGCCGCGGCGCTGGGTCACCGAGCCGGCGGGCTGTCCGCCGTGCGGTTCGACGGCGACCGCGATCCGGGCGTCCAGGACGTCCTCGAGCGTGCGCTCCAGGTAGGGGCCGAGCAGGGGCGCGACCCAGGGTCCTGCCCCGTCGGTCCGGCGCACGGCGTGCAGGGTCAGGCCCTCCCAGCGCTCGACGACGGTGCCGTCCTCGTCCCGTACGGCGATGTCGTAGACGTAGGTGTTGCCGTCCCGGCTGCGTTCGACGGCCGTGTACCTCAGCCGTTCCGGCACGTGGTCGCCGGAGCCGAGCGGGTGGATCCGCTCGACGCCGGACGGCAGCAGGGTGGCGTCGGGCACGCAGACCTGGTTGCCGTGCATGAGCGCGTCGCGCATGCCCGGGTCGGCCAGCAGCAGCTGTCCCGGCAGGAATCCGGCGAACCAGCCCTCGGGGTGGCGCCGCACGTCGACGTCGGCGTCGACGTGCCGGGCCGCGGCCCGGTGGAAGCGGCGCAGCCGCTGGAAGCGCGTGCCCTGGAAGAGCAGCCCGCCGTACAGGTCGGCGGCCGGGTCGAGCGGGACCGGGACGGTCCCCTCGGGCACCTGCTCGGGCGGCCCGTCGGGGGCCTGGGCGCCGTCGAAGACGAGCCGGGCCCGGAAGTGCTCGGCCACGAAGCCGGTGTCCTCGGCGTGCACGGCGACGTCGACGGTGTCGCGGCCGGTGACGGTGGCGGCGACGCGGATCCTGGTGCTGCCGTCCGGCGGCACGACGATGGGCCGCAGGAACTTCGCCCCCTCGATGACGGGGGTTCCGTCCCAGCCGGTCGCGGCGGTCGCGACCTGTGTCATCGCCTCCATGCCCATGACGGCGGGCAGCAGCAGGTTGCCGTCGAGCAGGTGGTCGGCCAGGTAGGGGTCGGTGCCCGCGTTCAGTTCCACCTCGGTGACGAGTTCGACGCCGTGGTAGCGCACGAGCGGGTTGCCGGTGAACCGCAGCAGCGGCAGCGGCGGCAGGTCGCGGCGCACGGTCTCGATGCCCTCGGTGCGGCCGCTGACGACCGTGACCACGGGCGCGTCCGGGTCGGAGATCAGGCGCAGCAGGATCTCCACGCCCTGGTCGGGCGAGACGGGCGTGATGCCCTCGCGGGAGAGCGACTCGACGACGGAGAGCTTCTCGCCCATGCCGACGCCGGACCACACCGACCACTCCACGCACCTCGCGCGCAGCCCCGGATGGGTGCGGGCGGTCTCCTCGGTGAGGTCCGCCAGCCACTCGTTGGCGGTGGCGTAGTGGGCCTCGCCGCGCAGTCCGGCCCGGCCGATGATGCTGCCGAAGGAGACCAGCAGTTTCAGCCCGCCGGCCCCCACCGCGTCGAGGACGGTGCGCAGACCGTCGACCTTCGGGGCGAAGGTGCGGCGGAAGTCCTCCGCCTCCAGCTCGGTCAGGGGGGCCGGCTCGTTGCGGCCGGCTCCGTGCAGTACGCCGGTGATCTTCCCCAGCGCCTTCTCCAGCTCGGCGACGGCCGCCGCGGTCCGTTCGGGGTCGGTGACGTCGGCGCGGGCGTAGTGCACGCCGACGCCGCTGTCGGCCATCCGCGCCAGGTTCTCGGCGAGTTCGGTGTCGGCGGCCGGGTCCGACCGGCCGAGCACGGCCAGCTTCGCCCCGGTCCTCCGGGCGACGGCCAGGGCGCACTCGGCGGAGATGCCCTTGCCGCCACCGGTCACCAGCAGGACGTCCGTGGCGTCCAGCGGGAGGTCGGTGTTCTCCTGCTCGACCGGCAGGGCCCGCAGGGTCGGCACGCGCCGTACCCCGGCCGTGTCGTAGTGGGCCTCGCCGAACCGGGCGGTCGCGCGGACCTCGGTGACGACACGTGCCACCGCGTCCCCGTTCAGCGGGGTCTGGACGATCGTGGTGCGCAGGTGCGGGGCCTCCTGGTGGAGGGTCTTGGCCAGGCCCGCGGCGCCGCGTCCGTCCTGCACCAGGACGAACCGCCGCTCCCGTGCTCCGGCCAGGGCGTTCCTGGCGGCGGCGAGCACCTCGTCCACCTGCTGCGGGGTGCAGCCCCGGGGCAGGACGGCGAGGACGCCGGCGCCGGCGCCGGCGCCTTCCAGCGCCTTCTTCAGGTCCTGGGAGAAAGCCTGCTCGGCGGTGCCGAACAGTTCCCACACGCCGTCCGCCTCGGCGGCGCCGGCCGGCGGCGCGGCCACCTCCGCCAGGTCCACGGCGAACGGCCGCGCCCAGGGTGCGGCGCCCGTCACCGCGGCGGCGACGGTGGTGTCCTCGGCCGCCGTGGCGCCGGTGCTGACCAGGGTGTCCAGGGCCTCGGCGAGTTCGGTGAGGCTGGCGGTGGCGAAGTTGGTCGACAGCTGGGTCGGCGCGATCCCGAGGCGGGCCGCCGCGAGGTTGACGATCTGGCCGACGGTGATGGAGCTCAGGTGCAGGTCGTCCAGGAGCCGGCTGTCGGGGTCGACGAGTTCGGCCGGGAGTTCGGCGCGTTCGGCGACCAGGGCGCGCAGCACGTCCAGCGCCGGTTCCCGCTCCGCGGCCGTCTCCTCGACGGCGGGGGACGCCCCGCCCGTGGAGGCCGCGGGCACGGCGGCCGGAGGCTCCTGGGCGGCGGGCGTACGGGCCGGTGCGGCGGACGCGCCTGCCGGTGCGGCGGACGTACGGGCCGGTACGACGGCCGCACCGGCCGGGACCCGTGCGGCAGCCGGGCGCGGCGCGCGGACGGCGGGCGGGCCGTCGTGCGGCGCCTGCTCGCACGGGTTGGCGAGGAAGGAGAACTCCTGGCCCACCTTCAGCGGCCGGATCAGCCGGTCCCGGAAGAGGCCCTCGAGCGCGACGGGCGCGCCCGCGGTGAACGCGGCGCCCGCGACGCCCAGGAGGCCGCGCAGCGACTCGTCGTCGGTGTCCAGCGCGACGGCCGGCACGTCCGTGGCCGCCCGCGCGATGCCGCTGAGCACCCGGCCAGGACCGACCTCGACGAACAGGTCGACGTGCCGGGCCGCCTCGCGCACCGCCTGGGTGAAGCGGACGGGAGCGGTGATCTGGCGGCTCAGCAGCGCGGGGACGTCGGTGTCCCGGTCCAGTTCGCCGCCGGTGACGGTGGAGACGACCCTGCCGTGGACCTGCCCGAGGTCCGCCCCGGCCAGCCAGGTCCCGAACGACTCGGCCGCCGGGGCGACCAGGGGCGAGTGGAAGGCGTGGGAGACGGCGAGCCGGGTGCAGCCCACGCCGGCCTCACCGGCCCGGCGCTCGACGTCACCGACCGCCTCGACGGTGCCGGCGACCACGGTCTGTTCGGGGCCGTTGTATCCGGCGACGACCACGTCGAGGCCGGCGACGAGCTCCTCCGCCCGCTCGGGGGACGCCTGCAGGGAGGCCATGGTGCCCGAGGCGCTGTGCCGGGCCATGGCCCCGCCCCGCACCCGCGCCGCCTCCAGCAGCGTCCGCTCGTCGAAGGCTCCCGCCCAGTGCAGGGCCGAGAGCTCGCCGAGGCTGTGGCCGACGGCGACGGCCGCCTCCAGGCGCAGCGTGTCGAGGACGCGCAGTCCGGCGGCGGAGCCGGTGGCGATGCGCGGCTGGGCCACGTCGGTGGCGACCATGTCGCCGCTGCTCGGCAGACCGGCCCGCTCGAAGACGTCGGCGGCCTGCGCGAAACGGCGGCGCAGCGCGCCTCCGCCGGTGCCCTTGCCGGAGCCCTGCCCCGGGAAGAGGAACCCGATCCGGGCGGGTCCGGTGACCTTGCCCAGGAAGCCGCGCGCGTCGGCGGCGGTGTGGGTGCTCTCGCCGTTCTCCAGCAGGCCGGCCAGGTGCCGCAGGCGCCGCTCGGCGTCCTCCGGGGAGGAGACGACGACGGCCGCGCGGTGCGTCCTGCCCCGCAGTTCGCCCTGGAGGGTGGCGGCCAGGTCGGCGACCTGCCCGTAGGAGACCCGGGCGACGAAGTCGGCGACCTCGGTGATCCGGGTGCGCAGCTGCCGGGGCGACTCGGCGTCGAGGACGAGCAGTTCGCAGTCCTGCGGGGAGTCCGCCAGCTCGACGGGCCGGCGGTGCGCCGGCGGCCGGCGCCGGACGGCGGGTTCGTCGAGGACCACGTGCGTGTTGATGCCGCCGAAGCCCATGGCGGTGATGCCGGCCCGGCGCGGCACGCCCTCGGGCCAGGGTTCCGCCTTGCGCAGAGCCTTGAGGTTGGCCTGTTCGCCGGTGAGCACGTCGTGCGGGTCGACGGTGCCGATCGACGGCGGGACGGTGTGGTTGTCGAGGGCCAGGGCGGCCTTGATCAGGCCCGCGACGCCGGCGGCGGCCTTGGTGTGGCCGATCATGCCCTTGACCGAGGTGATGGCGGCGACGGGGACGTCCGGTCCGGCCGCGGCGCGTTCCTCGGTGAGCGCGGTGAGCTCGGTGGTGTCGCCGACGGGGGTCCCGGTGCCGTGGCCCTCGAAGAGGCGGACCGTCTCGATGCCGAAGCCGGCCCGTTCGTAGGCGCGGCGCAGGGCCAGCCGGTAGCCGCTGACCTCGGGGCGGGTGATCCCGCCCTGTCCGTCCGAGGAGACGCCCCAGCCCGCGATGGTGGCGTAGATGCGGTGGCCCGCCGCGAGGGCGTCCTCCTCGCGCATCATGACGACGATCCCGCAGCCCTCCCCCGGCCAGAAGCCGTTGGAGCCGCGGTCGTAGAGCCTCATCTCGCCCTTGGCGAGGGCGCCCGTCTTCGCGAAGCCGATGATCTCGAACGGGTCGATCGACAGGTCCACGCCGCCGGCGACACCGACGTCGATGTCGCCGGAGAGGAGCGCGGTGCCGGCCGTGGTGACCGACAGCAGGGAGGAGGAGCACGCCCCGTCGACGGTGTACCCGCCGCCGCCCAGGTCGAAGTGGTTGCAGATGCGGCCCGCGATGGTGTTGGCGAGCCCGCCGGCGAGCGAGTCCTCGTCGACGGCCGGGAACGGTTCCTTGTACGAGGTCTCGACCTCGGCGAGGAAGTCCGCGATGCGGGCGTCGTCCCAGCCGTCCTGCCCGGCGAGGGCGGAGGCCATCACGCGCCGTACGTAGGGCCAGCGCAGCCGCATGACGTTCGCGCGGGAGAACTCGCCGGTGAGCGTGTTGCCCACCACCACTCCGGTGCGTTCGCGCGGCAGCCCCTCGCCGCCGGGGAACCCGGCGTCGGCCAGGGCCCGTCCGGCGGTGTCGAGGGCGAGCCAGTGCGTCATGTCCGTCGAGCGGAAGGTGCTGCCCGCGATGCGGTGGGCGACCCGGTCGAACGCGTAGCCCTCGATGACGGCGGCGTTGCGCGCGTAGAAGGTGTCGGGGGTGGACGGGTCGGCGTCCCAGTAGTCGTCCAGGTTCATCCGGACGTCGGGCAGCCGGCGGAAGGCACGCCGTCCGGCGACGGCGTTGTCCCACAGTTCCTGGGGGGAGTTGGCGTCGGGGTAGCGGCACGCTATCCCGACGATGGCGATTCTGCTGCTCATGCGGTCACCGGCACCTTCCGAGTCGGCTCCGAGGCCGCGGGCGGGCAGCCGCAGGCGTCCGCCGGGCAGTCGCACGCCGGGGCGGGCTCGGTGTTCCGGTCCGTGGTCCGCCCGGGCGCGTCGTCCCGGTCCACGGTCTTCTCCACGGTCTGTCCGACGGTCTGTCCGACGGCGGCCAGCGCCAGGGCCTCCTCGGCGCGCCGCTTGGCCACGATGTCCGCGGTCCACAGGAAGGCACCCCGGATGGCGCAGACGAGCGCGGTGGCGAAGAAGAGGCCGTAGGCCACGCTCATCGCGGTCAGGACGCCGTACATGGCGGCGACCCCGCCGCCGAAGGCGATCTGGCCCCACTTGGAGGACGGGGTCGTACCGGGGTCCGTGATCATGTAGTTGGTGAAGAGCACGAACGCGACACCGGTCATCATCGCCAGGGCCGCCGGGATGGAGGTGCCGAACACCAGGCCGCGTACGACGGCCTGGAGGGCGAAGCCGCCGACCCAGGCGAGGATGAGCCACATGCGCTCGGTGAGCTTGGCGTTGAGCATCGTGCCGAGGGTGATGATGATCGCCGGGACGAGCCAGTCGAAGCCGCCGTCGAGGTACTCGGTGAACTGGTACGGCGGTGCGATGGAGGCCCACGGGAACAGCAGCAGGATGACGGCGATCCCGAAGTTCGATGGGTTCATGACATGCCGCATACGGCCCTTGAGCGGGGCCCTGAGCACCCACTTGGTGCCGACGGCGACGATGACGCCGAAGAGCATGACCCAGATGACGTCGTTGACGTAGGAGAGCATGTTCACCGCGAGCGCGGTGATGTGGGCCGGGAGCAGGAACTCCATCAGGCCCTTGAGGCCGTTGCCCTGGAAGCGGGGGGCGCGGCCCTCGGCCCGGGCGCCGATCGCCTCCAGGGCGATCTCCAGCGTGTAGGCGACGGCCAGGGCGATGAAGGGCCAGGTCCAGGGCTGCTCGAAGCCGAGCACGGTGTAGCCGAAGACGTTGAGCACGGAGATCGAGATGGCGAATCTCCGCAGCGCCGTGACGACCTTCGTGCTGTGGCGCGGGGTGGCGGTCTGGGACGGGGACATGATCACTTCTCCTTGGCCTGGGTGCCGAGCTCGAAGCCGTGCCGGCCGGGCTCCAGCCGCAGCTTCTGCTCGTGGACGTCGCCGTTGCGGTCGCGCCAGGTCAGCACGGTGGGCAGCGGTCCCTGGACGCCCTTGCCCAGGCCGATGTGCACGTCGGTGCTGCGCTTGCCGGAGTGGCCGCCCCCGCCGTCGAGACGGGCGACGCGCATGGTGCCGTCGGGCAGTTCGACACAGACCTCGGCGCCGACCACGGGCGCGCCGTCGGGGTGGGTCAGCTCCAGCTCCATGGCGGAACCGGTGTTCTCGCTGACGTTGCGGAAGAAGGCCGGCTCGTCCCACTGGCGGGCGACGGCCATGTCGAGGCGGCCGTCGCCGTCCACGTCGGCGGTGGCGATGCCGCGGGTCGGGACGGGCTCGCCGATGCCGAGCTCCTGGGAGAGGTTGGCGTACCGGCCGGTCTCCTGGTCCTTGGCGAAGAACCGCATCCGCTGGCTGCCGGCCAGGTCGTCGCCGACCTCGACGTTGGGCCACCACTGCGGGTTGGCGACCAGGGCGTCGTTGGCGGTGGCCAGCTCCTGGAGCTGCGGCCAGCGGTTGTGCTTGCCCTTGACGAAGCCGAGGGCCTGGGTGATCTCCAGGTTCCCGTCGTTGTCGAAGTCGCCCATCTTCACGTCCCAGCCCCAGCCGGACCAGGCGAGCCCGAGGGGGGCGGACTCGTCCTCGTAGGGGGCGTCGCCCTCCAGGAAGCTGCCCCGCAGCTCGGCCTTGCTGTCGGCCCGGTTGACGAAGGCGAAGTTGGACTCCTGGATGCCGAACGACGTCGTGATGTTGCTGACGAACATGTCGTACAGGCCGTCGTGGTTCAGGTCGCCGAAGTCGACACCCATGCCCTTGAACGAACTGCGGCCCAGTTCCTTGGACTTGGGGACGGTGCCGGAGTGCTCGGCCTTGACCTCGCGGAACTCGATCTCGCCGGGGCGGGAGACGTTGTGCAGCAGGGCCGAGGTGCCGAAGTCGTGGGCGAGGTACACCTCCGGCAGCCGGTCGCCGTCGAGGTCGGCGGCCGAGGCGCCGAGCGACCAGCCCTTGTCCAGGCCCTGCGGGATGGCGTCGTCGGTCTTCTCGTACCCGTCCGGCGTCCAGCGGAAGAAGTGGCCGCCGCCGCCGTTGCGGGCCTGCGAGAGGGAGTCGTTCATGGTGACGCCGCCGTCCTTGGAGGGGTCCAGGACGGGGCTGTCGGGGAAGTAGTTGCCGACGTAGATGTCGTCGTGGCCGTCACCGTCGAAGTCGGCGACGGCGGCGGTGTTGGAGTTCCACAGCGGCCCGGTGTACTTCGCGCCGGGCTTGCCGGGCAGCAGCTCGGTGGGCCGGAAGGAGTCCGCCGTCAGCGGCGCGCCCTTGGCGCCCTCGTTCTCGAAGATGACGGGGGTGCGGCCCCAGTAGTAGACGAGGAGGTCCATCGCGCCGTCCTCGTTGTAGTCGCCGGGCACACAGCCCATCGGCGCCATGGTCGTGCTGACGCCGAGCGGCGCCGGGTCGAGCGCGAACGCCGCGTAGGCGTCCCCCCGTGTCGGCGCGGGGGTGACCACCGCCTGGTCGATGCGCGGGTCGCTGACGCACAGGTCGTTCGGCAGCCCGTCGCGGTCGAGGTCGTTGAGGGCGATGCCCGCGCCGACCGAGGAGATCCACGCGTCGATGTGCTTGAAGGCCTTGTTGACCTTGCGGACCTCCTGCTTCTCGAATCCGGCGGGCATGGATATGGACATCGGCTCGAATGCGAAGTTCTTCGCGAGTGCGTCGACCTCGGAGGCCGACGACTCGGGAAGCCGCACCGCGTAGAAAGTTCCCACCATCAGCGCGAGGGCGACAATTCCCGGTGAATTCCTGCGCACCCAGTTCTTTGTGACCGTCACAGGTCGGCACCTTTCCGGAGCAGCGAAAGAGAAGAAAGTTCGGCGGAGACGTCACGCCGCCATGTCTCGTAGGCCGGAGAGGCGGCCCGCGGGTCCGCCGTACGCGGCCTGAGCTCCCGGCACACACGGGCGGCCCGCTCGGCCGTCGTACCGCACACGACGCGGGCCGCGAGGTGGGTGTGCTCGATGACGGTGTCCGCCTTGACGCGCGCCTCGACGGCGAACGCGGAGCCCTGCGCCAGCGCCCAGCGGTGTTCGCCGGCCCCCTCGGCGAAGCTCCGCAGCTCGGCCTCGTCCACCCCGCCCGCGTAGGTGCAGGCGAGTCCGGCGCCCGCGTACAGGTCGCCGTGGCGGTGCTCGGGGTAGGCGCGGATCAGGCCGGTGACGACCTCGGGGTCGGTGCCCCCGACGAACCACAGGGCGCGGCCGATGCCCTGGTCGATGGCGTTCGGCGTGTAGTGGTTGTGCCCGCCGCGCCAGCGGAAGGGGTGCTGGACCTCGGGCGTGCGGACGTAGGAGTCCGTCTTGAAGTACGCCTGGTGGAAGCCGTACCCGTCCAGGGCCAGCCAGCGCAGCAGGGGGTCGGTGGCGCTGATGTCGGGCCACAGCGGCTTGGGCAGCCGCGCCATCGCCCAGCCGATGCCGACGTAGATCATGTAGTCGTGGTGCCGTCCCCGGCCGGCCAGCAGACCTGCCAGGCGGCCGTTGTGGCCCGGGAGCGCGTCGTGGACCACGGCGCCCATGCCGGCGCCCTCGTAGGCGAAGCCCCGCACGTCCCGGGGGACGGTCTCCAGCATCGCCTCGGTCTCGTCGGCCGAGGCCGCCTCCATCGCGTAGGCGTAGCCCTGGAGGAATGTCTCGCCTATTCTCTCCAGCCGTGCCTTGGCTTCCTCGTTCTTCACGTGAAATCCACGCACCTCCATGGTCGTTTCCGAAACAGGAGGTGTGAACAGCTTGCGTCGAATAGCTCCAAACCCAGTGGCCACGGTGATGACCCGCCCCTCTCAGCTCCCTGGAATTTCGCCAGCAAATCAAATTGAGCCAGGGGGCGGGACCGCGCGTCTACTTCATATGTGCTCAACGGCGGAGAGGGCGGCGAGCCGTTCACGCACCCCCGCGCGCCAGCCCTCGTAGGCGGGTGCGGTGGCGCTGCGGACGGCGGCCGGGGCGCAGTCGTCGGCGAGCAGGGCGGCGGCCTCGGCGGACAGTCCGGTGAACGCCTCGACGGCGGCCTCGGTGTGTTCGGGCACGAACCCCGCGTGGTGGCGGGCCTTCGCGGCGAACACCGCCCCCTGCGCCAGGTGCCCGCGGTCGGAGCCCGCCTCCTCGCGCAGCAGGGCCAGTTCGGCCGGAGTGCTCCCGCCGGCGAAGGTCGCGGCGAGACCGACGCCGCTCCACAGGTCCGCCTGCCGGTCCCCGGCGAACGCCCGGACGGCCGCGGTGACGTGCCCGGCGTGACCGCCGTGGATGAACCACAGGGCGCGGCCGACCCCCTGGTCGAAGGCGCGGCGCCAGTAGGCGGGGTCGCCCTCCCAGGCGTACGGGTCGTCCAGCCGCTGGCGGGTCACCCAGGTGTCGGTGTCGAAGTAGGCGCGGTCGAAGCCGTAGCCGTCGACGCACAGCCAGCTCATCTGCGGGTAGAACGCGGGCCCGGACAGGTCGGGGACGAGCTTCTTCCACAGGGGGCGCGGCAGCTTGGCCATGGCGAAGCCGATGCCGATGTAGTTCAGGAAGATGTGCGGCCTGCCGCCGCCGGTGAGCAGGTCGCGGGTGCGGTGGCCGGAGCGGCCCATCGCGTCGCGGACGGCGCACGCCATGGTGGCGCCCTCGTAGGCGAAGCCCCGCTGCTCGGGGTCGACCAGGCTCAGGCGGCGTTCGGTGGTCGCGAGGTCGCGGTCCTCGATGCCCCATTCGAAGCCGGTGACGACGGCCTGCGGAACGGCCTCCAGCCTCCGGGCCCGCTCGTCGTCCCGCACCGCGAAACCCCGGCCGGAGAAGCTCACCTCCTCCAGCGACGGGGCCATGACCAGCCTGCGCAGGGCTCCCAGTACGGGCATGTGCGTGCCTCCTCCTACGAGCGCCGCCCCGTTCCGGCGGCCGGGGGGCCATCGTGGGCGGTCCGGCCCGCGCCGGGCATCTTCGACCATGCCCTGCGCGGCGTTCAGCGGATGCGGCGTACCTGGACCTCCTCGTCGTGCACGGCACGGCCGCACTGCGCGCAGCGCAGCTCCGCGCGGACGGGGCTCTCGCAGCCGACGTGGTCCGCGCGGCGGGGCGGTCCCAGCTCGTGCGGCAGATTGCGGTCGCCCCACTGCATCAGGGCGAGGACGGCACAGGTGAGGTCCTTGCCCGCGGGGGTGAGCCGGTACTCGTACCGGACGGGCTTGTCCTGGTAGGGGACGCGCTCCATGACCCCGTGCTCGACCAGCCGGGTCAGGCGGTTGGTCAGGACGTTCCTGGCGATGTCGAGGTTCTCCAGGAAGCCTTCGAAGCGGCTGCTGCCGAGCAGCGCCGTACGGACGATCAGGAGCGTCCAGCGCTCTCCGATCACCTCGAGCGTTCGGGCGAGGTTGCAGTCCTGCCCCTCATACGTATGTCTCAGCATCTGATCACACCGGTAGGGAGGGCCTTTCGGCGGTTCCGGGGGTGGTCCGCGGTGGCGTTCCGTCACCGCGGGGATGGGCGGCGGCGTTCACACCGCCGCCAGGAGGTGGCGTTCGGGCACCGCGGGGGCGGCCTGCCGGGTGAACCGGTCGTAGGCGTAGGCCGCCGAGACGAGGGTCATGTGGTGGTGCCAGCCCGGATACGACCGGCCCTCGAAGTCGAGCAGTCCGAAGCCGTCCTTCATCTCGCGCACGGCCTCCCCCACCCGCGGCAGCAACTGCGCGAGCGCCAGCACGGATTCCGTACGGGCGTGGATGAGGCTGGTCAGCCAGAACTGGAGCGGGCGGCGTTCGCTGTCGGACCGGACGGCCAGCAGCCGGTAGGTGCGGTGGGCGTGGGCACCCGAGGAACCCTGACCGGGCAGGTGGACGAAGCTGGAGACGACCGTCACGGGGCGGCCGTCGCCGTCCCGGCGGGTCACCGTCTCGACGCGGTCCGGCATGCCGCCGCCCGCCCCCAGGAGGTTGTCCGCCGTGAGGACCAGGCCGTAGCCGTCACCGCTGCGGGGACGCTGCGTCCGCAGGTGCCGGCCGACCATCACGTGCAGGTTGCCGGGCACCGGGACGACGAAGTCCCGCCCGCGCAGGGCGAGCCCGTGCAGCAGGGTCCTGACGCCGAAACCGGCGGCCGGGTCCAGGCTGCAGACGACCGGCAGCGGGGTGCTCCCGGCGCTGGTGGCGAGGGAGTCGATCAGGTCGAGGGCGTGCTGTTCCGCCGTGCGCAGTCCGGCGTCGGACGGGATGCGGGCGCGCCGGCGGCGTTCGGGGTCCTTGGCCCAGGAACCCGGCAGCAGCAGACGCCAGTCGACCGGCGCGACCGCCCCCGCCGAGGCGAGGAAGGCGCCGACGCCGACCTGGCAGGTGACCGACCGTCCGGTGGAGGGCAGGAACCGGCGGTGCACCCCGCAGGAGTGCTCCCCCCGTTTGCGCAGTACGGCCTGGTCGACCACCCAGGCCATGGGGGGCGCCTGCCGCTCCACCCATCTGGCCAGCTCCGTGCGGACCGGGTGCCATTCCCAGGGACTCGCGTTGACGAACTGGTGGAGCGACTGGGAGGTGGCCGACGAGGCCGAGACCGTCGCGGCGAGGCGCCGGACCGACTTCTTGCCCGGGGTGGTGAGCAGCGCCCGCACATAGGCGTGGGCCCACCGGCGCTGATCGGCACGCGGCAGGCACTCGAAGATCTGCTCGGTGAAGACCGGTATCGAGGTGTTCGCGTGCGTCAGCGCTCGTCCAGCCATGGCAAGTTCCCTCCCCTGGATCGGTCCGCGGCTGTCGACCGCGCTAAAATAATAGCGAACAACCTCTTTTTTTCTCGACTCCGGGGAGTTGACGAATGCACTTCGCCAAGTTGGCCGTCCCGCCGCCCCCCGAACCGCCCTCTGACCGGGCTGTTCGCCCACCGGCCCCCTGCCCGCCGGACCCCTGCCCGCCGGCCCTCGTGCCGCCGGGCAGGGGTCCGTCACGACGACTGTCCGTCACACGGAGAAGACCGCCACCGCACGCGGGACCGCCGGCCTTCCGCCCGCGCCCGATGCCCCGTCACATGCCCGAGGAGGCGACATGGTGAGACAGGAGAGGGCCCTGCGCACCCGCGCGGCCGTGATCACGGCGGCCTCCGCGGAGTTCGCCCGCGCCGGTTACGACGGCACGTCGCTGTCCCGCATCAGCCAGCTGGCCGGCATGTCGGTCGGGGCCCTGACCTTCCACTTCCGGACCAAGCAGGAACTGGCCGACGCCGTACAGGCGGAGGGGCGGTCCGTGACACTCGCCGCACTGGACGGCCATGCCTACGCGGACCGCCCGGCGCTGTGCCAGGTGGTCGGCCTCACCCTCGGACTGGCCCGGCTCATGGAGGAGAAGGCCTCGGTCCGTGCCGCCATCCGGCTGAGCAGGGAACGCCCGGACTCGACCTCCTGGTCACAGGCCTGGCTGCCGGCCGTGCGCAAGCTCCTCGACGAGGCGCACGCGTCCGGTCAGCTCCGGGAGAGCGCCCCGGCCGCCGACGTGATGACGCTGGTCGAGCACCTGACCGACGGAGCGGAGGTGTACCTGCGCGGCAGTGCCGAGGACGAGTCGGAAATCGGGAACACCGTCGCACGACTGCGCACCGTCTGGAAGCTCACACTGACGGGGGTGTCGGCGGAGCCTCCCGGCCTGGAAATCCCAGCACCGCCCACGACTACTGAAACCTCGTCATCGAGCTGAGTCGGGACTTCCATCCTGGTCTTACCGGCGCTCCACAAGGCGTTCAGCGATCCTGCCCGCCCGGCGACAACGATGCCGCGTCCACGACCCGGCTGACGGTGAGGGACCGTCATATCGACTGATAATTACATTGCGTGATGGAAGGTACCGCTCCGTAATCAACGCGGTAAGGTCACCTTCAGACAACAAAAAGCCCGGCCCCCGAGATCTTGGCGGACAAAGGGACCGGGCCCAACAAACCCGACGCTGTCGGTGCTCCTGGCCGAGAAGACCCGGAGCCGTCAGTGCTCCTGATCAAAAGGATCCGGAGCCGTCAGTGCTCCCGATCGTACGAGAGTTACGCGCCGAAGCGCTAGCGGACTCGTCGACGCATCAGGAACAACGAGGGCGCATCGGGTGGAAAGGTATACCCGAAGTGCTGCACCACCAGTGCGGTCGCCGTGAAACGGCCGCCCACAACACGACGGACGTCATCCCTCTGCCTGGCTGGTCGAGGGCCTCAGGCGTGAACATTCCAGGCTGGTTCGATGCCATCGCACGTACAAGGACCCGCGCTGCCCACGCTGGTCGCGCGGGAGGCAGCGCGAGCACTCGGCACCGTGGGGCCGTCATGCCGGATCCGCGCACCGCACGCCGCGCCTCCGCGCTCCCGGTCCTCGCAGGAGGCACCCGGTGAGCACCACGTTCTTCCCTCGCGCCACCCGCCGGGGCGCTGCCGTGGACTGGGTGAAGTTCGACGCCGAACTCGCCCGCGACGGCAGCGTGGACCCCGTCGACAAAGCCCTGTACGCGGCCATCGGCTCGTTCGTCGACGCGGAGACCCGGGAGTCTCCGGAGACGACGGATCTGGATCCGAACAACATCCCGCCGTGGGTGCCCACCAGGAAGCGCCTGGCGGAGTGCATCGGGAAGTCGCTGGACACCCTCGACCGCGCGGCCAAGCGCCTGGAGGCGCGCGGCCTGCTCCGCGTCCACCGGCAGCCCGACCCCACCAACCCACGCCGGATACTGCCCAGCGAGTACGAACTCCTGGACCACCACATCTGGGATGAGCGGGCCGCCCAGCGTGCGGCAGAGCGGGCCGCCAGAAAGGCCGGTGGCCGGGAAACCCACGGCTCGGGGGGTGACCGCACCGGTGCGGCTACCCCTGGCCGCATGGGTGCGGCTACCCCTGGCCGCACCGGTGCGGCGGTAAAAGACATAGGAGAAGGTATTGAAGAAAGAACGGGAGAAGCAGCGCCTTCGGCGCGTAGCGCCGGTGGCGTGCGCAGCACTTCAACCTCAGGTGGTAGCGCGCGGGACGGGCGTAGCGGCTCCGCCGCGTCGGGCAAGGCGGGCTCGTCGTCGGGGAAAGGCGGAGAAGCCGGCGTGCCGGGTCAGCGGGGCGCGGCCGACGGCACAAGGCTGACCCGGGAGCAGACGGCGGCGGTACACGCCGTAGAAGCCCTGCTGCCGCAACTGTTGGTCGCCAAGCTGCCGTACGGGCACATCCCGCAGCGGAACCGAGCGGCCGTCCTGGAGGCCCTGGAGTCCCGCACGGTGAACCAGCTGCGGGAGCGGATCGCCCGCCGGTGGGTGGCCTACGGGTACGAGCCGGTTCTCCACGACGGCGAGCTGCGGTCGGCGGTCGGTGTCGCCCTGGAGCTGATCGCCCCGACGCCGTACTGCCCGGACCCGTCGTGCGAGGACGGCGTCATGATCGACACCGGCGAGGACTGCCGGGCCTGCTCGGAGCGCCGAAAGGCCCGCCGGGCGGCCCGCCTCACCGGGGAAACCCCGCCCACGGGCAGGAGCGGCGACCCGAAGGCCCCGGCACCCGAATGCGTTGACTGCGGCCGCCCACTCCCTGGAACCGCCCCCGCAGGCGGCGTGTGCCAGCGGTGCACTGACGAAGCCGCAGCCGCCTTCGCCGCCCTCGCGGCCAGCCTCTCCGGCCGGTCTCCGACACAGGAGGACGACGACACAACGAGGGAGCGCGAGATCCTGGAGCCGGAGGCGCAGCGCCGCCGGGCCCGCCGGGCGGCAGGGACGGCCCTGGCCGGCGAGGACACCGACGTCGAACAGACCGCTGCCGACGCGGCGGAAGACACCCGGCTGCGCGCGGAGCTGCTGGCCGCCAACCCCTGGATGGCCTGCTACACGCAGACCCCGGCTACCGCCCCAGGGGGCGCCCCGTTGTGACCCAAGAGTGGCGGACCACTCAGACCGCCTCGTAAATACCGAGATCAGAACGGGTCTGGAGGCGCCCCGCGTTTTTCAGGCCTTGGCCACCGCGACCTCGCGCACCCGGCCGGACAGTCCCCGTACCGCGCGCGTCTTGGCGTACGGCGTGAGTTCCTTGCGCATCGTGGTGAAGTGGTCGTCTCCCCGGACGGACGACACGTGCTCGTACTCGTCGAGGAACCGGCCCCACGACTCACACGACGCCTCGACGTGCCCGTACCGGAGCTGCCGCTGCGCCAGAAGCGCGTAGGCGTGGACGCGGCCCTGCCGTTCGTTGGCCGGCTGCACCCTGATGGACTGCTGCAGGGCGCTGATGCTGCCGGGCAGGTCGTTCTCCTCCAGCAGCACGTGGGAGACGTGGAAGAGGTAGGCGGTCCGGTCGTAGCCGCCGATCGCGTCGCGCCGGTTGTCGGCCTTCGCGAGCGCCGTCTCGGCTTCGCGAAGCCGGGTGTGGGCCTGGCGACGGTCCCCGACCATGCTCGCCGCGTGGGCCTGCTGTCCCCGCAGGAACGCCACCAGACGTGGCCCGGCCGACGGCGCGGCCTCGGCCGCGGAGTCCGCCAGCTCCAGCGCCGTCCGTCCGTGCCGCAGGTTCGACGCCTGGAGCGACATGCCGCGCAGCGTGCGGCAGTACGTGACGTGATCCTGCGCCTCATCAGCCAGCTTGAGCGCTTGGACGTAGTACTTCTGGCCCAGGCCATGGGCCTTCTCGTACATGGCCATCCACCCGGTGAGGTACGTCAGGTCCGACGCGGCGGCGAGCATGTCCTGCTTCACCGGTGCGGATGCCTGCGCCTTGAGCCACGGGCCTACGGTGTTGACGAGGAACGCGGCCGCCATGGGCCGGGCGTGGCCGGCGCCGAACTCGTCGAGGATGTCGGCGATGCGCTCCGTCATGGACCGTACCGACGCGACTTGGGATGCGCCGATGCGGGTGGTGGCCTTGCCCGGGGTGACCGGGTCACCGGCCGCCCGCGCCGTGTGCTGGAACGCGGGTACGGAGAGCGCTGCGGAGAACAGAGTGGCGGCCAGGACGCCGCGACGGGACGGGTCCATGTCCGCCCTTCCTAGGTCGATCAACTCCTCAACAGTGTCCACTGGTTGTGAGCCGTCAGTGGATACGGCGGGTTGCAGGCCGGCCTCCGCGTGAGTGACCGGCCGTCCCAAGCGAGCGGACAGCGCCTCCAGGATCAACGGCCTGACCTCGGGTTTCGGCGGGGTGCCGGCGATCCAGTGGGCGACTGCCGTTCGGTCGTACGAAAGATGCAGCCCAGCCTGCGGGCCGAGCCTGTTCACCTGCTGGGCAAGTTGCGTGCGCGTCCATCGGGCCTGTTCAAGCAGCCTGTCCAAGGCAGGGTTGGGCGTGCGTTTTCTCGTGGCCATGCCCTCAACTCCCGACAGCTCCATGGCGTTCACGGTGTTCACGGTCCCACCTGCCCTCAACGGTACACACGGACAGTGATCACGCGGTTACCTCTTACGAGTCAAGCACCGATCTCGGCCCTTGGGAGCAGGGGTGACCAGCGCACCATCACTGAGAAGAGACACCGCCACGACGGCAGACGACCTCTGTCGTGAGCGCCGACCCGAGCGTTCACGCCTGACCGATGACCGGGTGAGCGTGTCCTTCGAGGTCCGCCCGCCCCGGGCCGGGGACGGCATCCCCGAACAGGACGCCCTCCGCGTGCGGATGGCCCGGCGGGTGACCGCGGCCCGACTGCGGTACTGCGGCCTGGGACCGCTGGTCGACGACGCCCAGCTCATCGTCTCCGAGCTGGTCACCAACGCCATCCAGCACGGCGACGGTTCGCGCATCACCTTCACCATGACGGTCCGCGCCGGCTTCCTGCGCCTGGCCGTGCACGGCGGGACACCCGGCCGGCCGGTCGTCCGTGCCGCCGACGACGACGCCGAGCACGGCCGTGGCCTCTTCCTCGTCGACCACCTCGCCACCGCTCACGGCGGCACCTGGGGGAGCAGCGACGACGGAACCACTACCTGGTGCAACCTCGCCGTCCCCGGAGGCCGACCGTGACCACCCCCGGCGCCGGCCGGAGCTTCACCCCACCCCGCACCTCAGTGGACACCGTCCGTACTGCCCCGCCCCGTACGAGAAAGAACACCGTGCGCCCCGAACCGCCCCTGGTCCCCTTCGTCGTCCAGCGCGAAGGGGAGGAAGCCGCCCCCGACAACCTGATGTTGTCCCCGACAGGGCCGGGCCGCTACCGGCTGGGCTACGTCGACGAGGACCCCCGGGACCGGGACCTGCACGGCGTGCTGTGGGCCCGCTGCTCCTTCGGCGAGGTCGACGATCTCGGGAAACCGACGGGGCGGCCGCAGTGGCGGATGATGCACCCACTCCGGCAGCGGGGCACGATGCAGGCGCTGCGCTGCCAGGTCTGCGCCGAGCCCGCACGGACCCCGCTCGGCTACATCTTCCTCGCCGGCCCCGGCACGGTGGACCCGGACGACCCGATGATCCTCACGAACCAGCCGCCGGTGTGCCCCCGGCACGCGTCCGCCACCGCCGAGC
The DNA here is from genome assembly GCF_044453165.1 of Streptomyces sp. NPDC051740. Classification (NCBI taxonomy): domain Bacteria; kingdom Bacillati; phylum Actinomycetota; class Actinomycetes; order Kitasatosporales; family Streptomycetaceae; genus Streptomyces; species Streptomyces sp. NPDC051740. The sequence goes on along the minus strand of NZ_JBITCL010000030.1, from coordinate 10,659 downwards.
TGTGCCCGCACCTCACCCACGAACCGACGGTGCTCCTGACGCGGAGCGCCCCCCTGTACGGCGTGAACGGCGTCGCCTACGGCTACGGCGACCAGGGCGTACAGGTCGTGAAGCGGCCGGACGGACCGATCCCGTACGGTCACCCACTCCTGCCGACCGTCCTCGCCTCCCAGATGGTCCGCCGCCTCAGCTCCTTCCGGGCCGTGGGCCTGGACGAACTGCTCTGGGAGCTGGAGCGCGCCCCATAGAGCCCCTGCCCGGCGGCCCGAATGTCCCCGGCCGGATCGGGGGCGCAGTCGTTGGGGAGCAGCGGATCGCGACCGTTGACGTTCGAGCTGTGAAGGAGGTGCGCTTTACGTCCCTCCCGCCCAACTGGGCGAACGCAAGGACGACTTCGAACGCGACCTACGCCAGGCCCTCACCGAGGTCGACTTCGACGGCGTCTTCGACGGACCCGTACGCACCGAAACCATCGTCGCCACGCGTCCCCGACCCCTCCTCAGCCACCCACCCCCACGCCCACCACCGACCGGTACCACGGAGCGGCGTCCTCCACCCACGCCAGCGGCGACGGCTCCGGGGAGTATCCGGCGACCCGCCAGATCTCGTCGCTCCGGTACCAGTGGTCGGTGGCGACCAGGGCGAACTGACGCTCGCTCACGGGAATCCGCGCGGCCCTCAGCCGCTCCAGGCACTCCTTCAAGGGCAGCTCCGCCGTCACGGCGGGCAGCACGTCGTACCGTGCCAGGGTGCGCAGCAGGTCCCCCACGCGCACCGGCCGGGGATGGCTCGCGTGCCAGATGCCACCGCGTCCGTCGGCCCGCCCGCCAGCCCCGGGAGCGAGCGCGAGGTGGGCGACGAGCCGTGCCAGGTCGTCCACGGCCACGGCGGACACCCGGCCGCGTCCGCCGTCCCACATCGCGGGAACAGCGCGCAGGCACTGGGCGAGCAGCGGCACGACCCAGCGGTCCCCCCTGCCGAGCACCAGTCCCGGACGCAGCACGGTGGCGCCCGCGGCCAGGGCGTGGGTCTCCCCCGCCAACCGGGTGCGACTGGCCGGGGACACGGGTGCGGGGACGACCTCGTTCACCCCGGTCCCCCGGTGCGGGCCAGGACCGTACACCGCCGCCGTCGACAGGTGCACGACGCGCCTCACACCGCCCCGGGCCGCCTCCCGCATCAGAGCGGCCGTCCCGTCGACGTTGACCGCGGCGCATTCGGACTCGTCCGGGCTGATGACGGCGGCCATGTGGAGGAGTACGTCGGCCCCCTCGCACACGCCGCGCAGCGTCCGGGGCTGCGCCATGTCCGCCCGGACCCACTCGTCGGCCGACCCGGCGTCCTCCGGCCGCCGTCTGCCGACCGCCCGGACGACCAGGCGTTCACCCGGGCCGGCGTCTTCCCCCGTGCGGTGCCCGGCGAGTTCGCGGAGCACCGCCGAGCCGATGAACCCGGTGGCGCCGGTCAGCACCACGCGCAGAGGTCTCATGCCGCCAGCCGCTGGGGGTCCACCGGGAACGAGAGCTTTGCCCCGGCCTGCGGGGTGGCGATGGCGGGAAGCAGGTAACGCCACATCGACACGAGGCGTTCCGGAAGATCGACACGTTCGGTGGAGACGTTGGAGAACACCTGGATGCCGCTGTAGGCGCCGACGAGCACGTTGGCGAACTCCGCCTCGTCGACGTCGGCCAGCAGCTCGCCCAGTTTCCGGGCCTCCCGCAGCAACTCGCGGAACTCGTTCACCCACTCCTGGTACGCCGTGTCGTCACGGGCCCCGAACTCACCCTGCTCGACGGCGAGCCGCACGCTGGCCCGGAACAGCACGTTGGTCTGCAGCTCGCGGGCGAGGAAGAAGGTGAGGTCGATCAGCTTCTGAAGGCCGGCCGTCTCCACGGAGAAGTGCACGAAATCCTGCTGGTGGGCCATCACGGCCTGCGCCAGGCTCCTCTTCGACTTGAAGTGGAAGTACATGCCGCCCTGGGTCACCTGGGCCCGGTTCATGATCTTGCTGATGCTGGCCCCGCTGTAACCGCACTCGTCGAAGATCTCCGCAGCCGCGTACAGGATCGTCTCCCGGGTCTTCACAGCCCGTTCCTGCTTCGGCTCAGCCATTTCAGTGCCTCGATCACTCTCGACAAAAAAAACGAACGCCCCTATTTTACAGGGCAACGCCTTCGGCCGGTAGGCAGAAGGCGCCCACTCACGCTGCTTCCGGGGGGATAGTCATGCTCATCACTGCGGAGAACCCTGCTGCTGCAAGACCGCTCCTGACCACCACCGTCGCCAAGGAGTACGTGCACCGCGCAGCCCTGGCGGAGGTGTTCCTCACGGAGTGGACGAAGGCGGGACCGGACTCGTTCACCGTGAGCGCCCAGTGGCCGCGCAGCCACAGCTTCTACGAGTGCGAGAACGGGCTCTACGACCCGCTGCTGCTCTGCGAGACCGTCCGCCAGACGTTCCCGCTGCTGGCCCACGTCGCCTACGACGTCCCCCTGGGCCACCAGCTGAGCTGGTCCCGCTTCCAGTACTCGGTCAACATGGACGCGATGGGCCTCGAGCTGAACCCGGCCGAGCTCGAACTGCACGTGACGTGCTCGGACATCCGCTTCTTCCGGTCGATCCCCGCGTCGATGTCCATGCACATCGAGGCGGTGCGCGGCGGTGCCCTCCTCGCGGTGGCGGACACGCACTTCGGCTGCCACTCCCCCGCCGTCTACCGGCGGCTGCGCGCCGGACGGGCCGGCGACTTCGGCGCCTTCCTGAACGCGCCGGCGGCGCCCCGGCCGGTCGAGCGGACCGCGGTGAACCGCCACCGGCTGCGGGACATCGTCCTGTCGCCCACCCAGCAGCAACACCGCTGGCAACTGCGCGTCGACACCGGACACCCGGTGCTCTTCGACCACCCCGTCGACCACGTGCCCGGAATGCTGCTCCTGGAATCCGTGCGCCAGGTGGCGCACGCCGTGCGGCCGTTCCCGGCCGGCGCGGCACCGGCGTCGATGGACGCGACCTTCAAGAAGTACGTCGAGTTCGACGAACCCTGCTGGATAGAGACCGCTCCGGCTGCCGAGACTGCCAAGACCACCGAGGCCGCACCGACGCGCGACGGACGCCAGACGGTCCGCGTCAACGCGTTCCAGGGAGAGGAACTGGCCTTCACCGCGACGACCGGGATGGTCGACACGGCGCCGTAACGAGCAACGGCCCGCCTTCGGGCGGGCCGTCCGCGGTTTCACCGCCACGATGCCGTGGCGCCACAGTGCCACGAAAAGAGTTCCAAGGGCTGAACCCAGTGTGCCACCACTGGGCTCACAGCCATGTGTGATGCCACCCGTCGAGCCGTCTGCCCGACGGGCGAAGGCCCGTCGGGATGCCACTCCCCAGGGCCCTCTTCGGTTCCGGACGAACCTCGAAGCCATGCCACGGCTTCGTCATGCCCCCTACCAGGAGACGTCCTCATGATGGAGCAAAGCCGCGGCATTGACCAGCCCTCTCAGCCCGCCTCCACGAGTACACGCCCTTTTGGGCAACTTTCCGCACCCCGCGAACCCGACCGGTCCCCGCTGCCCGACGGCCCCCTGCCCCCTTCTCACATGTACATACGACAACGGGTCAAGGTCCCGATGCGGCTGGTGGAGTCGCCCCACTACTCGGACGCCGCCCTCAGCGTCTACGTGAAGGTCAAGGCGCTGGCCCAGCGCCCCGAGGGATGTACTGCCGGGATCGCCACGCTCGCCTCCTACCTGCGGCTGTCCGAGTCGACCGTGCAACGCGGCCTGGCCCAGCTCCGCGCGGCCGGTCCCGACGGCCTCGTGGAGTTACCGGAGAGCCGGCGCAGATCCCTCCCCGGCGGATACGGGACGACGGCCCGCCGTCAGGTCAGGCCCATGACATCGAAGGAACGATTCGTCTGGCTGCCGGTGACCGCCAGCGAGTGCCTCCGCCCACGCCTGCTGCGCGCCTTCGCCGTGATCGCCTACGCCGTCGCACAGAAGCACCCGCTGACCTCCCGCGTGCTCGCCGAAGTCCTCCGCCACCATTCGGGACCCCGGGCGGGCCTGCCCCTCACCACGGGCGCCGTCACCCGCATCGTCGAGCAGTTGGACGCGTCGGGCTGGATCACCGTCCACCGCCGGGCCGGGGAGCACGGGCGGCACCTGTTCGGGGTCCACGACGGGCGCACCCCCGCCTCCCTTGATGACCGTTCAGGTACCCGGACTGGTGAGGGATCGCTCGCGTACAAGGAAGACCGGAGAACTGACCGACCCGATGACGACGCCGACCGCACCTCACCCGCCGTAGGCGAGAGACAGGTGGGTAAGAAGGCAGCCACCGCGGTCGCACCGCACAGCCGTCTCGCGCTGCGCGCGGGTGACACGAGTCCCTCCCCCGTACGCACCGTCCGCACCGGGCCCAGGCCCTACGCGGGGCCACAGCTGACCTTCAGCCCGCGGCTCCACTCCGTACTGGAACCCGTACGTTTCCTGCTCAAGGACCTGAACACCTACGTGCAGCGGCGGCTGGGGCGGGAGATCGCCCGGCAGCTCGACGAGGGCGCGGGCGTCGAACGCCTGCGGAGCCGTCTCACGCAGCGGCTCGCCGCGACCTTCGTCGAGGACATCCGCGATCCCGGACGCTGGCTGCTCGGTGTGGCCCTGCCCCGCTGGGGCTGCGCCGACCCGGACTGCGAGACCGGCACGCTCTGGTCGACCGGCCGACGCTGCCGTACCTGCCAGGAGACGATCGCGGACCGGTACGTCCCGTCACGGAACGCGGAAACCGCGCCCCTCCCGCCACCGTCCCCACCGAGCCGTTCCGCCGGTGGCCGACGGGACCGTCCGGACCGTCCGGCGTGGACGCCACCGAAGGCGTCGGGCCCCGTCGTGGTGGACCGCTGCCGGGGCCGTGACGGCACCTGTTCCCGCAGGGCCCCTCACGGTCTGTGCTGGAGATGCCGGGTGGAGGCTGTGGGCACCGTACCGACGACACCGGCTCAGGAGCCGGCACGGCTGGGGTTATCACGCCGTGATAACCCCAGCCGTGCCGCAGCCGTCCCTCATTTCCTGCTTGCCAGCACGGACTCCTGAGGCAGGTCCTCGCGGATCCTCTCGCCGGACACGTGCGGGAGGCCGTTGCCCGGCTCCAGAAGGTAGGCCGCCTTGACGACGCGCTTCTCCCGCCACAGGTGGAACATCGCGAGCCCCAGAATGGCCGTTCCGAGGAGATTGGCGACGAAGTGCCACCACACCCGGTACGTCGACAGCGCGACCCCCGGTTCGATCGCACCGAACCAGGTGGACAGACCGATGGCCCGGCTGGCGCCCAGCGCCACGGAGACGGTGAGCACGAGGTGCTCCACACCGTGGATGCCCTGCATCCACACACCCATCCTGGCCCACTTCCGGGACTTCAGCTCACCGCTGACCCGCCGCGTGATCTGCACGATGCCGACCAGGCCGGCCAGGAAGATGAGGTTGCCGATGAGGTGGAGCAGTTCCATGCCGAGCGCCGGCTTGGACGTGTCGACCTGACCCATCCCCTGGGCGAAACTGTTCGCCCACGGAGTCATCCAGGCCGGGGAGTACGGGTTGGCGATCCAGTAGATCGCCTGCGCCACGTGCTCCTGGAAGTGGCCGATCTGCCCGACGACTCCCAGGCCGATCAGCCCCACCGCCGTCCGGTACAACCAGGGCCGTACCGGTCCCCGGTTCGCATAGGCGAGCACGGCGACAGCCGCCCACATCGCCACTGCCCATCCGGTGAAGAAGAGAGCCCCCGCGGTGTCCACGGCGGACACGGGGTCACTCATCTCGTGCATTCCAGGCGTTCCGGGCTTGTGATCCATGTGATCCACAGGTGCTCCTTCAGCGACTCCGGACAGGTGTGGCACGGCGAGCAGTGCCGACCAGAACGCTAGAAATCCACGCCATACGTTCACCACTCCGAAGATGCGAGCTTTCCTGGAGTGGCTCTTGCACGGTGAAGACGACAGCGGACCGGCTGAGCTCGCTTCGCGTGCGGGACCGTGGGACGGTGCGGGCAGTGGACAGCACCAACGGGGCCGAGTCCCGGGTGGTTGCTCCCGTGACGTTTCAAGACAACAAGCGTGGCTGAGCGGTGTGGGCGGTGCAGGTGCTTCCACCCGTCGACTGTCATGTCACTCGTCCATGGGGTTGGCGTTCGGTGGTGCCGGTCAGGGATGGGCAGCGGACCGGGCTGACGAGGGACAGACACCGGGGCCGTTCGGTGGTGCGCGCCTCTTTGATAAGAGGGACGCCGAGCTTTAACCCTTTGACCTGCGGTTTTATCGAACCCATGTTGTCCTGGGGAGCACATTTGGGGTCTCGGAATGTCAACCTGGCGGACACGTTTGGGGTGGAAACTCAAGCTGTGGTTGATTCTTCCGGGAGCTCCGGAGGGATGACGATGTCGCAGGTCAGCGACGTGGACCTGCCTCCGGGAGCGCGGTCGGGAAGCGGGTCGATTCGAACGGAATGTGCTGCCATCGGGACACGGGAAATCAACCAATGCTTGACTCTCGGCGCAAACCGGCCGAGAAAATCAAGCCGTGTTTGACTTTTCAGCGGCAGGAACGAGTGGAGCCGCTCAAGGGCCCTCGCCCGGTGGGCCGTTGGCGCAAAAAACAACCACTGCTTGATATTTGGGCTAGTGTCTGGACCGCCTGAGTATCAAGGGAGGTCCTGTGACACCTGATCCGCCGGCACGACCGAGACCCCGCGTCGTCGCTGACGTTCCATCGGGCGACGAGGGCTTCGAGGACCTTCTCCAGGTCCTCGGAGAACAACTGGGAGAAGCGACGCAGAGCGCCGATCCTCGTGGCCGCCGAAAGCTCAAGAACGTCACCTTCGAGTACGAGCCCGACCACACGGCCGTCCACGACATGGCCGGTGACGCCGGCTACAGCCTGGCCTCGAACTGGTTCACCCAGCTCCTGGCCCAGCTCGCCGTGGCCAACTCCATCACCAAGTCCCAGCTGTGCGTCTTCCTCTACGTCGCCGGTGGCCAGCAGCACGGCACCGGCGTCACCCCGTACACACAGCAGGAGATCACCGACGGCCTCAACAAGCTCGCCGCCCAGAAGAACGGCAAGCGCATCACCCGTTCCACGGTCAACCGCGCGATCAAGGCCCTGGTCGGCTACCGGTGGATCGAACAGCTCGGCAACGGCATGATCCAGCTGAACGTCCGCCTGTGGTTCCAAGGCAACAGCACCGCCCAGCACGCCGTCCTGGAACAGATCGCCGTCCAGCACGACCGCGACCCCGAAGCCTTCCCCAACGGGATCGGCCCGGATCCCCAGCAGGAAGAACCGGACCTCGACCTCACCCAGCACCCGCCCTACGACATGGGGCGGCGCACCGGGTGATACACATCCACCTGACGCTGCGCCGCCCGGCAGGAAGAAGGGAAACCGATGGCTGAAGTCATGTCACCGGTCGTGTCCGAACGCATCTGGGCCCTGCCCGTCTCCGGAGCCACCGTGAAGTTCCTGCAGTACCTGCTCTACCGCTCCGACTTCGGCGGGCATCTTCCCGTACGCCAGAAGGACATGGCCCGTGAGTACCGGGTCACCCCCCAGGCCGTCAGCAACCTCATCGCCCCCCTGTGCGAGCTGAACATCGTCCTGCGCCCCAAGAACGAGGAAGGCAGCCGGGGCAAGGGCAACTCCTACCGCCTCCACCCCCTGGCAGCGAAGTACGCCAGCTCCCAGGACATGGAGGCCTCCTTCCGCGCCGCGATCTCGAACATCAAGGCCGGCGAGCTGCCCAACCTGAAACTTCCCGCCTACGCCGCTGTCCCGCCCACCGCAGACGGCCGCCCGAACCTACAGGTCGCCTGAGCACGAAAACCGGGGCCCCACCGACGTATCGGTGGGGCCCCGGTGCCTGAGCAAGAGATGGTTGCCCGCACTATACCCAGCCGGGGCTACAGCATGTCGGCGACGGGCAGCTGAGCCAGGGCCTCGGCGAGCTGACGCACGGTCACCGAGCCGGTTTCGGGCAGTCCTGCCTCCAGCCAGGCCTGACGGGCGGACTCCTTGTCACCCTCGGCCGCGGCCAGCACGTTCTCCTTCGCGCTGTGCTCGTGCACGGGGTCGGTGTCCGCACCGTAGTCGGCCAGGTGGACGACAGTGCGGACCTGCAACTTGGCGTTGGAGGCCATCTGCTCATTGAGGCGGTACACGCGCAGCCGGTGCCCCACCAGCGCCCGAGCACGCTCGATCATCGCCCGGCCCGCGTCCGTATCCCCACGGTCGGTCCGCAGGCGCTCCAACTCGCCGGAGGTGTTGCGGACGACCAGGAGCCCGCGGGTACTCGTGGACTCGATGCGCACGGAGAGCAGGGTCGCCGTGAACTGCTTCGCGGCGTCCAGGCGCTGGAGATCCTGCCCCACCGTGTCGGCGAGGGTGTAGAGGTGGACGGCCCGGGCCCGGACCTGCTCGGTCCAGGCAGCCTCCTCCCCCGGCGGACAGGGGCCGACGGCACGAGCGGCGGCGAGGGTCAGTTCGAGGTCACGAGGGTTCACCGCCTCATTCTCCTCATGCGCTCGCAGTACTGTCGCGGCCCTTGAAAACAGAGCAGCGTGGCTGGGACCGGAACGGGGTTGCCGGAGACACACGCGCACCTGATCGTTCGGGTGCCGGCACCGTCGTGGCTGACTTTCGGTGGTGCGGGCCCAAGAGGGGCAGGGAGTGCTGGAGGTCCCGGTCAAGGCGACTGCATGACTCCCAGGATCGGCTCAAGGAGAGCGAGTAGACACGGACCTGCACTTATAGAGAATAGAGAGGATCACGTTTCCGCAGGTCAGAGGGGGTGACAGAGCCTCAGAACATGACTCCCACGTCATTTTGGGGCTGCGGAAGTTGTGTGTGAAGTCAAGTTGCCCCGTATCCATTGCGACTTATCTGCGCAATCTCGCGATGGGCTTGCGGAACAGCCGCGAACATGACTCCGAAGTCATATTTAACGCACGCAACGCGCAGATAGGTCGCGTCGTTGCTATCTATCTGCGCAATCACTACTGTGCTCAGCGTCTAGGTTTCGATCTTGAGGAGCATGTAGCGCCATGTCCGCACAGCCTCATGGGGACCCCCGCCGGGTCCCCGGCACGTCCCCGCCCCGTGGGCCGAGCCCCAGCAGCCCGTACGCGGGCGCGCTCGGCCCCAGGAAGAACCTCGTCGAGCTGCCCGTCGGGCACACGGCACAGGTCAAGCCCCCGGTCACCGCAGGCGACTTCGTCGGCAAGTACTTCGCCCAGGACAGCCTGGAGTTCCTGCGCTGGGCCGCCAGGTACTTCAGGGACGACAACGTGACCCTGTGCGTGCTGCTCTACATGATGGGAAGCCAGGAAGTAGGAGGGGCCGTCGAGCTCAAGCAGGCCGAGATCGCCGCCGAGCTGGACATGGACCCGGCCCAGGTGTCACGGGCCCAGTCCAAGCTGAAGAGGCTGGGGCTGGCCTACTCCCCGAAGAAGGGGTCGATCCAGCTCCAGCCGGCGGTGACCCTGCGCGGAGGCTACCGACTGATCGAGAAGCCCGTCCGCGGGTCGGTGGCCAAGAGCGTCAAGGTCCAGGTGGAACAGTTGAGCCTGCTCAACGAGCTCGTACTCGACCCCGGCGTTCCGGAAGAGTTCAGAGGTATGGCCCTTCCAGGTGCGAAACTACCCGAACCATCGTCGAGGACGCGCAAGCGTAAGCGTACGGAGAAGAAGCCGGAGGCGTGAGGATGAGGACTGCAGCGTCTGCGAACCCGGAGCCGCCGGAGCTGACATACGGCACCTTCAACGGCTTCGCCTACATGCCCGCGATGCCGGGGATCGCCTACCGAGTGCTTTTCCGGCTCCTGGGGACCCAGGAGCCGGGAGGGCGCTGCCTGGTCACCGAAGAGGAGCTGGCCGAAGCCCTGGACGTACACCGCTCCATGGTGGGGCGGGGCCTACAGGCCCTGATCCTCGCCAAGCTGGTGTTCCGCCAGGCCAAGGGCATCTACCTCCTCAACCCGATGATCAGTGGCGCGCGCAGCGTCACCGAGCACCTGGAGGCCATCGGCACACTCGACCCCGCGGACCGTCTCGACGTCGACGACTACCAGGAGCGTTACGAGGCCTCCGTCGCCCAGGCCGAGCAGGAGAAGAAGGAGAAGCGTCTGGGCCGCAGGAGTTCCCCCGACCGCTCGAAGCCGACGAAGACGGTCCCCGAGGGAACCGCGGAGGTACTGAGCCTCTCGACAGCCCGTGACCGCTCACGGCGGAGGCCACCCCGCCCGTGACGCGACCGGCACACCATTGAGGCCCCCGCCGAAGCGGGGGCCTCAATGTGTCTAGGTTTCGGAAGACAGCCTACCTTCTCGCTCATGCCGGCACCACAGAAGATCCTGTCGCCGACGGCGGCACTTATCACGGCGTGATAATCCCGCCCGTGACATCACCCCTGGTGCTGTCCCTCGGATGCCGGCCTCCTCCCCGACCGGCACGACCCCCACTGGGCCGGCGAGTGGCCGGTCAGCGCACGAGGAGGTCGATCACGCCCGTCAGGTCTTCCTCACCGCTGCCCTCGGACAGGCGGCGGCGCATCAACGCGAAGTAGGGGGAGAGCAGTTCGGGGCTGACGCCCTGCTGCTCGGCGGTGCTCAGGAAGGT
>NZ_JBITCL010000029.1:0-79095 GCF_044453165.1 Streptomyces sp. NPDC051740 | reverse complement strand
CGGACCTGGAAGAGCGTCTCCTCCCGCTGGAGCCGCAGATGACTCGCGTACGCGGCCGCCAAGGTGACGGCGACGATCGCGGCGGCCGTGTACGGCGTCCCCAGATCGGAGTGGACGAAACTGAGGCCGATCATGACCAGCAGACAGAACGTCCCCAGCAGGACCGTCGGGAGCACGGGCCACAACGCGGCGGCGAGGGCGGGTGCCGCGGGCAGCAGGCGGCTGAAGGCGATCTCCCTCGGAGTGGAAGCCGCCAGGCCGGCGATGAGGACGGTGACCAGCACCGGTGACAGCAGCAGCACGGCTTCCCGCCGGCCATCGTCCGGACGATGGCGACGCCGGAACCTACCTGACTGAATCACAAAAGGGATCTTATCGGGACGATACGGAGATTGTGCCGGTTGCCTGGCTCGGCAACCGGTTCCTGACCGCGGCGAGGACCTCGGCGCGACTGCGCGGACCGTCGTCCGCGGCGACGAGGTGGTCGCCGATGCGCGGCGAGAAGGTGATCAGGCAGCGGGCCTCGACGTCGTCCTCGTCGGGACAGAAGGCTCCGCGGAGTGCGCGCAGGTGGTCCATGCGCCGGTTGTCGGCCCGGCGGAGGCAGCATGCGACGGCTTCGTCGCGTCGGGCCCGGTCGCGGATCGCGGGTTCGACCCCGGCGTCGGTCACGGGCATCCCGGCGGAGCCCACGTGGTCGAAGAGGCGCCCGCGACGACCATGACGTATCGGTCCCTACTGCTCTGACCCGGATGGTTCGCCGGGTCGAAGGTTCGTGCCGGCGTCGGCCCTTTCCTTTCTGTGGGGAGCGTGATCGCGTAGGTTGTGGCTTTTCGAAGAGGTACGTGAAGGAGTGGACGTGGGCGGAACCCCCGGGATGGCGGCGCTCGCGCAGGTCGTGTCGACGACGCACGGCGTGGACGAGCGGATCGACTGGAGTGAGCTCGAAGAGACCTGGGGGACCCGGTTTCCTGCCGACTATGTCGCCTTCATGGAGGTGTACGGGGCAGGGGAGCTCAGTGAGGCGATCGGCATACTGCTGCCGGTTCCGCGGCCCGATGCCTACTCGGACGGGTCCGGGCTGAAGGACGAGACGGCGAACGCCCGCGGCACCTGGGAGATGTGCGGCGGCAGGGCGGCCCTCGACGTGGACCCGGACTCCATACTGGCTTGGGGCGTCACCGGTGGCGCGGACATCTACTGTTGGCTGACCACGGGCGACGATCCCGACCTATGGCCCGTGCTCGTTTGCGGGCGGCACACGAATCCCCACTTCCAGGTCCACCCCTTCGGAATGGCGGAGTTCCTGCGCAGACTGCTCACCGATGAGGAATTCCAGGAGGAGACGATCAGTGTCGTCCTTCCGGGAGAGCCCTCCTTCGTCAACTGGCGTGAGCAGAAACGGCGTTTGGAGGCGGGCCTCGACCCGTCCACAGGGGAGCCCTGGTAATAGCAGCCACTTCGGAGCGGTTGACGGGATGCCTTGACCGGGCTCGGGATCCATGAGTCCGCAGGGAGCACCGTTCACGGCTGGTCACGTCGTCCTCAACGGCCGCTCACCCCAGCGGATGCGGGCGCGTTCCTTGCGTTCGGCGGCCAGGACGTCGCGGTGGCGGGCGTTGGCGTCGCGCCAGCGCAGGTAGGCGTGCAGGGCCCGGGTCTGTACGGTGTGGTTGGGGTGGTGGGAGTTGGCGAGCGTGAACTGCCGTAGCGGCCCGAAGCGGGCCTCGATGGGGTTGGCCCAGGACGCTTAACTGGCTCTAACAAAAGCTGTTTGATCATGTGCTTGTCTGTTTGATCGTTCGTTGATGTGGTCATGGGGAAGCGTCAGTCGCGGCCGTGGATCGTGTCGGACGAACTGTGGTCGTTCATCGAACCGTTTCTGCCCGAGCCGCCGAAGCAGGTCGAGGGCCGACCGCGGGTGCCGGACCGGCAGGCCTTGCGCGGGATCCTGTTCGTGTTGCATACCGGGATCCAGTGGGAGTACCTGCCCCAGGAGCTGGGCTTCGGCTCGGGCATGACGTGCTGGCGCCGCCTGGCGGCCTGGAACGAGGCCGGTGTCTGGGAGAAGCTGCACCAGCTGCTGCTGAACAAGCTCCGGTCGAAGAACCAGCTGGACTGGTCGCGGGCGGTGATCGACTCATCCCACGTCCGGGCCGCACGCAGGGGCCCAAAAGCGGGCCCAGTCCGGTCGACCGCGCACGGCCGGGCAGCAAGCACCACGTCCTCACCGACGGACAGGGCATCCCGCTCGCGGTGTCGCTGACCGGCGGGAACCGCAACGACGTCACCCAACTCCTGCCGCTGCTGGACAAGATCCCACCAGTGGCCGGAGTCGTGGACCGGCCACGACGACGCCCCGACATGCTCTTCGCGGACCGCGGCTACGACCACGGCAAGTACCGCCGGCTCCTGCGGCAGCGCGGCATCCGGCCCGTGATCGCGGAGCGGGGACAACCGCACGGCACCGGCCTGGGCGCCTTCCGCTGGGCCGTCGAACGCACCATGTGCGCCACGAGGCGCCCTGTTTGTATCCCCGGTTCAGCCGGGAGGAACTCGGAAGGAGGTTCCTGGGCCGGATGACTTGCCTGGATCCGAAAGGTGAAGGGGACAACAGCATGTCAGGAAACCAGTGACCGGGCTCAGTTGTCGGAGACGGTGTGCTGGGCGGCCCGCGCGATATGGCGAAGACTGGATTGTTTGAAGCCCAATCTCCAGAAGATGCAAGTTCCCATCCGCCGGAAATGACAGCTGAAACCGGTGCCGTACTCTGCCTCGGCTTCGATTGTTGGCCGGGGCACCTCCGGGGTATGGAGCGATGTCCAGCGAGGACATTCAAGGAGATGAGTGGGACGCCTGTGTCGCGCTAGAACGTACAGACAGGGACGAACGTGGGATCGCCTACGGGACGCGAGTCCTATGGCGACGGAGGCCCCGTAGTAGTCGCCGGAGTCACGACCGGCCAGGGAGGACGGGAAAGCCGTCCACATCGGGCGAAGGGGGCCAGGTGACTCGGACACATCAGGCCGGGAGGTATGCGAAATGGTGCGCCAGGAACGCGGAAGGTGAGGAAATGAGGTAGCGATCTCACCGAACGCGGTGCTGTGCAGGAGATGAAGGTTGTGGCCCTTCGAAGTCGCCCTGTGGGGGGAGACTTCAAACCACCGTGAGCTGCGGCGGTTAAATGCCGAACGTAGTGAGCGTCACGGAAAAGGCGCACTTGAGGCGTCAGGTGGGGATCAGGAAGGCGAGCGAAAGCAAGCCGCTGACGATATGTCGAAACATACTGAGACGACATCAAAACCGGGGTGTCATTTCGGCTCCGGGATGAGCCTGGCGGATGCCCGCTTATTGGCCAGACGGTGTCCGGCATGGAGGCGGCGCGAGCCTGATCTGCGGCTTCTGCAGGGAACCTGGGAAGGTGTCGCCCCGACACGGCGTCGGCGCACTGGGTACGGCGACGCGAGAGGGAGCACGCCAAGCGGCCGAAACCGCAAGGCGTTGAGTGCCGTCGCGGGGCACGCTGGCGGACCGGCTCGTAGTGGCGAAGAAGTCCCTGTAACGGGGGCGGAGTGAAGGGGCCGGGTCATCCGTGGCTGTGTTCGTTCGATCAACCGGACGTTCTCCGGGAGGAGTCGCGTGGGCGATCTGAAGCCGTCAAGCAAGCCGTTTGAGATTTCGAAGTGGAGTGTGTGGGAGGCATGGGAGAAGGTCAGGGCCAATAAGGGTGCACCGGGAGTGGATTCCTGCTCCATTGAGGACTTCGAGAAGGATCTTCAGAACAATCTGTTCAAGGTCTGGAACAGGATGTCCTCAGGGAGCTATTTCCCGCCTCCGGTGAAGGCGGTGGAAATCCCGAAGTCGCATGGCGATGGGGTCAGGATTCTCGACGTTCCCACTGTGGCCGATCGCGTCGCTCAAACGGTGGTGGCCATGCATCTGGAGCCCAAGGTGGAGCCTGTATTCCACGAGGACTCCTATGGATACCGGCTGCAAAGGTCGGCGTTGGACGCGGTGGCAAGATGCCGGGAGCGCTGCTGGAAAACGGACTGGGTCCTCGATTTGGACATCGAAAAGTTCTTCGACAGCGTGCCGCACGACCTCATCGTCAAGGTAGTGGAGGCACACACCGACGCCGATTGGGTGATTCTGTATGTCAAGCGGTGGCTTCGCGCCCCGCTGCAACTGCTCAACGGCACCCTGCGGGAGCGGGGCCGTGGGACTCCTCAGGGGTCAGCGGTTTCGCCCGTGCTGGCGAATCTGTTTCTCCACTACGCGTTCGACGCCTGGATGGCCCGGGAGTTCCCGACCATCCGGTTCGAAAGGTACGTGGACGACGCGGTCGTGCACTGCGCCAGTGAGCGGCAAGCCCGCATGCTGGCCAGGGCGATCGGAGACAGGTTGGAAGAGGTCGGGCTGCGACTGCACCCGGCCAAAACCCGGATTGTCTACTGCCGGGACGGAAGACGCCGAGGCTCATACGAGCACACGTCGTTCACCTTCCTGGGGTTCACGTTCCGCGCCCGCAAGGCGCGCGACAGGCATGGGGTGAACTTCACCTCGTTCCTGCCGGCGATCAGCCAGGAAGCCCTGAAAAGGATCAGCGGGGAGGTCCGCCGCTGGCGGATTCACCTGCGGACCGGTCACACCTTCGCCGAGCTCGCACAGAAGATCAATCCGATTGTGCGTGGCTGGATGCAGTACTACGGGGCGTTCTATCGCTCCGCGCTGGATTCCCTCCTCAAGCGTATCAATGCCTACCTGGTGCGCTGGATCCGCAAGAAATACAAGCGGCTGCACGGGTTCAAGAAGGCCAAGGCGGCCTGGGAGCGCGCCACACGGCGCTATCCCCGTATGTTCGCCCACTGGCCATGGATGCGTGCGGCCTGGTGATCAGGATGACGAGAGCCCGGTGAGTCGAGAGACTCACGCCGGGATCTGTGGGAGCCGGGGAGTGAGATTCTCCCCGGCCACCCGACCAGATCGCCGCAACGGCGCCGTGTGTCCTGCGCGAGCGGCCGGAATCGCTCACGCTGTAGTCACTGGAGAGCCGGATGATCGGGAAACCATCACGTCCGGTTCGGCGGGAGACCGCGCGGAAAAGGATCTGCCACGGCAGACACCTCGCCGCGCGGCCGACCCATCCTCCTGGCTGCACGGCTTCCGACGCCTACGCATCCGGTGGGAAAGACGCTACGACATCCACGAGGCCTTCCTCGGACTCGCCGTCTGCCTGATCACCCACCGCCACGTCCAGAGGCTTTGTCAGGGCCAGTAAGTGTGGCCGTATCGGCTGGTGATGGTCCACTTGGTGCCGGACGGATAGGGCTGCACGACGGTCTCGACAGGTGGCATTGCCCCAGTTTTCCTGGATCGAGTACCCGATGTGGGGCGGTTGGCGGGTATTGGGGCGTTGTGCTTTCCTCGAGCACCTGTGCGCCCCGTCAGGCCCTCTCCCGGCCCTCGTAGGTGCGGGGCACGGTCGACGCATGGGGGACACCAGGGAACAGGCGTGTGTGGGTCGCGGGGACGGTACGGACTGTCCGAACGGGGAGGACACCGTCACGGACGGGCCGCGATGCGAGGAGTGCCGGCACTATTGGGAGCTGGACGGCACGGAACCCGGACGCAGGCTGGTCGTGGATGACGGGCTGACACGTCCAATGGGGGATCCGAGGGAGGCTGGCCCCGGCACCGCGGCATAAAAGCGCGGTAGTCGTACGGGACAGGGCCAGGCACTGTCTCTCGGATCCGTCCGTGAGATCGTCGTGCTCGTGATCGACTCCTGGGTGATCAATGACGACAGCCTTGCCCCTGTGTCGTCCGAGGTGGTGCCGAAGGCACTTCGGTCGAGGATCGACAGCGGGCAGCTTGAGACGTGGCTGACCAGTTCGTCCGGACGGTTGCTGGTCTTCGTGACGAATACCGGGCGCGCGATGGTGAGACTGCTCGAAGAAGAGGGCGATCCCGGCGAGCATGCCGTGGACCCCGGAGCGCGGGGGTCGAGCGACGGATTCGTCCTTTCGAACGGGCAGAAAGACGCGTACCCGGATGAGGACACCGTTCCCATCCGTGAGGCGTTCGGGCTTGTGGAGCACATCGTTGGCACGGGCACTTGGCCTGCGGACGCGCGGTGGGTAGTCGATCGCTGAGCGGTCCAACGCCGGGCCCGGATGAGGATGGCGGCAAGGTGGAGTGCGGCCTGGTAGGCGATGGCGAGCTTGTCCGTTCGCATGGCCAGGCCGCGCCACCGCTTGAGCCGGTTGATGCACCGCTCGACCGTGTTGCGCTGCTTGTACGCCTCATGTCGAAAGCCGGGGGACGACCGCCGGCACGGCCTCGTCGCAGACGGTGGCCGATGGTCGAAGAATTACCGGTATTCCACGGACCATCAGGTCGTGATCGACGCCGGCACCCGCCTGGTCGTGGTGGTCGGCCGGCCGCTTGCCGGCAACCGCAACGACTGCAAGGCGTGGGAGGAGTCCGGCGCCAAAGCCGCCGTCGGCAGGACGCTCACGATCGCCGACGGCGGCCATCCGGGCACGGGACTCGTGATCCCTCACCGCCGCGAGCGCGGCCAGACCGAACTCCCGGCCTGGCAGGAGGAACGCAACCGCTCCCACAAGCAGGTCCGGGCCCCTGTCGAGCACGTCTCCGCCCGTATGAAGAGCTGGAAGACCCTCCGCGACTGCCGGCTCAAGGGCGATGGAGTCCACCACGCCGTGCTCGGCATTGCCCGCATGTGCAACCCCGCCCTGGCGGGATGGCGGCGAGCCACGCACCGTCACTGCCCCGCCCAGCGCGACTCAAAGATCGATTACGGGACGGCCATGGCCTTTCCCCGCCCGCGCACCGGAACCGACACCACCCCCAGCAGCACGCCAACA
The DNA here is from genome assembly GCF_044453165.1 of Streptomyces sp. NPDC051740. Lineage (NCBI taxonomy): Bacteria > Bacillati > Actinomycetota > Actinomycetes > Kitasatosporales > Streptomycetaceae > Streptomyces > Streptomyces sp. NPDC051740. The sequence goes on along the minus strand of NZ_JBITCL010000029.1, from coordinate 72,208 downwards.
GGCCAAGGCTCCGTTCTCGGATCCTCAGGATCCGGTGTCTCGTGTGTCCAAGACCAAGGGCCAAGGCCCGTCAGGGCCGACATCAGTGTGGACTCGCCCTCTCATCGGCTGATCCACCCACGGCGCGGTGGCCGAAAGGCCGCCATCGCATCAGCTCCTATGCATACCCGGACAAGTACGGCGGGCAGAGTCGTCCAATACGACAGCCGCGAGGGGGAGTTGGATGTCACACGGCGTCAGGCTGGTACGGCAACGACGGAACCGTGACCTCCTCATGCGTCACCGCGCCGGGCCGCCCCCGTCTTCCCCGAAGGATCTGCTGATCATCGGGGCGGGCGGGATGGGCCGTGCTCTCGCATCGATGTGCGCCCAGGACGCCGACGAGACGGGCACACGACGGTGGCGGGTACGGGGCTTCATCGACGAGGACAGGGAACTCCACGGCGCCCGGGTCGACGGCCTGCCGGTCCTGGGCGGGCTGGAGGCCGTTGGCCGCTGCCCGAACGCGGCTCTGGTGATCTCGATCTGCCATGCCGACCACCAGGGCGCACGCCGCAGGATCGTTCGGACGCTGGGACTCCCGCCGCACCGGTACCCGACGATCGTCCACCGCACAGCGGTGGTCGATCCCAGTTGCACCATGGGGTACGGCACGGTGCTCATGCCCATGGTGTGCGTGCTGCCGGCGGTGGCGATCGGCGATCACGTGATCGTGCGGCCGCACACCATGATGGCGGCCGACGTCGTGGTCCGGGACTACGGCACCGTCGCGGCCCAGGTGTTCCTCGGGCGGCATGCCGTGGTCGAGGAGAACGCGTACGTCGGTGCCGGGACGAAGGTCAGGGAGTACGCCTCCGTCGGGTGGGGGTCCGTCGTCGGCATGGGGTCGCTCGTCCTCGGCCACGTGCCCCGGGGGGAGACGTGGGCGGGAAACCCCCTGAGACGTCTCGCCCCGGCCCCCCGGCTCACAGACCGCGGTCCGACATGACCTTCCGCTCGGCCCGCTCCACCTCGAACCGGGCGGCCGGGTCACCGCCGGCGCGCTCCACGGCACCGCGCACCAGGGCGAGGTAGAAGAGGGCCGGCGCGCAGGGTGTCCACCGCTCCTCCGGCTCGTCCGCGATGAAACCGAGCACCGACTCCGGGTCCGCGTCCACGAACTCGAACCGGTCGTGCTCCCACTTGTCGGTGACACCACGCGTCCAGCGCAGGCGCAGCGTCGGCTCGTCGAGCTCGGGCGCCACCGCGCGGAAGAACGCCGCCCACTGGTGGTTGATCACGTCGAGCCCGAAGCCGAGCAGCTCCACCTTGGTCTTGTCGCCGTCGTGTACGGCGAGCTCCTCGAAGATGGCGCGGCGCGCCACCGCGTGCAGGCTGACCGGGCTGCCGTCCCGGGGCAGGTCGTGCTGCTGGGCCAGGCCCTCGTTGGCCGAGGAGTTCCACCGCGCGCTGTTCGGCCCGGCGACCTGGGCGCTGCGCCGGGAGAACAGCATCCTGCCGTCCTTGCCGGTCTCCAGGGCCACGTTGACGCCGAAGCTGCAGTTCATCCAGGAGGGCGCGTCGGCCGGGTCACTGCCCTCCAGATACTGCTGGCGCAGCGTGAGGCCGTTCTTCTGCCGCCGGTCCAAGTTGAGCGAGGTGGTGAGGAAGTCGAAGTAGTCGGCGTCCCGCAGGGCGAGGGAGACCACGGGTTCCTCGGCCAGATGCGTACGGGTGACCACGACCCGCTCGACCGCGAAACGCGCGTTGTTCCAGCGGTGCGGCAGCCCGCTGGCCTCCTTGCGCTCCTCCTCCGCCTCGATGGACCGCCGCCAGGCGGCGATCTCCTCCGGGAACTGCACGCGCTTCGGCGTGTACTTGACGTGGACGTTCTCCTCGTCGACGGGCCGGGTCCCGTCCCCCTCGAAGAGATGACAGCCTGTCGCCCGGCCAACCATGGTAAATCTGTCTCGCATCGCCAACTCCATTGGTAAATAAGTTGTGGTGGGCACTTTCGGGGGGTGCTGTCGATCTCATGGTACGAAGCGACACGGACAACCGGCTGACGTTACTGAAGGTCGAACGGCGCTCCTCTTCCCTGGTGGGCACGATCGCCGTACCGGAGTACCTCCATCCGGACGCGGAGGAGCGGCGGAGACTGCGCCGCCCGCAGCTGGCCGAGGTCCGTGACCGCTTCACGGAGACGGTGCAGGAGAGACTGGGGTTCGGGAAGGCCCTCCGGGCCGACCGGGGCGGGGCGACCCGGCGGCAGCTGTGGGCCGGGCTGGAGGAATTCCTGGCCGACGGCGCCCAGCGGAAGATCCTCTACTGGACGGGGCACGGCGTCCAGCGCGGCGACGAGGGCTACTTCCTCGCCTGTGCCGACTCGTGGCAGTCGGGCGAGTTCGACCCCGCCCGGGCCGTCCCCCTGCTCGAGCTGGTGGGATTCCTGCTGCGGCCGGAGTACGAGACGGACACCCTGCTGGTCATCGACGCCTGCTCCTCGCAGAGCTACAACTCCCTGGGCGAGGCGGTGCGGCACGCCGTGGAGCTGGAACGGGACTCCGCGGTGATCCGGGCGCGAGAGAGCCGGCGGAAGGGCTTCGCCGTCATCGGCACCTCGGGGGCGGACGCGCAGGTGCCGGCGGGCCGCTGGGTGACATGGCTGGAGGAAGCGCTGGCGAAGCCGGACTTCGTGGCGGACGACCAGGCCCGCCCGTTCGAGCCGTCCGCGCTGTACCTGCCACTGCCGTATCTCTGCCGCGCCGTGGACGCGCGGGCCGCCGACGACGGTCTGGACGAACCCGCGCAGCGGCCGGACTGCAGGGAGGTCCGGGCGCTCCCCAACAACTTCCTCGACAACCCCCACTACCGTCAGTCCGACCGGCCGGTGTACACGCCGGCCGTGCTGACGCGGCGGAAGCCCTGGATCGAGGCCGAGCAGTTCGTTCTAGAGGAGAACAGTCACCTCAGCCGCCACTTCGCGGGCCGGCGGGAAGCGCTGAGTCGGATCGTGCGCTGGATGGACACCCACCCGAAGGGGCTGCTCGCGGTGACGGGCCTGGCGGGCACGGGGAAGACCACGCTGCTCGGCCGACTGGCCCTCACCTCCCTGCCGAGCTGGCGGGAGACCCTCGGCCCGGACCTCGACCCCGCGGCGCTGCCCCGGGCGGGGACCGTTCACGCGGCGCTGAGCTGCCGGGGGCAGTCCGCCCATTCGCTGGCCGCGCGTCTGCGGGAGGTGCTGACGGACATCGACGGGGCGCCGCCGCTGCCGGAGGAGCCGGTGACGTCGGAGAAGTTCACCGCCGCGTTCGAGGAGCTGGTCGGCCGGGCGGGTTCGGTGAACCTGCTCTTCGACGCGCTCGACGAGGCCCTCCCGGACCAGGCGCACGCGATCGCCCGGCACGTCCTGAGCCCTCTGGCGAACACGCCCGGTGTCCGGGTGATCGTCGGTACCCGGACGCAGCCCCGCCGGCGTACCACCGCGCCCGCGGGGGAGGAGTCGCTCCTGGACGCCCTGGAACTCAGCGTCGAACCCGTGGTCCTCGGGGACGACGAGGAGGCGCGCGCGAGCATCGCCGGCATGGTGCTGTCCGTGCTGGACACCGAGCAGTCCCCGTACCGGGGTGACGCGCGGCAGGAGGACCGCGACTGGACGGCGGAGACCGTCGCGGCACGGAGTCACGGCTCGTTCCTGGTGGCCCGGCTGGCCGCGGAAGGGCTCGCCCGGCGGACCACGGTCGCTGCCGAGGCCGAGCTGCTGGCGTGGCTGCGGGACGGCGGCGTGGACCTGCGCGCCCGCCTGGCGGAGGAGACGCGCCACCTGAGCGAGCAGCCCGGCGCACAGCGGGCCCACGAGGCGCTGCGGGCGCTGGCGGTGGTCCAGGGCCCCGGGCTGCCCCCGGACGAGGACTGGCTGGCGCTCGCCAACGCGCTGCGCGAGGCCGGCTCACCGGAGCTCACGCTGGAGGACCTGCGGCAGGTGTGCCGGAGGGCCGACGGCGGCATCGTCGCCACCCAGAAGGACGGCTCGCGGCAGGCGGCCGGGCGGATCCGCCATCAGTTGGCCCATCCGAGTTACGGCGAGTTCTTCCTCTCCGACGCCGGACTGACCGTCCGGGAGGCACACCGCAGGGTGCTCGACGCGTTACGCGCCCGCGTCGGCGGCGACTGGAGCGAAGACGACGAGTACACCCTCGAATACCTGGGCGCACACGCCGCCCAGGTGGGGCCGGACGCCCTGCGGGAGCTCTTCGAGGACGTGGGCTTCCTGCTGCGTACGAACCCCGATGTCATGCTGCCGCTCGCGGCGGGCCTGGCCCGGGACTGCGACGGCGCCGCGTTGTACGGCAGGGTCGCGGGCTCGTTCCCCCGCGCGTCCGGCCCGCTGCCGGCGTCGGTCCTGCTGGAGCGCAAGGCCCTGCTCAGCGCCACCGCCTTCGTCAGCCACCGCGACGCGACGTACCGGACGCTGCGACACGCCGACGGCTTCCTGCCCTGGCAGGAGTACTGGACCGATGTCCCGCCGGACCCCCCGGAATGGCGGCGCGCGGCGCCCTCGGGCGGCGCGCGGGCGCTGAGCTGGCGCGCCGGGACCGGGGCGGCGGGGCTGACCTACGCGGACACCCTGACCGCCGGCGGACCGGGGGAGATCCAGGTCCTGCACCCGGAGTCGGGCGCCCGGCTGCTGACCCGTCGGCTGCCCCGGACCGGCGGGGAGCGCGGACGCCCGCTCAGCGAGGTGCGCGAGGTGGACGCGGGAGCCCGCTGGGTCACCGTCGCCCGGGACGACCAGGCCGTGTACTTCTGGCGCGCGGGTGCCCGGATGCCCGATCAGGAGTACCGGTGGGGCGGCAGTGTGCGCGCCCTGTCGGTGGCCGAGGTGGAGGGCCGGAGCGTGGCCCTGGCGGCCGACGGGGACCGGGTGTGGGTGTGGTTCTGGAAGAGCGGCACGCACCTGGACACGCAGCTGAAGGAGGTCCGTACGGCGGATGTGCGGCAGCTCGCCGCCCTCACCCTGGGCACGCGGATGTTCGTCCTGACGGCGGGCGCCGAGCGGGTGGAGCTGTTCGAAGTGGGCCGCACCCGCAACGGGATCGACGGTCTGCGCGCCTGCCGGACCGCTCCCGGCGTGACCCTGGCGGCACCCGCGATGGCCGCCGCGGCGTTCGCGGTCTCGCCGCGGGAGGGTTTCCTCGCCGTGGCCGACGGGACCGCTGTGTACGTCTGGCGGTGCGAGGCCGTGTCCGGCCCCGAGCCGGTCGTGGAAGAGGTGGGGACGTACCCCTCGAACGCGCGCGGCCTGGCCTTCGGGCGGTACGGCGATGAGCTGTTGCTCGCCGGATACGAGGAGGTGGCCGTCCGGATCTGGTCCGTCAGGAGGTCCGGACGCGAGGCCACGCTCGTTCTGAACGCCCCCCGGGAGGGCGCCATGGCGTTCGAACCGGGCGGTCAGGGACTGCTCGCGGTCGCCGACGGCCCGTACATCCGGGTGGTGGACGTGGTCCCCGCGCTGGAGGCCGGCTACGGGATCCAGCGACGGCCGAGCAACGAGCGCCCGGTCCTCGCCCTGGCCGGCGCGCCGGACGGTCCGCCGCTGCTGTGCCGGGCCTGGCACGACCGGATCCGGGTCTCCCGGCCGGAGCAGGGGGATCCGGCCGCCCTTCCGGCTACGGAACTCGCCCACGACGGGCGCACGGTGACGGCGGTGGCCGCGGTGCGGGCGGCGGACGGCTGGACGGTGGCCGCGGCGGCCGGCCGGACCGTACGGTTGTGGCGGCTCGACGACAGCCTGTCGGTCATCACCCACCGGGACATCCCGCTCGGCGGGGACGCCGGCCAGCCGGCCCGCGCGCTGAGCCTGGTCGGCGACCCCGCCGCCGGCACGCTGCGGCTGAGCGTGGCGGACGGTCGGCGGCTGGTACGCCACGAGGTGCCGGCCGATGTCTCGTCCACCGGGATCGCGGTGCGCGAGATCCGGGCCGACCGCGGGTTCTGCGGGATCGACACGAGGATCCTGCGGGACGGTACACACTGGATGGCCGGTGATCTGAGTGACCAGCTGCGGGTCTGGACCGAGGACGAGCAGGGCGTCGAGCAGCGCGTCCTGCTCTCGGCCGCCCCCTCCTGCCTCGCCCTCGGGGAGCTGTACGACGACGAGGACGACGCCTCGATGCCCATGCTGGCCTGGGCGGACCACGGCAGCGTGTACGTCAAGGACTGCTCCGGCGACGAGAGCATCCACCCCCCGGAGCGGCTGCCGGGGGACTTCCCCGACGTGACGTCCCTGGTGTTCGCCGGCCCCGTGGAGCGGCCGGTGCTGCTGCTCTGCATGCCGGAGACGGTGTCACGCGCATGGGACGTCTGGTCCCGGGAATGGCTGGACGGGCCGGGGATTCCCATGCGTGGGTACGACGTGCACGCCGTCCGTACCGCGATGGACCCGGAGGGTCTGGTGGTGGCGCTGCAGGGGGAGGACCGTTGCGATCTGATCCGGCTGCCGCACACGTTCTTCGGCGCCGGGACACGGGGAGAGTGAATGAAACACGATCTGGTGGTTTTCGTCCCGGGGTTCCTGGGCACGCGACTGTGCCGGGACGGCCGGGACGTCTGGGCGCGGTGCGGTGAGCAGCTGATCGGCTCGGCGGCTGCGGCGCTCACCGAGGTGGCCCTCCCGCCGGGGCTGGGGGACGCGCCGCCCGAGGGCCCCTTCCAGCTGGACGCCGACGCGCTGCTGCAGGTCCCGGACTCCGTGCCCGGGCTGCTGTCCTGCATGGGCTACCCCGATATCCGTACCGCTCTCGGTGACCCGCTCGACGCGCAGTTCGTGCCGTTCGGTTACGACTGGCGGCTGTCCCACCGGCTGGTGGCCCGGCAGCTGAAGGCGCGGGTGGCGCGCGAACTCGACCGGTGGCACGCGGAGGTCGACGCGTACTACCCGGACCGGCCCGATGATCCGCGCGTCATTCTGGTCTGCCATGCGACGGGCGGTCTGATCGGACGGCACTACCTGGAGTGCGAGGACGGCCGGGAGACCGCCCGGACCCTGATCACCCTCGGCACCCCGCAGCAAGGGCTGGTCCAGGCCGCCCGGCTGCTGGCCGGTCAGGCGGTCCCCGGCGACCTGGGCCCCGGCGCGGACGTGGCCGCCCGGCTGAACGAGGCGCTGCGCGACTGGGCGGTCAACCTGCCGGCGGTCGTCGAGATGCTGCCGGTGGGGTACCCCGCCGTGCGGGTCGAGGGGAAGAGCCGCGAGCGGAGGATCACCGACAGCCGCTACCCGGTTCCCGGGCTGCCGGGCGACGCCGTCCGCGAGGCGCTGGCCTTCCAGGAGGAGTTCCGCTCGGGGTGCGACGAGCACCGGCGCGTCGGCCCCCTCCCGTACACCGTGCACTGCCTCGGCAGCGTCGACTTCCCGAGCCCCGAGGCGCTCGTGCTCTCCTCCGACGGGTCGCGGATCACCGACAGCCTGCTGGGGTCCGGCGACGGGACGGTGCCGCGCCGGTCGGCCGTCGCGGACTGGACCGGTACGGACCCCATGCTGTGGACCGACTGCCGGAACGCGGACCTGGCGAGCGGTCCCGCGCTCCGGGACGCGATGCTCGCGATCCGCGCGGGACGCCCGCCCGGCGACACACTCGCCGGTGGGGAGGGCATCGCGCTGCACTTCCCCCGGGACCCGGTCGCCGCCGGCCGTCCGTTCGTGATCGAGCTGCTGGGGCACGACCTGCCGCGACGCAATCTGCGGACGTTCATGTGGCGTTCGGGCCGTCCCGACAGACAACCCGTCGTCTTCCGGCAGTACGAGCCCGACCGCTACCGGGCGGAACTGGAAGCCGCCCCCGGACGCTGGGTGGTCGAGGCGCTGGTCGACCGGCCGAAGGGGCGCGACCGGAGGGACGTGACGGTCGTGGCGGTATGAGACGGGAGCTGGAATGACCGGAACCGACGCCCCCGCGTGGCCGCAGTGCGGACACCTGGACGCCGGGGAATGCTGCCGGGGGCGCAGGGTGGGCCCGTACACGGCCTGCCTGGCGCATCTGGACAGCGCCGAACGGGCCGCCCACCTGGCCTCGCTGACCCCCGGCGCCGACCTCGACCACCGGGGCACACCCTTCACCCAGAGCCTGCTCGACGAACTCCTCGCACCGCTCAGGGAGCCGGGGAGCGGGCGGGCGCGAGTGGGGGAGGCGTCCTTCGACGAGGTGCGGTTCACCGGAGACGCGGAGCTCGAAGAGATCGACTTCGACGGCTTCTGCTCCTTCGCGTCGGCCGTGTTCGGCGGGGGTGTGTACGTCCGTGAGGTGCGTACCGGGGGCGATTTCCGCCTCGCTGCGGCGCAGGTCGCGGGAGACGTGTGGCTCGACGACACCGAAGTGGGTGAGGACGCCTGGTTCTACGAGGCGCGGATCAGGGGCACGCTGCGGTTCTGTGTCCGCGAGGTCGGCGGCAGTGCGATGTTCAAGGGCATGACGTGCGGGAACGCCTACTTCTCGGGTGTCCGGGTGGGGGGCGTGGCCTCCTTCGGCGGGGCGGTCATCGACGGGGAGGCCGCCTTCGACGGCGCGGTCTTCGAGGAAGGGGCCGACTTCGAGAAGGTCCGGATCGCCGGCCGGGCCTGTTTCGACGGTACGCATTTCCACCGGGGCAGGGCCTGCTTCAGCGGGGCGGACATCGGCGGGGACATGCCGTTCGCCGAGGCTCACTTCGCGGCGGAAGCCACGTTCGACGGGGCCGCGATCGGCGGTGACCTGTCGTTCTCCGGGGCCCGGCTGGAGGCCGGCGTGGATTTCCGGCGGGCGGTGTTCCGGCGCACCGCCCGGATCGGCCCGCTGGTCTGCCCGGGCACGGTGGACTTCTCCCACGCCCTGTTCGAGGCCGCGTTGACGCTGGAGGCCGCCGCGCGGGAGGTCCGCTGCCGGCAGACGCGGTGGGCGTCCACCGCCGCGCTGCGGCTGCGGTACGCCGAGGTGGACCTGAGCGACGCCGTGGTGGAGTTCCCGGTGACCGTCGTCGGCCGGCCCCGCCCGTTCGTCTCGCCGGAGGGCGAGGTGATCGCCGAACCGGGGCTCACCGACGACCGGGTGCGTGTCGCCTCGGTCAAGGGCGTGGACGCCGCGTACCTGGTGCTGGCCGACGTCGACCTGACCGGCTGTCTCTTCGTGGGGGCGGTCCACCTGGACCAGCTGCGGCTCGAAGGCCGCTGCGTCCTGTCGTCACCCGTCGGGCTGCGCTGGATGCGCCGCCGGGTCCTCGCCGAGGAGCACCACTGGCGGGCGACCCGGTACGGCGACGGCTGGACACCCGCGCCACCGGGCGTCGAGACGCATGAACCCGCCGTGCTCGCGCCGGTCTACCGACAGCTCCGCAAGGCGCTCGAGGACGGCCGGAACGAGCCCGGCGCGGCCGACTTCTACTACGGCGAGATGGAGATGCGCCGCCACGACACCGCGGCGTCCCGCGGTGAGCGGACGCTGCTGCGGCTGTACTGGGCACTCTCCGGATACGGTCTGCGCGCCGTGCGTGCCCTGACCTGGCTGGTCCTGGCGATGACGGCCACCGTGCTCACGATGATGCTGTGGGGACTGCCGCAGACCGACCCGGACCCGGTCAGTGCGGGGACCACCGACGGCCGGCGAATAACCCTGACAACCAGGAAGCCGACACCCGTCAACCCGGAAGGGCCGTACACAAGGCGTCTGTCGGCCGAGCGATTCGAGAAGTCCTTGAGGGTGGTGGCCAACTCGGTGATCTTCCGGGCCTCCGGACAGGACCTGACCACCACCGGGACGTACGTCGAGATGACCGCCCGCCTCGTCGAGCCGGCCCTGCTCGGGCTCGCCGTCCTCGCCGTGCGCAGCCGCGTGAAGCGATGACGTGCCCCGGGCGCGCCGGGCACGCCGTTGCGCCGGATCAGTGTGCGGTCACCGCATCGGTGTCCATCGCCATGGACGGGACGATCGTGGAGAAGGGCTTCCTGAGCTCGGTGAAGGGGCTGGGTGACGGCATCGACACCATGAACTGTGACTCCGTCCACCGGGCCGACGTGCTCGGTTCCAGGCCCGGCCTCGTCCAGGCCGTGGGCCGCGCGCTGCGGATGCAACCGGGCGAGGGGCCGTTCCACTCCCTCGACACGGCGCGTGCCTTCTCGGCCCGGTGTTCGAGGCCGATGACTCCACGGGCGTCACCGGCCGCATAGGTGAGTGGCTCTGGTACCCCAGCACCCGCGGCCTTCCTCCCCCCGAGCCGGGGCGCGGTGTGGAGATCATGGACGCGCCCTCGCCGACGGTGACCGGCAGCGGGCCGGACGGGTCGGTGATCCACCGGGTGCCCGGCAGCGGGCCGGGGTTCGTTTTCCGGTTGTGGGAGATGAAGAAGTTCACCGCGGAGAAGACGAAGCCGAGCGGCACGGTCCGCAAGGCGTGGCAGCAGTTGAACACCTGGGGCGCGCGGTACCAGGGCCAGATGTCGTGGACAGGTCGGGAGCTGGCTTCCGACACACGGGAGCTCGTCGTCTCGATCGCGCGGCAGTGGGCGGACGCGAAGGCGTCGGCGAACGGCGGAGTCAGCATTGCGCTCGACGCCGCGGACACCCGGACACGGCCTGCGACCGCTCGCACCAGCACTTCACCACCCACACCCACCCGGGCGCGCTGCGGGGTGTGATGGTGGCGATCGAGGATCTTGACGATTTCGCGCAGGACGTGAGGAGGCACGTGCGGAGCGCACTCTGGACCCGGAGGTGCTCGCGTCCGCGCTCGGCGAGTACCGGGCGGGTGGGGTGCTGCCCAGCGCACAGGACCTACGGGGCGCGGACTGTTCCACTCCGAGAAGAAGCCGTACCGGCCGGAGGGGCTCTGGGTTACCGCCCTTTTCCGGGATTGACAGCGTGGGGTCGCCTCGGTCGGGGGATACCAGGGCCATCGGACGTACTGGGGGACTGATGGGGCACACCGCCGTCCACTCGGTCTGGGGCCGGCTGGACGATCTCGGGTGTGGTCGTACCTGGAGCGGAATTCACCGCGTGAAAGATTTGAAGTTGGCGTGCCCGGAGTGCCGAGGACGGGTCTTTGCCCGTGTTTCCCGACATGGCTTCCGGCACTTCTACCATCAGGTCCGGCCGCAGGACTGCGAGCCGGCGAACGAATCGGCGGAGCACCACCTGTTGAAGCCCGAGCCGGCAGTGGCGGATCGAGCAGCAGGGTGGCGAGCGGAGCTGGAGGTCAGCACCGAGGCCCGGAGCTGGCGGGCCGATGTGACGGTCTTCGACGGGAATCACCGTCCCTTCGTGGCTCTCGAAGCGTGGTTGTCGCCTATGCCGTCCGAAGACGCGCGCATGCGTACGGACCGCTATGCACAGGACGGAGTGGCCGTGTGCCGGGTCACCGTGCAGGACCGGCCGTGGGAGCGCGCTATTCCCTGCCCGCGGACGCGCCCTCCGCGACAGCTGGATGGTGTGGCACGGGATGGCGCGCTACATCTGGTCACCGCGCGCGCTGAAGGCAAAAGCGAAGTGGGAGCACGTAACCTGCCCGCTCCAGGACGCGATCACGTGGATTCTCGCCGGGCGGGTTCAGGCCCACACGGGCGCGACCGGCGTGGTGTGGTGGACCGCTCCCGCGTACGAGGACCCGGCCGTTGCCCGTGCCCGGTTGGAGGCCGAAGCCGAAGCCCTCGAACGGGTTGCTGCTGCCGAACGTCGGCGCCAAGACGCCGAACGACGAGCAGCCGCCGCTGCGCAACGCCACCGGGACGCCGCCGGGACGGGCACAGGAGCGGGAGGCTGAGTTACAGCGCCTGGCGGGATTCTTCGAGCATGCGGGCCCGATGCGGCAGTGGGGGAGACGTTCACACAGATGGTTCGCTCCGCTTCGGGCAAGACGGTCGAGTACGGAAATACCAGCCCATCCCACGGCAATGGATTACCCGTCCATGCCCGGCCGTGATGAGCAGGCGATGGGGTCACGCTTGCCGGTGTGAGGTGCCCCGCCCCTTCAGCACTCGCCGAATGGTCGAAGGAACTTACGATTCTGGTGCCGAACCAGGTATGGCTCTCTCGGATCCAAGCCGGCGCCCAGACGTCACTGAAGGTGGCAATGCTGAACCCGGTTACCGGCCGCAGCAGGTTCCTGCGTGCCCTCCCTGCTCCGCTGGGTCTGGCGGAGTAGTGACCCCATGGCTGTCGGGGCTCGAGCCACATCGCCCCGGACCGGTCGTAACTGGCCGCCCATGCGTCCGGCCCGCGGGCGCCGAACGCAGCCAGTCCGGCGCCCACTTCCGCCCCGGTACAACGGGAAACGCTGCCACGGGCGGCAGGTCCTCGAACGCGACGGTGGCCGCGGCCTGTTCGAACGGCAGTTGCTGCACCTCACCGTCGGGACCGGCGATGGCGAGGTGCGCCGCCAGAACATGAGCAGCGCCCGCATTCAGGCCCGTCCCTGCACCCGAGTCCGTCACCGCGTCCCGACTCAGTCCTCCACCCGGGCCCATGTCCCCGCTGTCACAGCGGCCTTGATGCGGCGGCGGCGGCGGTTCCCCGCCTGCCGACCCTGGACCGGGCGCAGCGCGCGCCGGCTGTGGCTGATGGGTTCGATTCCGGACAGGTTCCGCGAGCAGTTGCCGGACAACGCCTGCTTCCTTGCGCTCCGATGACAACCGGTAGGGCCGGTTTCGCGTCGAATGAGCCGGGCCTGAAGCCCGTGCTGTGCGCCTGACGGGCCAGACGAGGCAGGCCGCGATCCTGCTGTGCCCGAAGCGGTCCGGGAAGACGGCAGGCAGCCTTCCAGTACGAGGCCGGGCAGGGGAGTTGCGGCACGCCCACAATGGATGCACCGGGCTGCGCCGACCGATGCAGCGTGCGGCGCAGGACCTGAGCGACCGGTACCGGATCCCGTGCGAGCTCACTGAACCCCCGCTCGCTCGCGACGGATGCGACGGTGGTCCGATGACGGTGGCCCGATACCGATCCGGTGCCTGCCTACCAGGAGGCCGACGTCCGTCTGCTGCCGTGCGCTCACACGCCCTTGGCCGGGCGGGGCTCGCGGAGCGGGAGCACCTCGCCCGGCTGCTCACCGCCGAGGCCGCGGCCGCCGCCAGACGCGCGGCCGCCGTCCGTGTTGATCGCATCCACACCGTCTCCGACGGGCTCTCGTGGTCGGGTTTCTGCTTGCGGCAGGGGTTCACCCGTCCGGCGCAGTAGATTGCGTTCCGAGGCGCGTGATGGGCGCGTGTGTATGTGGAAGCTGCGGAAAGTGCGCTGTGCACCACCCGGTGTTGAGGTGAGATGTTGCGCGCTCTGCGGCTCGGGGTCTCTCAGCTCATGATGTCCCGGTTCCGGCTTCTTGGGCTTGCGCTGCTCGGGGACGGCGTCATTCACAGTAAGTAGTTGATTTCGCTGTGCTGTTTCCATCTGTGCGAGACCACTGCCGTCTGACCGAGCTTGGGATCGCCTCTCCGGATGAGATACCCTGCAGGGTATCCAGAAGGGGTGTGGCTGTGGAACTGGCGATGGCTGCTGAGGAACTGAAGACGGTGGTCAACCGGTTGCGGCGGGCGCAGGGCCAGATCGCCGGTGTGATCAAGATGATCGAGGAGGGGCGGGACTGCGAGGACGTGGTCACGCAACTCGCGGCGGCGTCCCGGGCGCTGGACAAGGCGGGCTTCGCGATCATTGCCACCGGTCTGCAGCACTGCCTGACGGATGCGGACATGGCCGCTTCCGGTGACCGGGAGCAGATGCGGGCCCGTCTGGAGAAGTTGTTCCTGTCTCTGGCCTGAATGCGTAGCCTCACCGGACTGCTCGGCATGCCGGGTAAGAGCGTCGTTCAGCGCGAAGGCGGCTCCCGGGCAGCAGGGCGACGCCGAAGAGGGCCCGCAGCTCGAACGGCGCCACGGTGACCAGGGCTGAGACGGCAAGGGCACTTTCTTCGCCGACCTGGACGGCCAGGGGCCGGAGCGAATGACCCGGGGCGGCCATGTCCATGAACAGGGCGCAGGAGCGGTGATGATGCGAGCAGCACACGGGTGGGCGCACGCTCGGTTTCGTGGTGTGCTGGCTCTGCTCGTGGGCGTGGTGGCGCTGTTGTGCGTCTTCGGGCACGTGGAACGTGGAGGGCCGGACACACCGCCGTCCAGCGCGGAGCACGTGCACGTTCCTACTGTTGCTGAACCGTCGGACGGCGCAGCGGCGCCGTGCGGCAAGAAGGTCATTGCTGATCACAGCGCGCAGCGAGCCGAGAGTCCTCCGCCGTCTTCTTCGTGCCCCGGTCCTGCGTCCCCGCACACCGATCCCGCACCTTCCGTGTCACAGCACTCCGGCGTGCTGGCGGGGGGACCGGCTCCGCCGCCGACGACACTTCACTCCGTTCTACGGATTTAGACCGGCCTGTTGGCCCTCGGGCGTACGGACGCCCCGGTGGTGGTGATCGAGTACTCCGACTTCCAGTGCCCGTTCTGCGGCCGGTCCGCCCGCGAGACCAAGCCCGAACTGCTGCGCTCCTACGTGGACAAGGGAATCCTGCGCATCGAATGGCGCAACTTCCCCCTCTTCGGCGAGGAATCCGAGCAGGCCGCGCTGGCCGGCTGGGCGGCCGGACAGCAGAAGAAGTTCTGGGAGTTCCACGACGTCGCCTACAGCAGGCCACGCGAACGCAACACCGGTGATTTCGGCGCCGAGAACCTCATCGCCAGGGCCCGCGAGGCGGGAATCGCCGACATCGAGCGGTTCCAGGCCGACATGACGAACGATCAGTGGAGCGCCTTCGGCCGCACGCTTGACGTGCGTTGAGGAGGGAACCGGATCCGGCCCCTCCTCAACGGGCGGCTCAGCGGTCGCGCAGTGCGGCCAGGGTGTTGTCGAGGTCGGCGGCGCGGGGACGATTGTGGGGCAGCCTGGCGAGCACGGCGGCCATGCCGCAGGTGTTGGTGAGGGCGGAGAAGACCAGGCCGCCCGCGATGCCGGCGGAGACGAGCTGGAAGGCGGGGTGGACGACGAGGCCGAGCAGCAGGCCGAGCAGCACGATCGTTCCCGCGGTGAACCTCACTTGCCGTTCCATGCCCCAGGCGGCACGCGGGGTGCCTTGTGGGCGGTGGAGTTCGTGGCCTTCGGCCGCCCAGGCGCCGGTGCCTCCCGTCAGGGTGGCGGCGGTGACGCCGTTCTTCGCGAGGATCCCGCAGGCGCTCTCGGAGCGAGCCCCCGAGGCGCATACGACCAGGACGTCACCGCGGTCGGCGGCGTGCCGGAGGTCGGGCAGCGCACGCTGGATCTGGTCGAGAGGGATGTTGAGCGCGCCGGGGAGGTGACCTCCGGCGTATTCGCCCGGGGTGCGCACGTCGATGACGGTCAGTTCGTGCAGGCGGGTGCGTGCCTGGTCGGTGGTGAGGGCGGTGGACGTGGTCATGGGAGAGGTCATCCTTGCGTGTCGACGGTGCCCCCGGCGGGGGCCCTGTTGTCATGCGGGGTCGGAGGGAGCTTGATCTGACGGGAGCCGGACTGCGGGCCGTAGCGGCGTCCGGTCGGCATCGGGGTGGGTCGCCGGCGCGGTGCGGGCCGGGACGAAGAACACAGTCGGCGAGCCTTGCGTCTCAGACGATCACGTCGACGAGCATGAACACCGCCACTGCCAGCAGGACACCGGCGAAGATTTTCTGGAGGGTGGTGCCGGAGATCTTCGTCGCGAGCCGTTTGCCGTCCCAGGCGCCGAGGATCGCGGCTCCGGTGAAGGGCCCGATGACCTCCCAGTGGAGGCCGGTGCCGGTGCCGGTGCGGGCGGCGAGCGCGGCGAGCGAGTTCACGGTGATGACGAGCAGGCTGGTACCGACCGCCTGCCGCATCCGTAGTCCCAGAACGCTGACGAGGGCGGGCACGGCGAGGAACCCTCCGCCGACCCCGAGAAGCCCGGTCACGGCGCCCAGCCCGGCACCGGTACCGGCCGCCTTGCCGGGACGGATCCGGTGCGGCGGCTCGGCCGCGGAGGGACGCAGCATACGCAGGGCCGCCAGTGCGGCGATGACCGCGAACGCCGCGGTCAGTACCGCCTGGGGCAGGCGTCCGGCGACGGCCCCGGCGAGGAAGGCGGGGACGATGCCCGCTGCGGCGAACAGCGCCCCCGTCTTCCAGGCCACATGTCCGTCGCGGGTGTGGGCGTACAGGGCGGTGAGCGAGGTGGCGGTGACGATGATCAGACTGGCCGTGGTGGCCGCCGCCGGGGTGAATCCGAGCAGGTAGATCAGCGCCGGTACGGCCAGGACGCTGCCGCCACCGCCGAGGGCTCCGAGGGCCAGACCGATGACGGCCCCGGCGAGAAGGGCGAGAACGAGCACGGTCACGCTATCTTGCCGCTGTTCCCGCGTTCGCCGACGACCGGGTACCCGGCGGCGGCCCACGCGTTCATGCCGCCCTCGACGTCCACCGCCTGCGCCCCGCGCTCGGCCAGGAGCTCGGCCGCCTGCTGGGAGCGGTGACCGCTGCGGCAGATCACCATCAGGGGGCGCCCCTGCGCCTCGGCCGGCAGGGCGCCGCCGGCGAGCAGTCTTGTCAGCGGTACGTGGACGGCACCCGGGGCGTGACCCACAGTCCACTCGGGCTTCTCACGGACGTCCAGCAGGACGACCTCGGGCTGATCGCCGCTGGTGCGGCTGCGTGCCTCGTCGACCGTGACGCGTGCCCCGGTTCGGCGAAAGAGGAACATCACACGCTTCCTTCCTTACAGGCGGAACGGTTGCTCTCAGTCAAAAGCCAGGGACAGCCCGGCATCCGCCGCGGCGTCGAAGCCGTCGTCGACGGCGACCACGTCGCGGCCGGCGGCGTCGAGCAGGGAGGCGGCGATCGCCGCGCGCATCCCGCCCGCGCAGTGCACCCATACGGTCCCGGGCGGCACTTCGCCGATGCGGCCGTGCAATTCGTGAATCGGGATGTGGACCGAGCCGTCGATGTGGCCGCCCGCGCGCTCGGAGTCCCGTCGTACGTCCAGGACGACCACGCCGTCGCCGCGCTCGTGGACGTCGGCGAGGTCGGCGAAGCGGGCGCGGGGGAAGGAGACGAGCTGCTCGCCCTCGCGGACCCAGCCGGCCGGATCACCGGTGGCGGCGGCGGCCGGGCGGTCGATGCCCACCCGCGCGAGTTCGCGCTGCGCGTCGGCGATCCGCTCCGGGGTGTCGGCGAGCAGGGTGACGGGCTTGCCCCACGGGATCAGCCAGGCCAGGTAGGTGGCGAGTTTGCCCTCGCCCTCGAAGTTGAACGCCCCGGCCACGTGTCCCTCGGCGAAGGCGACGCGGCTGCGCAGGTCCACCACCCACTCGCCCGCGGCCAGCCGGGCGGCGATCTCGCCCGCGTCCGCGCGCCTCGGCGGGGTGAGGTCGACCGGTGCGGGGCCGGCGGCGTTGGCCGGACCCATGTGCGCGTAGTAGGCGGGTACGTCGTCCAGGCCCGCGAGCATCCGGGCGACGAAGGTGTCCACGTCCAGGTTCAGCGCGTCGTTGGTCTTGCGCTCCGCACCGATCGTGGTCGCGTCCCCCTCGGCCTGGGAGGAGGAGCAGAAGCTGCCGAACCCGTGGGTGGGCAGCACCGGCACCTCGTCGTCCAGCTCGTCGGCCAGGCGGTGGGCGGAGGCGTGCTGGGCACGGGCCAGCTCCTCGGTCAGCCGCGGCTCGACCAGGTCCGGGCGGCCCACGGTGCCGATCAGCAGCGACCCGCCGGTGAACGCCGCCACACCGCGCCCGTCCTCGGTGAGGGCGTAGGAGGTGTGGTGAGGGGTGTGCCCGGGGGTGGCGATCGCGCGCAGCACCAGGCCCTCGTCCACCGTCACGGTGTCGCCGTCGGCGACGGGGGTACGGGGGAAGGACACACGAGCCCCGGCCGGCACCAGGTACCGGGCGCCGGTGACGCGGGCCAGCTCCAGGCCGCCGGTGACGTAGTCGTTGTGCACATGGGTCTCGGCCACGAGAGCGATGCGCACCCCGCGACGGGCCGCTGCGGCGATGACCTGGTCGATGTCGCGCGGCGGGTCGACGACCACCGCGGCGTCGGGTCCGCCGGCCAGGTAGCTGCGGTTGCCCAGGCCCTCGAACTCCAGGGTGTCGACAAAGAACACGGCTCACCTCTCCTCTCGAACGATGTACCCCGGGGGGTATCTGACATCCACACTAACACCTATACCTAGGGGGGTATTCCGTCGGTCGGGAACCCGCTTCGGGCAGCCGTCAGGCAGACCGTTTCTCGGCGGCAGGTCACGGCCTGCCGGTCAGCGGGCCTGCGCCCGGGCGGCGGCCGCCCGGTGACTGCCGCGTGGGCGGCGGGGAAGGGCGGGGCATGCCTGCCCCCCCCCGGTGCGGGCCCGCCGGGTGAGAGCGCCACGGCCTCGTCCTCGTGCGAGGCGCTCCCACCTTATGGAGGGCGGTGCGCCGTCAGTGGGCGGCCAGGCCCTGCGTGGCCGAGGTGACGAGGTCGCTCTTGACGAGGCGGTCTTCGTCGGTGACGGCCGATGCCCATGTGTCGGTGGTGGTGACCGCGGCCCAGTTCGAGTGCAGCAGTGTCATCAGGGTCTCGTGGACCTGTCGCTCGCTGCGGCGTGCGGGTTCGCCAGTGCCGTGACCTTCCGGCAGAACTTCACCGCGCACTACGCGACCACACCGACGTCCTACCGCCACCGCTTCACCGATCGCACCCGGACGAACGGCTCTGCTCCAGGAGCCCCCGGCCCCGCCCTGGACGGACATGCAGAAAGCGCCACGTCCGTCGCGGAGGCATGAGGTTCGAAGCCGCTCTCCGGCGTCCTCTTCCGCCCCGCCGTCCCAGCGCTGCGCCGGCGCACGTGCGGCGGCCGTCTGGGACCTGGCGAGGCCGCCTTGGCGGCCAGTAGCCAGTAGATCGTGCACGATGTCGGCTCGATACGATCTCCGTCGTGATCGCCTGCACTGCCCGCACCACGGTCTTCGACATCGACGGCACGCTCTGCTTCGACGGCCGGACGATCGACCGCCGGATCTTGGCCGCCATCGAGACGTGTGAGCGCGCTGGTCACCAGCTGGTCTTCGCCTCCGCCTGACCTGTCCGCGACCTTCTGCCCGTCCTCGGCGGGGCCTTCCCCGGCGCCACACTGATCGGCGGGAACGGCAGCATTGTCTCCGTCGACGGCCGCGTTCGGGCGCGGGGCCGCGTTCGAGGCGGGCGACCTCGGCAAGCTACTGGTCGAGGCCGACCGGTTCCGGGCGGGCTACCTCGCCGGCGGCCCAGATCCGCGGGTGGGCGGTGCGCTGGTGCTCGTCGACGACGACCTCTCCGGCGGGGCCGGTCTCCAGGCCGGCGGCCTTGAGGTCGAGCGGGTCCGTCGCGGACCGGCGGCCGGTGGCGACGAGGAGGCGCTCGGCGGACAGCGTGCTGGTGCCCGTGCCGTCGCCGACGGTGAGGACGATCTGGTCGCCGGAGGGTGCGACGCGCACCGGCGTGACACCGGTATGGAAGGAGATGCCTTCGTCCGTGAGGGCCTCCTCCAGTGCGGCGGAGGCGGCGGCATCCTCTTCTCAACGGCACGGCATCGACTGGCTCACCCGCTCAGCACCACGGGCGGGTCAGATGGGTGGCGCCGGTGAGCGTCGCGCACAGTTCGGGGGCGGAAAGCTGCTGAAAGCTCCTGAGGCACGGTAGTGGCGGTAACGCCACGCAGCCCTCCGCCCCGGTCGCCGGCCCGGTGTCGATCCCCTGCCGCGCAGCGCGGCCCACGGCCGGTGACCCGGAAGTGGCTTCGTCGGCGGACTCGCGACGGCGGTTGTTCACGACTGGGGGAGGCCTCCGAAGTGCCTCCCGAAGCGCTGTGAAAGCGCTGCTGTTCAACGTGTGGAGAGCCACGCGGCGAAGGCGCGAACGCTCCCGGTGGGCAGTGGCAGCCCGCCGGTCACGGAAGTGGTGAGGACGGTAGGGGTACAGGGAGGTGCTCTACGGGCGCCCTCGCTTGACCGGGGCGGAAGCGCCTCAGGAGAGGGAGAGGAAGAGCTTCTCCATCTTCTGGGTGTCGAGGCTGTCGGCGCCGCCCTCCTGGGTCAGGCACTGCTTGAGTCCGCTGGCGACGATGGCGAAGCCGGCGCGGTCCAGCGCGCGGTTGACCGCGGCGAGCTGGGTGACGACGTCCTCGCAGTCGCGTCCTTCCTCCAGCATGCGCACGACGCCGGCGAGCTGGCCCTGGGCGCGCTTGAGCCGGTTGGCGGCCGACCGTACCTGGTCGGCGGGGAGCTGGACCATGGGGTGTTCCTCTCGAAGGGCCGGCCGGGGGTCGGCCGTGGTCACTGGGCGGCGAGGGAGGCGCGGACCTCGTTCATGTCGAGCCCGCGGACGGCGGTGATCAGCTGGTCCAGGGCCTGCGGTGGCAGGGCGCCGGGCTGGGAGAAGACCAGGACGCCTTCGCGGAAGGCCATCAGGGTGGGGATCGAGGTGATGTCCGCGGCGGCGGCGAGAGCCTGCTCGGCCTCGGTGTCGACCTTGCCGAAGACGATGTCGGAGTGGGCCTCGGAGGCCTTCTCGTAGACGGGGGCGAACATCCGGCACGGTCCGCACCAGGAGGCCCAGAAGTCGACGAGGACTATGTCGTTGCCGGTGACGGTCTGCTCGAAGTCCGCGGCGGTCAGCGCGACGGTGCTCATGGAACGGTCCCTTCCGTTTCGCCGGAGTCGGGTGGTTGATACCCCCTGGGGTACATAACGCCGGAATGGGGCGGGGCATTCCGCCCGACACGCCACTGCCCGGGCATACCGCTGCCCCGGCGCACCGAGGAAACGGTGCGCCGGGGCAGCGGTGGGCCCGGGCGGGGAGTGTCAGGTGCGGTGCACAGCGCGTCGCAGCGGACAGCGGGCGACGAAGCCGTAGCAGACGCCCACGCCGGCGCCCAACGAGGCGAGGGCCGCCAGGAGTGGGACGGCGATGTGGGCGGGGGCCTGCTGGACCAGGACGAAGGTGCCCATGGCCAGCACGAACCAGGCGAAGAGCCGGGACAGGACGTGGGCGGGGACGTGTCCGGCCAGCCGGGCCCCGGCGAGGCTGCCGACGACCGCGAACCCGGTGACGGCCAGGGTCAGGGTCCAGTCGATCTGCACGGTCGAGAGGTAGCCGGCGAAGCCCGCGGCGGACTTCATCGCGATGACCAGCAGGGAGGTGCCGACGGCGACCGGCATGGGCAGGCCGCCCAGCAGGGCCAGGGCGGGGACGACGAGGAAGCCGCCACCCGCGCCGACCAGGCCGGTGGCCAGGCCGACGGCAGCGCCGTCCAGCAGGACCCGTCCCACCGGGAGCTGCTGATGAACCCGGTCGGGGCCGGCGCCTCGCCGGCCGCGGAGCATGGCGGCGGCGGTGACGATCATCATGACCGCGAAGGCGATCAGCAGGACGACGTCGGGGATGTGGCCGCCGATCAGTCCGCCGGTGTAGGCGCCGGCCATGCCGGCCGCTCCGAACAGGACGCCGGTGCGCCAGCGGACCCGTCCACCGCGGGCATGGTTGATCATGCCCACGGCGGAGGTGACGCCGACGACGAACAAGGAGGTGGCGATGGCCTCCTTGGCGTCCATGCCCGCGACGTAGACCAGCAGCGGCACGGTCAGGATCGACCCGCCTCCCCCGAGCAGACCGAGGGAGACGCCGACCAGCAGCGCGAGGACCAGGACGAGCGTCAGCGTCATGACGGTCACCTGCCGTCGGCGAGCTGGGCGACTGCCTTGCGCGGGTCGAAGGACGGTGTGCGGTTCCACGGCATCTTCGACAGCAGCACGCCCATGGCACAGGTGTTGCTGATCGCGGCGAAGGCCAGTCCGCCGCCGACGAACGCGGACAGCGCCTGCATACCGGGGACGGCGAAGCTGCCGAGGGCACCGACCAGCACCAGGGAGCCGGCGACCAGGCGGACCTGGCGCTCCATGTCCCAGCGTTCCTGGCCGTAGTTCGTCGGGGCGCCGGACTTCTCCCAGGCGGTCATGCCGCCCGACAGGACGGCCAGGCCGGGGAGCCCGGCCTCGGCGAGGGCGCGTTCGGCCTGGCCGGCCCGCTGGCCGGAGCGGCACACCAGCACCACGTCGGTGTCCAGGTGCCGGGTCAGCTCCTCGCGGTGCTCGCGCAGGGTGTCCAGCGGGACGTTGTAGGAGCCGGGGATGTGCGCGCCCTCGAACTCGGCGGGGGAACGGACGTCGAGCAGCCGGGGCGGATTGGCCGAGTCGAGCTTGGCGCGCAGTTCGTCGATGGTCAGGCTGCGGGGGGTGGTGGAGGTGGTCACGCGTTGATCTCCTGTCGGTTGTCGCGGGGAGCGGGGATGTCGGAGGGGAGGGAGCACAGCCCCAGGTCGAGGGCGTTGTCGAAGCTGTCGTCGACGGCGACGACGTCGCGGCCGCGGGCGTGGAGCAGCGCGGCGACGACCCCGGCGCGGTAGCCGCCGGCGCAGTGCACCCAGACACGGCCCGCGGGGATCTCCTCGAGGCGGCCCGGCACCTCGTGGACGGGGATGTGCACCGTGCCGGGGATGTGCGCCTCGTCGCGCTCCTGGTGGCGCCGCACGTCCAGGACGACGAACCCGTCGGCGCCGTCCAGGGCGGCCTTGAGGTCGCCGAAGGTGGCGCGCTCGTAGGCGGCCAGGGGCTCACCGCCGGCCCAGTGCTCGGGACCGCCGGTGGCCATGGCGGCCGGGCGGTCGATGCCGATGCGGACCAGCTCGCGCTGGGCCTCGGCCACGTCCGCGGCACTCTCGCCGAGCAGGGTGAGCGGGGTGCCCCACGGGATCAGCCAGCCCAGGTAGGTGACGAACTGGCCGTCCAGGCCGAAGTTGAGGCTGCCGGCCAGGTGCCCGGCGGCGAAGGCGGTGCGGTCGCGCAGGTCCACCACCCACTCGCCGGCCTCGATCCGGCGGCGCAGTTCGGCCGGGTCCGCCACGGACGGCGCGGACAGGTCCGGCTTGCCGGGCTCGCCGGAGTTGGCCGGGCCCATGTGGGCGTAGTAGGCCGGGTAGGCGTCCAGGCCCGCCAGGAGCTGCTCGACGTAGGCCTCCTCGTCGGCGGTCAGCGCGGTGTTGGTCCGCTTCTCCTCGCCGATGGTGCTGGCCAGGCCGGTGGCCTGGGTCGCGGAGCAGAAGGAGCCGAACCCGTGGGTGGGGTAGACGGCGGTCTCGTCCGGCAGTTCCTCCGCCAGCCGTCGCGCCGAGCGCCACTGTGCGCGTACCAGGGTGTCGGTGTGGTCGGGACCCAGCAGGTCGGGGCGTCCGGTGGTGCCGTACAGCAGGGAGCCGCCGGTGAACACCGCGACCTGCTCCCCGCCGGCCTCCAGGGCGTAGGACAGGTGGGTGTGGGTGTGTCCCGGGGTGTGGATCGCCCGCACCCGCAGGGTGTCGCCGACCTCGATCACCTGCCCGTCGCGCACCGGGGTCCGCTCGTAGGAGACCTCGTCGTCGGCGTTGACCAGGTACTGCGCGCCCACCTCGCGGGCCAGGGCCAGGCCGCCGGTGACGTAGTCGTTGTGGATGTGCGTCTCGAACACGTGGGTGATCCGCACGCCGGCGGCGTCGGCCAGCGCGGTGACGCGGTCGTAGTCGCGCTGGGGGTCGACCACCAGGGCCACGGAACCGTCGTGGGCGAGGTAGGTGCGGTCACCCAGGCCAGGGGTCTCGACGGGCAGAACGGTGATCATCGCGTCTCCTCGGAGGTGGAGGTGGCGGGGGCGGTGGGCGTGCCGGGCTCGTCACCCGTGACCGCGGGGTGGCCCGCGTCGATCCAGGCGGCGGTGCCGCCGCTGACGCTGTGGGCGTCGTAGCCCAGGCCGCGAAGCAGAGAGGTCGCCTGTGCGCTGCGGCCGCCGCTCTGGCAGATCACGTGGACCGGTCGGTCCTTGGGCAGTTCGGCGAGGGCCAGCGGGAGGTTGGGCAGCGGTGCCGACCGGGCGCCGGGGACGTGGCCGGCGCGGTACTCGCCGCTGTTGCGGACGTCGACGACGAGGGCGCCCGCGGCGTGCGCCTCGGCGAACCTTTCCTGGTCGATCTCGGGAACCATGCGGGGAACTCCTGCTCAACTTGTCTTCAGAAATACCCTGGGGGGTATGTCTGAGCTCAACCGTAACAGGATCCGGTTTATGCCCCGGGGGGTATCCGGGAGTGGTGCGCCTCACATGCCAGGTCTCCGGCGCCGTCACGGAACGGGAAGGTGGCGGGTCGCTGCGCCACTCCGGGAGGGAGCCTGTGCGTGGTGCCGCTGACCGGTCTTCTGCGCCCGGCGATCCTCATGTCGTGGAGGTGGACCGCTGTCATGACCTCCGCGGCGTCCCGGTTGCCCGCGCCGTCTCCCGACCCTGTCTCGAGACCGGGACGGTTGCGGCCGGGGAGCGGCCCGGCATCCACTCGGGTGCGACCTCGGGGTGCCGCTCGGGTGCGACCTCGGGGTGCCGCCGCTCCCGGCCGCGGGTGGTGTTTGCACCGACCCGAGCGCGGCGCGAATGACGTCTTCACGATCCACGGGGGCATACCCCTGGCGGTATGCCCTGTCGTGGCTCCCGCATTGCGGTATCGCCTTACTGAGCCCTCACGATGACAGTGCCCTCTTCGCACCACAGAGCGGGTTCCGTGCTGCGTTGGGTTCTGGTGCTGGTCTCGTCCCTGTGCGCTGCCGGGCAGTCCGCGGCGGAGCCCGTCCGCGCCGAGCCGGCCTCCGCCGCGGCCGACGCACGGTCCGCCGCGGGACCCCTCGTAAGCAAGGTTGCTGCGGAGTGGGGAAGCGTCGATGTCCACCAGGCGGCCGGCTCCTCGTCGTCGGACGCCGGGCACTGCGGCAGGCAGGCCACCTCCGACACCGCCGTCGCCCGCGACGGCTCCCGTCCGCGCCGCTGCCGACGCCGGAACGCGAGGAGCACCGGACACTGACCGCGCCTGTCCCGGGGCCCCGCATCCGGGGGCCGGGATGCGCATCCCTCGCACCCGATCCGGTACAGCTCTCCGTCCTGAGGATCTAGGGTCCGTCTTCAAACGGATCTTGCCCAGAGCAGGAACGACGCGAGGCTGACCGCTGCCTCGTAGGAGGTGGCGGTCTTGTCGTACCTGGTCGCGATCCCGCGGAAGCCCTTGAGCCGGTTGAAGCAGTGCTCGACGGTGTTGCGCCGGCGGTAGGCCTCTCGGTCGAACGAGGGTGGCCTACCGCCACGGCGGCCCCGGTTCAGCCGGTGGCGCTGCTGGTCGGCCTTCTCCGGGATGGTGTATGCGATACCGCGTCTGCGCAGGTAGGCGCGGAGGCCGCGAGAGCTGTAGGCCTTGTCGGCGATGACCTGGTCGGGTCTGCAGCGAGGTCGGCCAGGACCGGTGCGCGGGACGTGAATGCGTTCGGGGAGGGGGCGTGCGCAGATGCTGTCGTGGCGTTGGTCTGGGGTCAGCAGGATCGCGAGGGGGCGGCCGCGGCCGTCGCAGGCAAGGTGGATTCTGGTGGTCAGTCCGCCTCGGGATCGACCGAGGGCGTGATCGTCCGGTTTGTCCGGCCGCTGGATCCCCCTTTTCGGCCGGTGGCGGCGGCGTGCTGGTGGGCGCGGACGATGGTGGAGTCGATCTGGACCAGCCAGTCGATGTCACCGGCCGCGTCGGCGTGGGCCTGGATCTGCTGCAGGGCTTGAGTGAACACCCCGCCGGGGGCGTAGCGGCGGAAGCGGGTGTACACGGTCTTCCATGGCCCGTAACATTCCGGCAGGTCACGCCAGGAGATCCCGGTCCGGATCTTGTAGACCATCCCGTTGACGACCTGCCGGTCCGACACACGCGGCCGCCCCGTCGCGGCCCGCGGTATCAGCGGAGCGAGCAACTCCCACTCCTGGTCAGTGAGTTCATGACGACGTACCACCCCACCATGGTCTACCACCCGGATGATCTTTGAAGACGGACCCTAGGACGTGCAGAGGGGCAGGACGGTGGTGAGTTGGTTGAGGTGGTCGGGGTGGACGCGGATCCCGGGGAGCCAGACGTGTTTTCCGTTGTGCGTGACCTGGATCCAGATACTGGTGTGTTTGTGGTCCTCGTCGGTGATGGTGACGCCGTTGGCGATGGTGCAGTGGGCTGGGAGGAGGTCGTGGTGCCAGACGCGGCCTGCGGAGTTGGTGGTGTTGTAGGGGCGGTAGGGGCTGTAGGCCAGGGACAGGGCGCAGTAGTGCGTGCGCGGTTCCTGGCACTTCTTTTCGACGTTGTGGACGACGACGCCGGCACTGCTGCCTGCGCCGGCTGCGGCGCCCGGCGTGGGTGTGGTGCCGGGCCCGCTCTGGGCCGGAAGCCGGAGCAGCAGGCCTGTCACCAGCCCACCGGCCACGACGGAGGAAGCGGCTGTGGCGATGATCCGGCGGCGGGACCACGGCCTGAGCAGCCGGCGCCGCCGGACCGGGCGGGGCCCGGCTGAGGATCCGGCAGCCTCGTCGCGGTCGCGGTCGCGGTCGCGGTCGCCGTTGCCGACGGTGGCTGGTTCGTCGTGGTGGGCGGGGTCGGCTGCTTCCCACAGGGCGCGGTACTCGGCGGGGTCGGCGCCCAGTGCCCGGCACAGGTCCCGCACCACGGGCCAGGCCGGCACGGTTTCGCCGCGGAAGTAGCGGGAGAGGGACGAGTCGCTGATCCGGACCCGGGCCTCCAGGCCGCGCAGTGTGAGCCCCGATCGCTGCTGCAGGCCGCGCAGGGCGCCTCCCAGCTTCCGTGCTGCCGCGCGGGGGTCCGGTTGTTGGCCGGTCATCGATCGGGCCTTTCCGCGAAGGGGGCAACCGCGTCCCCGCCGGCTGTCCCATGTCCCGGGACGGGGGCGTCCCAGCAGGTCAGGACTGTATTTATCCCGACATCGATGAAGCAACCGGGATCCGGTTGTAGGAGTGCCGTTTCCTGCGCAAACTCGGCATACCGGCTGAGCGGATCACCCTCGAGGGTGAGCGTGCCGGTCCTCATGGCCGTGTCGGCGGATGCCGCGCGGACCGACCCGAACCCCTACCGGAAGGATCTTCACCATGCGTGTACGCACCGCACTGTCCGCCTTCGCAGCCCTCGCCGTCGTCGGACTCGGCAGCCTGGGCGCGGCGGCGCCGGCCGTCGCCGCACCCGGCGCGGCATCCCACCAGGTGTCCGCCGTCCAGGCGGCCGACGGCCTCGACGTCCACCGCGGCAAGTACATGACCCTGGGCGGCTGCCAGACCGCCGGTCAGCAGGGAATCGACCGCGGTCACTGGGACCGCTACCAGTGCGCCGAGGGCACGTTCTTCTGGAACCTGTGGACCAACCGCTGAGCATGTGACGCTGCCGGTGGCCTCCTCCGCTCACGCCGGAGGAGGCCACCGACGGCCCGTCACTTCCGGCGGGCCACCGTCGGGCGACCCGCCCGCCCCGCGGCCCGGCTCCCGGCAGCAGGCCCTGCAGCGCGCCGCGCCCCGGCTCACCGTCGACGACGGACGCCCGGCACCAACACCGTGGGGCCGGCCGACCGCAGGCTCTCCCGCCCTCTTGCGATGGGCGAACTCCAGCCCGGCGACCTCGTCATCGACGCCACCGGCGACGACAACACCCGCCACGTCGTCATCTTCGAGGAGCGGAACGACGCCGCCCACCGCTCCCGCACGGCCTACGGACAACGCGGCGTGCACGGCACCAGTCACCGCACACTGACCTACGGGCTGACGACGGGAAGCCAGTACGAGGCCCACCGGCTCCCGTACGGAAACCGACACCCGACCGGTCGCACCGACGCGCCCACAGCCTTCCGCGCGCCCGATATTCGCCTCCCTTCAGTGGCGACAGGAGCTACAGTCGGTGGGCGGTCAGGTGTTGATCCGAGGGGGCGGACCATTACCGGAACCATGAGTCGGCGGCATCCGGCGTGCACGCGCCCACGGCCCGGCCGAAACGCGTTCCTCCACGGCGCCGCACACGCCGGTGGACGACAACCGCCGGCCGCTTCCCGAGTGATCCCCTCCCTGCCGCCTCCGCGTCGCCATGACGTTCGCGCCCGGGTCACTGCGGCGTACGACTCCTTTTCCCGGAATCAGTCAGGTGGTATTCCCATGAGCGTGGTCGACCTCGCGGCGCTCGGCGAGTCCTTCACCCGCGACCCCTACCCCGTCTACGCCCGACTGCGGTCGCAGGGCCCGGTGCACCGCGTTCGCATGCCGGAAGGAGGCGCGGAGGCCTGGCTCGTCGTCGGATACGAGGCCGGACGCGCCGCTCTCGCGGACCAGAGACTCTCCAAGGACTGGAGCAAGGCCTCACCCTCCCTTCCCCTCGGCGCCATATCCCCCGGCACGCATATGCTCAGGGCCGACCCGCCGGACCACACCCGGCTGCGCAAGCTGGTCGCCCGGGAGTTCACCACGCGCCGCGTCGAGGAGCTCGCCCCGCGCATCCAGGAGACGACGGACACGCTCCTGGACAGGATGCTCGCCGCCCCCGGCGGGCGCGTCGACCTCGTCGAGGCGCTGTCCTTCCCGCTGCCCATCTCCGTGATCTGCGAACTCCTGGGCGTGCCGGACCTGGACCGGGAATCCTTCAGGGCGTGGTCGAACGACGCACTCGGCGCGGCCGACCCCGAACTGCGTCAGGCCGCGGCGAAGTCGATGGCGCATTACCTGGTGGAGCTGGTGGGGCGCAAGCGGCAGCAGCCCGGTGACGATCTCATGAGCGGGCTGATCCACAACTCGGAGGACGACGGCGACAGGCTCTCCCACGAGGAACTCCTCGGCATGGCCTGGCTGCTGCTCGTGGCCGGCCACGAGACCACCGTGAACCTCATATCCAACGCCGTCCTCGCCCTGCTGACCCACTCGGAGCAACTGGCCGCTCTGCGCGCGGACCCCTCCCTCGTCGACGCAGCCGTCGAGGAGGCGCTGCGCTACGAGGGACCGCTGGAGACCCCCACGTTCCGCTTCACCACCGAACCGGTGACGATCGGTGACACGGTCATCCCCGGAGGGGGCGAACTCGTCCTCGTCGCCATGGCCGATGCCAACCGCGACCCCGAACGCTTCCCCGAGCCCGACCGCTTCGACATCCTCCGTGACGCCCGCGGCCATGTGGCGTTCGGCCACGGCATCCACCACTGCCTGGGTGCGCCGCTGGCCCGGCTGGAGGCGCGCATCGCCCTGCGGACGCTGCTGGAACGCTGCCCGGACCTGGCCCTGGACGTCCACCCGGCGGCGATCACCTGGCGCCCGGGAATGATGATCCGCGGTCCGCGCAGCCTGCCCGTACGGTTCGCCCGGTAGGACGGAGCGGCCACGGGGCTGTCATCCCGCTGATCCGGCGTGGCCCGCCGGATCAGCGGGCGGGCCCGGCCGTTGAGGAGCCCGGTCTTCGTGTCGACGTCTTCGGTGACCTACGGGCCGGCGTCGTAAGGCTCAGGGGAGGACGGGCCTGCCCCTGTTCGTCCTCGGTGGGTCAGATGCCGCAGGTGGGGGCCGACCAGTACGGTGACGGGTCGAAGGCCACATGGGTGTGGTCGTTGTGGCCCGGGTAGCCGGGGCCGAGGATTTCCGAGAAGCCGTGCGTCCTGGACTGCTGGGCGAGGCGGCACAAGGACGGCGAGCCGACGAGGTCGGCCGCGTCGCCGTAGAGGTGACGGCTGGTGGCGGAGCCGCCGACCGCGTTGTTGCACGCGCGGGAGCGGAAGCCGCTGGAGACGGTGATCGGGACGTCGCCGAGGGCGTGCCGCATCGCCTCCAGCTTCCACATGGTCTTGAGCGCGTTCGACTTGGCGGTGGCTGCGGAGACCGCGCCGCCGGACCAGTCGGAGTTGCACTTGTTGAGTTCGGCGTAGCTGAAGTGGACGGGCGTGCAGTCGGCGTCCTGGAGGGCGTAGATCTTGCTGAAGGTCGCGGGTCCGGCGATCCCGTCCGCGCTCAGTCCGTATGCGGCCTGGAACTTCTTGACGGCGGCGGCGGTCCGTGCGCCGTACTGGCCGTCGTAGGAGAGCCGTTCGCCGGAGGTCACCCAGCCGGCGACCCGGATCTGGAGTTGGGTCACGTCGCTGCCGGAGGACCCCTGGGAGAGGGAGCGGTTCCAGGTGTAGCAGGAGTCGGCGTGCGCGGTGCCGGCGGTGACACCCACCCCGACCACCACTCCGGTCGTGAGCATGACAAATGAGAGAAGCAAGTGTGACACGCGTCTGAACATTCCGGCCTCCCGACCGTCGAGCCGTTGAGTCGACCACAACCGGAGCCCAGAGTGCGACAACGAGCTACGCGCGTCAATGGCGCCCTCCGCGCGGAGCGAAGCCGACGTTCCCGCGTCCGCGCGCGCCCGGTGGGAGAGCTCGGGAGAGCGGTACGTCGAGGTGACGTTCCCGCGTCCGCGCACGCGGCCGGCGCCCGGCCGCCACCAGCACCGGCCCGGTCGTCGGGCCCCCGGCCCGCTTCGGCTCCACCGCCGCGCCCGGCACCACGTCTGCGAGACCGGGACCCCGCGCCCGATGCCGCCCGGCCCACGTCGGTGACATCGGTGCCTCCCTCGCCCCGGGACCCGGACCCGTTCCTCCGCCGTCCCGGCCGCCCGCATGCCCCGTCCCGCGGGTTCCTCCCGACCTGCTGGGGGCACGTGGCCCCTGCCGGCAACGCCCGACGGGGCCCGCTGTCGTCGCGGGTCCCGTCGGGATCGTGCCGCCGGTCAGGCGGGTGCGGGCTGTGTCCGGTCGAGGGCGGGTTCGAGGCGGACGACGATGCCCTTCGACGTGGGCTGGTTGCTGATGTCGGCGACGCTGTCCAGCGGCACCAGGACGTTCGTCTCCGGGTAGTAGGCGGCGGCCGATCCCTTGGCGGCCGGGTAGGACACGACCTCGAAGTTCTCGGCCCGGCGCTCGGTGCCGTCCGCCCAGACGCTCACGAGGTCGACGCGATCGCCCTGGGCGAGGCCGAGTTCGGTCAGGTCGGCAGGGTTGACGAGCACGACGTGGCGGCTGCCGTGGATACCGCGATAGCGGTCGTCGTTGGTGTAGGGGACGGTGTTCCACTGGTCGTGCGAGCGCAGCGTCTGCAGCAGCAGGTGACCCTCGGGCGCCCGGGGGACCACGCGCTCGTTGCAGGTGAACAGGGCCTTGCCGACCTTGTTGTTGAAGACGCCCTCGTTGACCGGGTTGGGCAGTTGGAAGCCCCCGGGGCGGGTCACCCGTGCGTTGAAGTCGTGGAAACCCGGCACGATGCGGGAGATGCGGTCGCGGATGGTGCCGTAGTCGCCCTCGAACGTGGCCCAGGGGATGTCCGCCCTGCCGTCCAGGGTGCGGCGGGCGAGCCGGCACAGGATGGCGACTTCGCTGAGCAGCAGCGGGGAGGCCGGTTCGAGGCGGCCCTGGGAGGTGTGCACCTCGCTCATCGAGTTCTCGACGGTGACGAACTGCTCGCCGTCGGCCTGGACGTCACGCTCGGTGCGCCCCAGGGTCGGCAGGATCAGCGCGGTGTCGCCGCAGACGGTGTGCGAGCGGTTGAGCTTGGTGGAGATGTGGGCGGTCAGCCGGCACGAACGCATGGCCTCCTCGGTGACCTCGCTGTCGGGAGCGGCGCGGACGAAGTTGCCGGCCAGGGCGAGGAAGACCTTGACGCGGCCCTCGCGCATCGCCTTGATCGCGTTCACCGAGTCCAGGCCGTGCGGGCGCGGCGGATCGAAGCCGAACTCCCTCTGCAGGGCGTCGAGGAAGATGTCCGGCATCTGCTCCCAGATGCCCATGGTGCGGTCGCCCTGGACGTTGCTGTGGCCGCGCACCGGGCAGGCGCCGGTGCCGGCGCGCCCCAGGTTGCCGCGCAGCATCAGGAAGTTGACGATCTCCCGGATGGTGGGCACGCCGTGCTTGTGCTGGGTGATGCCCATGGCCCAGCAGACGATGACGCGTTCGCTCCGCAGGACCTCGTCGCGGACCTTCTCGATCTCCTCGCGGGACAGTCCGGTCGCCGTGCGCACGTCGTCCCAGTCGACGGTGCGGGCGTGCTGGGCGAACTCCTCGAAGCCGGTGGTGTGGGCGTCGATGAAGTCGTGGTCCAGGACGGTGCCGGGCCGGGCGTCCTCGGCCTCCAGCAGCAGGCGGTTGAGGGCCTGGAACAGGGCGAGGTCGCCACCGGGCTTGATGTGCAGGAAGCGGTCGGCGATCTGGGTGCCGCGTCCGACGACCCCGCGCGGTTTCTGCGGGTTCTTGAAGCGCCGCAGCCCGGCCTCCGGCAGCGGGTTGACCGCCACGATCCGGCCGCCGCCCCGCTTGGCCTCTTCCAGAGCGGTGAGCTGACGCGGGTGGTTGGTGCCCGGGTTCTGCCCGACCAGGAAGATCAGGTCGGCATGGTGGAGATCGTCGAGGCTGACGGTGCCCTTGCCGGTGCCCAGGGTCTCGCTCAGGGCGAAGCCGCTGGATTCGTGGCACATGTTGCTGCAGTCGGGCAGGTTGTTGGTGCCGAAGGCGCGGGCGAAGAGCTGCAGGACGAAGGCGGCCTCGTTGCTGGCGCGGCCGGAGGTGTAGAAGACGGCCTCGTCGGGGGAGGCCAGCGTCCGGAGCTCCTGCGCGAGGACGCCCAGGGCGTCGTTCCAGCCGATGGGCTCGTAGTGCTCGGAGCCGGGCCGCTTGATCATCGGCTCGGTGAGCCGTCCCTGCTGGTTGAGCCACATGTCGGAGCGGGCGGCGAGGTCGGCGACGCTGTGCTCGCGGAAGAAGTCGGCGGTGACCCGGCGCGTGGTGGCCTCGTCGTTGATGTGCTTGGCGCCGTTCTCGCAGTACTCGTTGCGATGGCGCCGGCCCGGGGCCGGGTCCGCCCACGCGCAGCCGGGACAGTCGATCCCGCCCACCTGGTTCATGGCCAGCAGGTCCACCCCGGTCTTGCGCGGGGAGGTCTGCTCCAGGGAGTACTCCAGCGCGTGCACGACCGCGGGGACCCCGGCCGCCCACTTCTTCGGCGGTGTCACGGAGAGGGTGGTCTCCGGCTCCTCGCCGGGCGGATTCTGCATCGGTTCGCCTCTTCTCTTGCCGTGGTCCGGTACGCGGGTCAGCCGACGGGCCACTGGGCCACGCGGCTCCTGGGCGGTTCCGGACGATCGTGCTGCACGCGGCCGTTGCGGATGGTGCCGCGCCAGGCCCCGCCCTCCTGCCCCAGCCCCTCGATGAACCGCTTGAAGTTCGTGAGTTCGCCGCGCACCAGCCGGGCGGTCAGCCGGACGGCCCTGGACGAGCGGGTGAGGATCCTCGCGGCTCCCCGCGGTTCCAGGAGCATCCGGACGGTGATCGCGGTGCCGCCGGACTCCGTCGGCCTGAACTCGACCTCGCCCTGGTGGGAGGGGTTCTGCTCGAGACCGCGCCAGGCCAGGTAGGCGTCGGGGTCCTGCTCCACGATCTCGACCGCGAAGCGGTGGCGCAGGGGCCCGTAGCCGATGGTCCAGGTGGTCACCGCGGGCCTGATCTGCTCGACGCCGCGCACCACGGTCGAGAAGCGCGGGAAGCTCTTGAACTGCGTCCACTGGTTGTACGCCGTCCGTACCGGCACCGCGACCTCGACCGTCTCCTCGACGTGCCGCTCCCGCAGCGGCCGGCGGCGCGTGACGCCGTCACCGTCCGTAGGCATCCCCGGCGTGTGCGGCACGGCCTGCCGGGCGTCGTCTTCGTGCGCCATCGTGGTCTCTCCTCCGGTGGGGGAGCCGGGTGTGTGGGTACCCGGCCTCCCCTCGTGCGTCAGATCTTCTCTCCCGGTTCCCCCATCGCGCACTTCGAGTCACTCCGGTGCGTCCGTGTCCCGCGCGGTCCTGCGCGAGCGGCCGCCCTCGGCTCCACCCTGCGGAACCGGCCCGCGATCCGGGCTGCGACCTGCTCGGACATTGCCCGCCGACGGGCAGGGTCCACGCGGTGGCCCGCGGCCGCCGTCTCTTCGTCCGACCGCACGACACACGGTGATCAACGGTGGCCGCAGGCTTGCGGGAGTCCCGCACGGACGTGGAGGCCCTCGATCTCGCGGCCGCGTGACCGCGCCGCCTCCAGGACGCGTTCACCAGCGCAAGCCGACGACCACCCGCGCCCGCGCGGACCGCTGCGCGGAACGGGAGGATGCCGACGGAGTGCGCCCGGTGTGCGGGGGCGGCCCGGCGGCGCAGCAGCCCGACGCACCGCAGTCAGGGGCCGGCCACCCGATGAGCACCCGCCGAGTCCCCGGCCCGGCGGCCCGGCGGGGAACGCGCGGTCGGTCGCCGGTAGGCTGCGGTGGTGCGCACGGTCGAGCTTTTGTTGGACGAGGCCGCGGAGCTGGTGGTCCGGGAGGCTTGGCGGCGGCTCGCGGACGCGGGGCTGCCCAGTCAGGCACGCCACCGCTCACCGACCAACAGCCCGCACCTGACCCTGGCCACCTGCCCGGAGCTGACCGCCCCGATCCGCTGGGAGCTCGCCGAGGTGGCTGCCGCCCTGCCGCTGCCGGTGCGGTTCACCGGCGTGGTCCGCTTCGAGCGGCCCACCTCGGTGCTGGCCTGGGCGCTGGACCTCGACTCCGCGCTGGTCGGCCTGCACCGCCGGGTGTGGGAGGCGGTGGTCTCGGACAGCCCGTCCGAGACCCTCAGCCCGTTCCACGAACCCGGGCGCTGGAGCCCGCACATCACCCTCGGCCGTACCCGGCGCGCCGGTGCCTTCGCCGGCCGGCGGGTCCCCGAGTTGCTGCCGGCGCCGCCGTTGTCGGTCCGGCTCGCCACCTTGCGCAGCTACGACACCGAGACCGGCGCCCTGGAAGTACTGGGTCCCCGCCCCTGAGGCCTCCCGACGCCGGGGCCGGCGGGGGGAGCGGCGATCACCGGCACGATGCGATGGGTGATCTCAAGGGAGGTGAACCTCCGGCACGACTGCGGTGCGGGTGTCTCCCGAGACGGTCGTCGCGAGGACCCGGTCCGCTGCTCAGAGCGCGGTACGGCTGTCAGACGCTTGCTCTCGGGCGGGTGGCGGAGACGACCGCGACGGCCGTGGCCAGCGGGTCGCGGGCCGGGCGGCCGAGAAGGTCTGTGAGGTCGGGAGCGGTGCCGTCCAGGAAGCCGTGCCGGATGCCCGTGGCGATCGACGCGAGCATGGGCGGCTGGAACGGCAGGAGCCCCGGTGTCTCGTCCAGGAGCCTGCGCCGGTACTCGCCCAGGCCGATGACGTGGTGCGGAACCCCGAGCCGGTCGGCCACCCGGCCCGCCGTGACCGGCGTACCTACGAGGTCGTAGACGCGTCCGCTGTGTCCTGCCGGACTCACCGCGACGATCGCCGCGGCATCGGCGAGATCCTCCCGTACGACCGCCGCCAGGGCGCCACCCCCGAACGGGGACTCGATGCTGTCCCCGGCCCACATCAGCAGGCCGCCGAAGAGTTCGGCGTACAGACCGTTGCGCAGTACCGTCCAGGGCAATCCGCTCGCCCGTACGAGGCGTTCGGTGGCACGGTGCGCCGGCGCAAAACCGAGGTGGTCGCCGGCCGTGGTCAGGCTCGTGTAGACGACATGGCCGACGCCATCGCGGACGGCGGTGTCCAGGACCTTCGCGTGCCGCCCGACGACCTGGTCGTCCTCGGCGTAACCGGCGGAGATCAGCACCAGGGTCGACACCCCGGTGAGATCGAGATCAGCGTGGTCGTCGAAGTCGAGACGCCGCATCCCGTCGCCCGGCGTACGGCTTCCGCCCGTCGCCGCGACGCCGCGGGCCCGCAGCGCGGCGAGGGTGGCCGAGCCCAGGTTCCCGTTTGCTCCTGTCACCAAGATCATGTCAATCGCAGTCTTCCGTCGTGGTTCTCATCGGTCACTACGCTTGATCCTTGATCGCACGCAGACCGGCCACAAGAAGGCAGTTCGATGTCACTCACGCACACCGGGACAACCGCCCCCGCCGACCTCGACCCCTGCGGACGGGAGGATCACCCCGACTGCGGCATTCGCGACGTCCTGGACCGCATCGGCGAGAAATGGTCGGTGTTCGTGATCGTCGAACTTGCGAGCGGGCCGCGCCGGTTCCGCGAACTGCAGCGCGCCATTGACGGCATCTCCCAGCGCATGCTCACCCTCACCGTGCGCAGGCTCGAACGCGACGGCCTCGTGCTGCGCACCGTGTATCCGACCGTCCCGGCCCAGGTCGACTACCGCCTGACCGAGACCGGGGCCGGTCTGACCCACCTGGTCAAGGCGCTCGCCGACTGGTCGCTTGCCCACCGCGCCGACATCGCCGAGGCACGGCGCGCGTACGACCAGGATCATCCTGACCATGACATCCGCTGACCAGAACCGCTGCCGCCGGGTATCGGCCGCCCGGCGCGGACGCGCTGACGACGACGGCATGGCCCGTAACGGCTCCTGGACTCGAACTCGTGACGTCGGCACAGCCGGTCTGCTTGTCGGGCGAGCGCGGGGAAGGCGCCGGCGGGGGTGTGGTCACGGACCGATCTGCTCGGACGGCTGAGGGCGAGGGCTTCGGGGCGCTGCCGCAGCGGCCGACGGCGCTTGTATACGGGGTGCGTTTCTCTCGGGTTCTCAGCCCGGGAGTCAGCACATGAGCGAGCGGCCGGTGGGCGGTGAGGAGGATGTTGATGCCGCCGGAGTCCATGAAGGTGACCTGCCGCAGGCCGGCCACGATGCGGGACCGGCCGGTGGTGGAGACGTCCAGGGCCCGGCGGAGCGTCTCGCCGCTGTCGTGGTCGATCTCCCCGGCCGACGTCAGGACGCGTACGCCGTCGGCGGTGGTGGCGGTGACCAACGGTCCGCTGCCGGAATGCGGCGCTGGATCGGGGGAAGCCGCGCGGGAATGAGGGGCCGGGAGCCGGGTGCCTGGGTAGCGGCTCCCTCTCGGTGGTGGATCGAACGGTGTTGCCGTGCGGGCCGGGAAGCGGGCGAAGGCGACGACAGCGCCTTCCCCGCTTCCCGGCCCGGAGCCGGCTCAGTATCCGCGTGCGATCCATTCGGCCAGGTGCGGTGCCTCGGCGCCGATCGTGGTGCCGTCGCCGTGTCCGGTGTGGACGCGGGTGTCCTCGGGCAGCGTGAACAGCCTGTCGCGAAGGGACCCGATGATGGTCGGGAAGTCGGAGAACGAACGGCCGGTGGCTCCGGGACCGCCCGAGAACAGTGTGTCCCCGGTGAACAGCACCTTGGCTTCGGGCAGGTGCAGGCAGACGGATCCGGGGGAGTGTCCCGGGGTGTGGATCACCTCGAGCGCGGTGCCGGCCACGTCAACGCGTTGCGTGTCGCTCGCGTGCCCGAATGCCCGGCCCGGGTGGGTCATCTCCCACAGTTCCCGGTCGCCGGGGTGCAGCAGGACCGGTGCCTGGAGCTCATGGGACAGCTGCGGCGCGACGGTGACGTGGTCGTTGTGGCCGTGTGTGCACACGATGGCCACGACGTTGCGTTCCCCTACCGCCTTGATGATCGTCTGCTCGTCGTGTGCCGCGTCGACGACCACGACCTCGTGGTCGTCCCCGACGAGCCAGACGTTGTTGTCGACCTCCCAGGTGCCGCCGTCGAGGGCGAAGACACCGGAGGTGGCCACGTGCTCGACACGCAGACCGCTCACAGGATTACCACCGAACGCAGCACCTCGCCGGCGTGCATGGTGTCAAAGGCATTCTCGACCTCTCCGAGCGCGATGCGCTCCGAGACGAACCTCTCCAGCGGCAACCTGCCCTGCAGGTACAGGTCCACGAGCATCGGGAAGTCCCGCTCCGGGAGGCAGTCGCCGTACCAGGACGACTTCAGCGCACCGCCGCGGGAGAAGAAGTCGAGCAGCGGCATGTCCAGTTTCATGTCCGGCGTGGGCACGCCCACCAGCACGACGGTGCCCGCAAGGTCCCGTGCGTAGAACGCCTGCTTCCACGTCTCGGGCCGGCCGACCGCGTCGATGACGACGTCGGCGCCGAAGCCGCCCGTCAGCTCGGCGATCGCAGCGACGACGTCGGTCTCCTTGGCGTTGACCGTGTGCGTGGCGCCCAGATCGACCGCCCAGGCCAGCTTCTTCTCGTCCCGGTCCACCGCGATGATCTTCGAGGCGCCCGCCAGCCGCGCCCCGGCGACGGCCGCGTCGCCCACGCCGCCACAGCCGATGACCGCCACCGAGTCCCCGCGGCTCACCCCGCCGGTGTTGACGGCGGCGCCCAGACCGGCCATGACACCGCAGCCGAGCAGACCCGCGACGGCGGGGTCCGCGGACGGGTCCACTTTGGTGCACTGTCCGGCATGCACCAGGGTCTTGTCCGCGAAAGCGCCGATGCCGAGCGCCGGGGTGAGTTCCGTCCCGTCGGTCAGGGTCATCTTCTGGCTCGCGTTGAACGTGTCGAAGCAGTACTGGGGGCGCCCGCGCTTGCAGGCCCGGCACCGCCCGCACACGGCACGCCAGTTCAGGACGACGAAGTCGCCGGGCCTGACCGACTCGACACCTTCGCCGACGCTCTCCACGGTGCCGGCGGCCTCGTGGCCGAGGAGGAACGGGAACTCGTCGTTGATACCGCCTTCGCGGTAGGTCAGATCCGTGTGGCACACGCCGCACGCGGCGATCGCGACGACGACCTCACCCGGTCCCGGATCCGGGACCACGATGTCGGTGAGCTCGACCGGAGCTCCCTTGGAACGGGCAATCACACCGCGGACCTGCTGTGGCATCTGAGCTGCATCCCTCATCAGTCGGTAACGACGCACGCGCGCTGACGCGTGCACTCCGCGACGTTAGCTCCGCGGCGACTGCGGGCGACCTGTGCGACGGACCAGTGAAACCTCGACTTCCGGCCAGGTGGTGGACCGGCTAGGGTGCCGGGAATGCTCGACATCAAGACACCACAAGAAGCGGATCTTCTCGTGCTGCGAGAGGTCATCGAGGGGCCCCTGCACGAGATCGCGCCCAGGTTCTCCCGCTTTCTGTCGGACCGGTGGCCGCACACCGCGCTCGTCGTCTTCACCAGAGAGTGCACCGGCAGACCGCGAAAGGTCGCCGGCGCGGCCGAAATGGTCAACAAGGTCACGATCGACGAACTCGAGCAGCTGAAGGCCCTCGTCGAGCCCGGCCGGTCCCGGAGCACCACGGCGGTGATCGGCGGGGTCGCCCGCACCGTCTGGGCCGTCCGCGACCCGGTGGACACGCTGCTCGTCCTCGTGCCGCGCGCCTCCCGCAAGCACCTCCCGCACCCCGTGGCCCTGTCGGCCTTCTTCGGGATCGTCGCGACCTCGATCAGGCAGCAGGTCGCGCAGGCGAGCCCGGACTACCTTGCCGAGTCACGCGCGGCCTCCAGCGAGCGGGCCCGCACCATCACCGAGATGGCGGCGGCGCAGGAGAGCGCCCTGGTCGCCATCCTGAACACGCTGCGCGCCACCGCGCTCGACGACCGCCATGCCCGCCTGGCCGCGACCGAGTCCGCTTCCGTCGCGTTGGTGGCGTTGCGCTCCGCACAGAAGTCCGACCTCGCCCTGACCGACGAGCCGGCCCCGGCCGCATTCACGAAGCTGCGCAGGGACGTTCGGCACCTGCTCGAGCATCACCGGACGCGCGTCGAATTCGTGCCGCCGGCCAGAGCGACGCCGCCGTTGCCGGGAGAAGTCGCCCACGCCGCCCGTGCGATGACACGGTCCGCAGTGCTGGCCTTCACCGCGCAACCGTGTCCGCCGCGCCTGCGCGTCGCCTGGACCTGTGACGGCACGTCGCTGAAGATCGACGTGCGGGAGCAGGAATCCGGGCACGTGGACGTGCACACGCTGGCACGCCAGCTCGACGGCCGCGCACGCGCGCTCGGCGCCACGGTCGACCTCGACGCCGTGTCGGGCTGGGGGAGCCGGGCCGCGATCACCCTCCCTCTCGACCCGCCGGCCCCGCGACCCGGTGAGGCGAGACTGTCGAGCCTCAACCCGCGGGAACGGGCGGTCCTGCAGCTCCTCGCGCAAGGCAAACGGAACAAGGCCATCGCGGACGCACTCGGGGTCACCGAGAGCACCGTCAAGTTCCATGTCACCGGCGTGCTGAAGAAACTCGAGGTCAGCTCACGGGGCGAAGCGGCGGCACTCGCCCTGAACGGGTACGGGCGACGCCCCGTGGCCGAGACCGCGAGGGGGGAATGAGCGTGCCGTCCCGGCCCCGGACGTCCGCGCAGGCGGCTTTCGAACCGCCTCCGGCCGGACATCCGTGGGCGTGCTGCCGAGGACAGTGTCCCCGAGAGCGCGTCCGCCAGGCCGTCGTACCCTCGTGTCCGGCAGCCGGAAGGCGTCCGACGTGACGGGTCCGCCCGCAATGGCCCTGCGCGGGCCGGTGACAGGCCAGCCGACCGGCCGCAAGGGTTCGGGCACGGAAACCGTCCGGTCCGCCGCATCGAGGACCTCCATGAGGGACGCCCCGAGAGTGCCCTCACGGAGAAGCTCTTCAACGGAATGAAGTCGCTCCTCCGGGACAAGGCGGCAATCCGCGGTTCCAGCCCGGTGTCCTTCGGCTGCCGCCGCAGACCGGTCACCTCGTTCCGCAGAGAGACACCGGACCGCATCGGGGTGCCGCAGCGCTGCCGCGCCTCGACGGATGGCTTCCGGCGGGGTGCCCTCCCGTGGCCGGGGCCGGCACCCTTCTTCGTCCTGCGCGAGAAACGTGAGAAAGCGGTTCCGCGGACGCCGCGGGTCTGTGCCCGGCTGACGGGCCACGCGGGCCGCATCGCGCAGTCTCCGTAGTCCCGTGATCGCAACCGCGGTGCTGCGCCACGACCGCACACCACGCGCCGTCCTCGACCGGCTGCTCGTGGACCGCGACCGCGACGCGCTGTGCGTCCTGGCCGCCCGGTCCCGCTGGGTGGAGCGCAGTGGCGCGGTGGAGCGTCTCGTCGACCTCGACGACCCCGAGGTCGACCTCGCCCCGCTGCGGCACTGGAGCCCCCGGCCCGCCGTCCACCGGATCGTGACCCGGTCCCGGCCCGGCACCGGGCGGCCGTCCCTGGGGGCCCGGGTGCCGGCCGACCGGCGTGCCGAGGGCGCCCCGCCGCCGGCCGGCGGTCTGATGTGGCTGTGCTCCACCGAACCCGACCTTGTGGAGGAGCTTCTGGCGAGAGAGGGCTCGCGGCTCGGCCTCGGACATCAACGGCTCGGCTGCCCGAGGCTGTTCGAGCACGGCGGCGCCGGCCGGCTGGCGCGGCTCGCGGGACGGGACGTGCTGGGGTGCTCCGCCACCACCGTATGCGCGAAGGCCCTGGCGTCCGCCGACCCCGTCGCCGTCCTGCGTGCCCGGCTCGACCGCGAACTGGCGCCGGAGAAACTCATCCGGAAGCTGCGGCGCACCCGGCACGCCCCGCACGCACGTCATCTCGTCGAGTCCCTCCCGCCGGGCGAGAGTGTGGACTGGGCCGCCCTCGAAGCAGCCCATGCCGAGGAGCCCCTCCCGTACTGGCGGGACATCGTCCGCCTGGACGGCGTTCCCGAGGACGTACGGCTGCTCACCTGCCTCGGCGCCGCCGCCCGCCGCACGGACGCCCCACCCCGGGCCGCCGAAGCCCGCGCCCTCCTGACGGACCTCGTGCGCACCGGACTCGGCACCGGCCCGGCGGCCTGGCGCCGGGCCGCCGAGCGGCTGACCGGCCTCGACCCCGAGTGGAATGCGCTCTCGACCGTGGAGGCGCTGCTCACCGGCAGCGCGTGCTGACCGATCACACCGGGCTGCCGGGCGTCCACCGTCCGGGGACGACAGCCGACCGAGGACGATCGGGTCCGACGCCCGCCCCGCCGCGCCGCACCGGCGGCCCTGCCCGTACCGGGAGGCGGCGTCTTCGGCCGCGGGCGGTCATGCTTCGGCGAGGAGGGGGTCGTAGGGGGTGGTGCGCCGGCGTGCGGACATGAAGGACAGGAAGTCGTTGATGAAGGCGCTGCGGCCGTACGTCTCGTCGGCACTGGTGATGTCGCGGTGGAAAGCGGTCCGGAACAGGGCCCGGTACTCGTCGGCGTCGATGCTCTGGTCACCGTTCTTGTCGGTCACGTCGAAGAGGACTTCGGCGACCCTGATCAGCGCGGGACCGGCGAGCGACGGGACGGCGGCGGCGTACTCGCGGGCGCTGACGCGGCCGTCGCCGTCGGTGTCGAGGGCCGTCTGCAGTTCGCGCCACCAGTCGGCGTAGGCGTTGTAGAGCCGGGTCTCCTCGGGCTCGTCCAGGTCGAGCCGGCTGGCGAGCTCGCGGGCCATGGCGGCGAGGTCGGGCCAGTCCAGGTATCCGTCGCCGGTCTGGTCGAGGACGTCGGTGAAGAACTCCTCCGCGCTGCGCCGCGCCGTGGTGGCCGCGGCGGGTTCCGGTTCCGGGGGGAGCGGGGCGATGAGGCGCATGAGGGCGCCGGCCTGCTTCATCCGGTCCCGCAGGGCGGCGATCGTCCTCGCGCGGGGATCGTCGCTGTCGGGGGAGAGCGACAGCAGTTCGGCGATGCTTTCGGCCTGGATCCACCCTTCGGGCAGGAAACGGGCCAGACCGGCCGCCAGGTACGCACCCTGCATCAGGGGCTGGACTCCCACGATCTCGGGCAGACCGGCTCGCCGCCGGAACGGCTCCGGCAGGGACGCCACGGTGATCGCCCCGATGAGAGGGCCGGCGACGGCCCGGCCGGTCGCCCACAGGGCGGGAAAGCCGTTCAGTACGGGTGGCGCGGGGAGGTGGTCGAAGAGCTTGTACAGGATGATCCGCATCGCCTCGGTGTTCTCCAGCTCCTCTGCGACCACCCGGTCGTAGTAGGGCCAGAACTCGTCCAGGGTGGGCGGAAGATGGCCGGCTTCGTCGCCCATCGCGGCCAGGAAGGCCTGGAACTCGGTGTACAGCCGCTCCATGGTCTTCTGTTCGAGGGGCTGTCCGCTGAGCCGGCACATGGTGACGGCGCTTTCGAACATGGTCGCCACCACCCAGGCACGCACACCCGGGTCCATCGCGTCGTAGGGCCGGTCTCGTGCGTCGGTGCCGTGCAGCCGTGCGTGCATGCGGTTGAGCCGGGTCGCCTCCCTCTGCCGTACGTGGTCGTCGGCACCGAACATCCGCCGCAGGCTCATGAAGGTGTTGCTCAGTCGCCGCCAGGGATGGACGACGAAGGTGGAGTTCTCGATCAGGGCGGCGCCGATCTGCGGGTGCGCGGCTTCGAGCACGGTTGCCCGAATCATGGCCAACGCCCAGCGCGGGTCGTTGAAGAGCGTGTGGAACTGTGAGCCAGGACCGAACAGGGGCTCTCCTCCGAAGTCGCGATCCCCAGTTCCGTGGCCCCCTGTGCCGGCACCAGCGGTGGGGGACTGGGGGCTGTCTGCGGTCGTCACGATCGGCTTTCTCCGTTCTGGTTCGGCAGTACGCCGCCGAAGCGGCGCTCGCGCTGCCGGTAGGCGTGCAGGCACTCGAAGAAGTCGGACGCGCGGAAGTCGGGCCACAGCGCCGGCGGGAAGACCCATTCGGCGTAGGCGACCTGCCAGAGCATGAAGTTGGAGATGCGCTGTTCACCGGAGGTGCGGATGACCAGGTCGACATCGGGGGTGTCGGGAAAGGGCAGATGAGCGGCGAAGCTCTCCTCCGTTACGGCCTCGGGCGGCACGCCGCTGCGGATCAGCGACCGTGCGGCCTCCACGATGTCCCTGCGGCCGCCGTGATCGAAGGCGACGGTCAGCGTCATCTGCCGGTTCCGGCCGGTCAGCGTCGTCAGGTCGGCGATGTCCCGGGCCAGTCCGGGAGGGATGCGGGGATCGGTCATGCCGAGGAAGCGGCAGCGGACGCCCCGCGCGTGCAGCAACGGGGCGTGCTTGCGTACCACCCGGCGCACCAGGTGCATGAGGAATTCGATCTCGGCGTCCGGGCGGCGCCAGTTCTCGGTGGAGAACGCGAACAGACTCAGCCAGCCCACTCCGGCCGCCCGCGCCGCCTCGATGACGTCGATCACCGTTGCCTCCGCGGCACGGTGACCGGAGGTTCGTGGGAGCGATCGCTCTGCTGCCCACCGGCCGTTTCCGTCCATCACACACGCGACGTGACGCGGCACCTCACGCGGCCCCGGCGGCGCCGTGCCCTCGGCGGCGGCAGGACGGGAAGCGGGTCGTTCGGTCGTGGACTGCTCCGCTGTCACGCCCGCCCCTCTCAGCGACCCACACGGATGCCGTCGCGCGGTGGAGGAGGCGTCGTCCAGTGACGCCGCCACCGTCTTACGGTCATCAACGGCAGACTGACAGCATTCGACGCCGCGCAGTCCGCACATCCCATGAATTCACCCTTGGTGCGTATGTGCGGGTCGGAACGGTGAAGGCGCCGGCGCGCGGCAAAGCGGGTGCGGGAGACGACGCCGGTGGCATGGGCCGATCCCGGTGAAACCAAGGTGCCTCGACGGGCACCGGTCGGATAGTGTGCGGGCCATGTCGAGTCCTGAGTCGGACAAGGTGGGGGCTTTCGGTCACGCCGTCAGCCCCCTGAACCACTGAGCTCGTAGCCCTGCCGTCGCGCCGCGCTCCGCGGTGGGACGAGTGTGCGCTCGGGGCTGACCGCGGTGACGAGATGACCTTCTCGTGCTTCTCCTCACCCCGGAGCCACTCGATGCCCTTCCCGCTGTACCTGCTCGCCCTGGCGGTCTTCGCCATGGGCACCTCGGAGTTCATGCTCGCCGGCCTGGTGCCGGACATCGCCTCAGGTCTCGACATCACCGTCGGGACAGCGGGCACGCTCACCCCGGCCTTCGCGGTCGGCATGGCCGTCGGCGCCCCCCTGGTGGCCGCGCTTGCCCGCAACTGGCCCAGACGCTCCAGCCTTCTCGGTTTCATCCTCGTTTTCGCGGCAGCTCACGCCGTGGGCGCCGTCACCACGAGCTTCCCGGTCCTGTTCGCCACCCGGGTCGTCGCCGCGCTCGCGAACGCAGCGTTCCTCGCGGTCGCTCTGACGGCTGCCGCCACGCTGGTCCCGCCCGACAGGAAGGGACGTGCGCTGGCCGTGCTGCTGTCGGGCACGACGACGGCCACGATCGCCGGTGTCCCCGGTGGGTCGCTACTCGGCACGCTGCTCGGCTGGCGGGCCACGTTCTGGGCTGTCGCCGCTCTCTGCCTGCCCGCGGCTCTCGGC
The DNA here is from genome assembly GCF_044453165.1 of Streptomyces sp. NPDC051740. Classification (NCBI taxonomy): domain Bacteria; kingdom Bacillati; phylum Actinomycetota; class Actinomycetes; order Kitasatosporales; family Streptomycetaceae; genus Streptomyces; species Streptomyces sp. NPDC051740. Next base: position 27,262 of record NZ_JBITCL010000029.1, on the reverse strand, counting down.
ATCCTGAGGGGGATCCCGGCAGGACGTGTGAAGGAAGAGGCGACCGGCGGGCCGGCCCTGCGAACGGAGCTCGCCCAGCTCGCCAGGCCGCGGCTGCTCCTGGTGATGCTGCTCGGCGCGCTGGTGAACGCGGCGACCTTCGCGAGCCTCACCTTCCTCGCCCCCGTGGTGACCGACACCGCCGGGCTGGGCGAGCTGTGGATCTCTGTCGCTCTGGTGTCCTTCGGCGCCGGTTCCTTCGTGGGTGTCACCGTTGCCGGACGGCTGTCCGACGAGCGCCCCGCCCTGGTCCTCGCAGTCGGCGGTCCGCTGCTGCTCCTCGGCTGGCCGGTGCTGGCCGTACTGGCCGACGAGCCGGTCGCCCTGCTCGCCCTCGTCCTCGTCCAGGGCGCGCTGTCGTTCGCGCTGGGCAGCACGCTGATCACACGGGTCCTCTACGAGGCGGCAGGAGCCCCCACCATGGCCGGCTCCTACGCGACCGCCGCCCTCAACGCCGGCGCCGCCGTCGGCCCCCTCATCGCCGCGGCCACCCTCAACACCACGGCCGGGAACCTCGGGCCACTGTGGGCGAGCGGGATCCTGGTCGCTGTCGCGCTGCTCATCGCGTTCCCCCTCCGCACCACCGTCGCGGCCGGCCGAGGCGCCGAGGCCGGCGCCCTCCACGTCGGCACCTGAACCCGTGAAGAGGAACGGGCCCGGACGGTCGCGCTCCGGAACGTCCACCGCAACCACCGCCGGCCCCGCACCGCCGCATGGACGTCACCGACGTCGCTCGATCACAGCCCGGTGGCCGCCCAGGTGGTCACGGCGGCGGTGACGACGAGTCCGACGTCGAGTGCGTTCCTGCGGTCCTCGCCGGCCAGGTGGACGGCGATCGCACCGATCCGCAGGAGGACGAAGCAGAGGGCCGCGGCCGACGCCGGCCAGGGCGCGGTACCCGTCAGCGGGGGCAGGACCAGGCCGGTCGCGCCGAGTACTTCGACCGTCCCCAGCGTCCTGAGGGCGGGCGAGGACACGTGGTCGACCCAGGCCGTCATCGGTCGGAGCTGATCGCGGCTGCGGACCGTCTTCGGCGTGCCCGCGTAGAGGTGGAAGAGAGCGAGGGGTCCCGCGACGATCCAATAGGCGATGCTCATGATTCCCGTTCACGGGCCACCGCTTCGTGGGCCCGTAGCCGGGTCCGACGTGCCGCCCCAGCGGTTCACAGAGAACCTCGGCTCTTCCTCGTCCGTCATGGCGCCAGGATACGGAGGTTGCCGTGAGCCGGCGCGATGATTGTGCGGTCGGGGGCGCGGACGGCACCCGGCGCCATGCCCGGACGTTTGGATGGGGAAGTTGATGCTGCTGATGGGGAATCACATGACGTCCCACAGAGGACGTCCGCGATGGTGTCGTCGATCTCGATGCCGGCCGTGAAGACGGGTGTGCCGAGGAGCAGGCGCAGCGCGGTCTCGGGCAGGCGGGGCCGGAGGTGGGTGCCGAGATAGCCGCCGACCAGGCCGCCGAGCCCGCAGGCGAGGCCGGGCGGCGAGTGGGGGCGACGTCGCCGGAGCCGAGCAGCGACAGCAGCGCGTAGGCGGCCCCGACGAGTGAGGTGGTGAACGTGGCGGCGAGAGCGGCTGGTGCGATGCGGGCCATGGGCACGCCGCGGGCGGCGAGGATCGGCCCGGGCAGGGAGCCGCCGCCGATGCCGTAGACCCCGCCGATGATCCCGACCGCGAGGGCGAGCGCGGTGGGCGCGGCCGGGGACGGCTCCGCTTTGGCGGCCGGCCGGCGTGTGGCCGCGGTGAGGGTGCCGGTGCACAGCCATGGGCGGAGCGGCAGCAGCAGGGCGGCGGTCAGCAGCCGGGAGACGCCGGGGCCGGGGAGGGCGAGGACGCGGATCGCGGTGCCGAGGACGACGCCGGGCAGGGTTCCGGCGGCCTGGCGCCGGGCCAGGCCGTCGCGCAGAGCGCTGTCGTGGCGGTACCGCCACAGGGCGCCCGGCCCGGCCACCATGTTGAACAGCGGATTCGTCGACGTGATCGCCGGATTAGGCACGGCGAAGACGCTCAGGTGAACCGGAAGGAGGAACACGGCCCCGACACCCCGACCGGCGCGGTCACCATCGCGGTCGGCAGGCAGGCCGACAAGCCCGCCCACACCGTCCACTCCACCCGGCCCCCGTTGTGTTTTCTGCGGTCCCGCAACGGGGCCGCTGGCCTCCGGGCCCGGCATGATTGTGTCCTCCTGTCGAACGGATGACCTGGGGGGTGGTGTCACCGGGCCCGGGAGGTGCCGTCGGAGACGCTGATCAGAGGTCCGGCCACCGCCCGGTCCGGCGCAACGCCGGGCAGTTCGCGGGCGGCAGGTCTGCATAACGTGGATGCGCGAGCACGACACCCGAGCCGAGGCCGGCACCGCCAACACCCCCCGCGCTCCGACCGCTGCCCGGCCAGTATCAGCGGGGCGAGCGAGCGAAGGGCGGGCCCGTGACGGAATGTTCACGAACAGCAGGAACAGCCGGGCGGGCCGCCGTGCCCGTCGGCCTCCGCAGCCACGGCCGGGGCCGGGGCCGATCAGAGCGGTGGAGGACGCGAGGGTACCGGCGGTCAGGGCGACGATCGCCTCGATGACGTTGTAGGTGATCGTGACCGAGCGCACGAGCTGACCGTACGACGGACTTGATAGTCTCCATGGGCCAGTCGAGCCACACCCGAGGCCAGGGAATCCGGTGCGAATCCGGAACTGACGCGCAGCGGTGAGGGGGACGGGCGGGGCACGACGCCACTGGGAGACCGGGAAGGCGCTCCGGCCGGACGAACCCGAGTCCGAAGACCTGCTGGCACCTTCGCGCCCCGGCGCGGAGGGACGTCCGTAGGCCAGGCTCCGCGTACGAGCCCCGACCCCGGAGGCATGCCCGTGCTCCGTACCCCCGCCCTTCTCCGCACCGCGGCGCTCCTCCTCGCGTCCGCCCTGCCGCTCACCGCCTGCGGCTCCTCCGGCGACGATGACGCGAAGCCCGAGGAGACCTCCGTCGCCGGCTACCCGGTGACGTTGGACAACTGCGGTGACGAGGTCACCCTGAAGTCGGTGCCGAAGCGGGCCGTCTCCCTCAATCAGGGCACCACGGAGATTCTGCTCTCCCTGGGACTCGCCGACCGCATGGCCGGTACGGCGACCTGGACCGACCCGGTGATGAAGGGGCTGGAGAAGGCCAACGCGTCCGTGCCGCGTCTCGCCGACAACAACCCCTCCTTCGAGAAGGTCCTGGGCGCCGAACCCGACCTCGTCACCGCCTCGTTCGTCTCCACCCTCGGCAAGGGCGGGGTCGCCACCCGCGAGCAGTTCGAGGAGTTGGGCGTGCCCACGTACGTCTCGCCGTCCGATTGCTCCGAGGGCAAGGACAATGACAGCGGCGGTGACGGATCGCGCAGCGAACCGCTCACCCTCGACGCCGTCTACGGCGAGATACGCGACTTGGCCCGCGCGTTCGGCGTGGAGGAGCGCGGCGAGAAGCTCGTCGCCTCGCTGAAGAACCGGGTGAGCACGGCCACCGCCGGACTGCACGCATCCGACGTCTCCCTCATGTACTGGTTCGCCAACTCCCAGTCGCCCTACCTCGCCGGCTGCTGTGGCGCGCCCGGCGCCATCACCCGCGCCGTCGGTGCCGAGAACGCCTTCGCGGACACCCACGACGAATGGCCCCAGATCAACTGGGAGACCGTCGCCGACCGTGACCCCGACGTCATCGTGATCGGCGACCTGACCCGCAAGCAGCAGACCGCCGAGACCGCCGCGGCCAAGATACGCTTCCTGGAGACCAACCCCGCCACCCGCAATCTGGCCGCCGTGAGGAAGAAGCGGTACGTCCTGTTGAGCGGGCAGGCGATGAACCCGTCCATCCGCACCATCGAGGGCATCGAGAAGGTCGCGGCCGGTCTGCGCGGCTTCGGGCTCGCCGAGTGAGCGTCCGCACCCTGCTGCCGCCGGCCGGCGGACTGGCCGCGCTGCTCGCGTCGATCGCCGTGGCCGTGACGATCGGCCCCGCCGACATCTCCACCGGTGACGTCTGGGCGTCCGTCGCGGCCCATCTCGGCCTCGGCGAGAGCACGCCGGCACCGCTGCGGGACGGCATCGTATGGAACCTGCGCATGCCCCGCACCCTCCTCGCCGCCGTGTGCGGCGCCGGGCTCGCGGTGTGCGGGGCGGTGATGCAGTCGCTGCTGCGTAATCCGCTGGCCGATCCCTTCGTCCTCGGGGTGTCCTCAGGCGCTTCGACGGGTGCGGTCGCCGTGGTCGTGCTGGGGGTGGGCGGCGGGGTGGTGTCCCTGTCGGCGGGTGCCTTCCTCGGGGCGCTGCTCTCCTTCGCGCTTGTGCTGCTGCTCAGCCACACCCTCGGCGGCAGCACCGACCGGGTCGTCCTGTCCGGGGTCGCGGCCATGCAGCTGTTCTCGGCGCTGACCTCCTTCATCGTCCTCACCTCGGCGGACGCGGAGACCACCCGGGGCGTGCTGTTCTGGCTGCTCGGCTCGCTCACAGGCGCCGACTGGGGACAGGTGCTGCTCTGCACCGCCGTCCTGACGGTGGTCCTCGTCGTCTGCCTCGGGTACGCGAGCACGCTGGACGCCTTCGCGTTCGGTGACGAGGCCGCCGCCGGACTCGGGGTCCGGGTCGCCCGCACCCGCCTGGTCCTGCTCTGCGCCACCGCACTGCTCACCGCCGCGCTGGTCAGCTGTGCCGGTGCGATCGGCTTCGTCGGCCTGGTCCTCCCGCACGCCACCCGTGCCCTCACCGGCGCGGGCCACGTCCGCCTGCTGCCGGTCACGGCGCTGACCGGGGCCGTCTTCCTGGTGTGGGTGGACACCCTCGCCCGTACCGTCCTCGATCCCCAGGAGGTTCCCGTGGGCGTGGTGACGTCCCTCATCGGCGTACCGGCGTTCGTGGCCGTACTCCACCGCGGACGGAGAAGGACGTGACCGGCCTGGACGCGGACCGCGTCGTACGGCGCCTCGCCGACCGGCTCGTCGTCGACGGCGTCACCCTCACCCTGCGCCCCGGCGAGACCGTCGGCCTACTCGGCCCCAACGGCTCGGGAAAGTCCACGCTGTTGAGGCTGATGGCAGGGGTCCTCGCACCCACCGCCGGAGTCGTGACGCTGGACGGGCGCCCGCTCGCCGAGGTCGGCCGCCGCGCCACCGCCCGCCGGATCGCCACCGTCGAGCAGCACGCCCACACCCAGACCGAACTGACCGTCCGGGACGTCGTCGCCCTCGGCCGCATCCCGCACCGCCGCGCCTGGTCGCCGCCGACGGCGGCCGACGCGGAAGCCGTTGCCGAGGCTCTGCGGCGCACCGGACTGACCGACCGGGCCGACCAGTCCTGGCACACCCTCTCCGGTGGCGAACGCCAACGCGCCCAGATCGCCCGCGCCCTCGCCCAGGAACCCCGCGAACTCCTCCTCGACGAACCCACCAACCACCTCGACATCCAGCACCAGCTCGACCTGCTGGACCTCGTGGCGAGCCTGCCCGTCACCACGGTGATCGCCCTGCACGACCTCAACCTCGCCGCGATGTACTGCGACCGCCTGCTCGTCCTGCACGACGGCTGCACCGTCGCGGAGGGCACCCCGGCCGAGGTCCTCACTCCCGCTCTCATCGAACAGGTCTACGGCGTTCGCGCCGAGGTCACCCATGTCCCCGACCGCCCCGTGATCCGTTTCCTGCGGCCGGCGGTCCGGGATGGACATCCCCCGAAAAGGAAGGTGACGAGCGACGCCTCGACAGCGCCCTGAAGCAGCGGGCACGAAGCACACCACCGCCGAACCGGTCCCATGCCGCGCCGTCGTCTGCCGGGGCTGCCGCTGCGGAACCCCGAAAGTCGCCGGCGTGGACCACGAACGACAACTCGCGCGCCTGGCCGAGGAGGTACTCGTACGCGTCTCGGACCGCCTCGACGTGTGCGAACACGCCAACGTGATCGTCGTCCAGCCCTCCGCTGCCGCACGGGCTGCCGGCACTCGTCCGGTCCGGCTCGCTCTCCTCAACGAATTTGACGCCGCCGAGGACATCGCCGCCTGGGTACAGACTGCCGCGACCCGATGCGTACGCCGGTAAACGCCCCCGAGCGCGCTTCACCGCGGCTACGTGAAGGAGCAGGGGCCTGTCCCCCGTGGGAGCTACGCCCGGGTTGGCTCTGTGCGGTGACGACTGCGATCCGCGGTCTCCGTAGCGTTCCACCTGGGCCGCAGTGCTCGTGCCGGGCCGGTGGTGAAGAGATCCGACAAGTCCACATGATCATTTTGACTCTTGTTCCACGGAACATGAGGGGAGCAACCATGAAGCAGGTAGCCAAGAGGGTTCTCGTCGCAGCGGTGACCACTGCCGGCTTGACGTTCGCGATTCCGGCGGCCCCCGCCTCCGCGGCCAACGTGACTTCTTGCGGAGACCCCACCCTCCCCCCGCGGACCGACCTCGCATGGGTGGAAACGAGCACCGGCAATCGCATGTGTTTCGCCAACGCCGGCAGCTTGAGGGTGTCCTTCAACGACGTCAGACATTTCCACTCGGGCAACAACACCGTCAGGTTCAGTTACATCATCGAGGAGAACAACTACGCCACCGAGCGCACCTTGAGCAAATGGCAGGACTACACCATCGACTGGGGTCTCCACGCCCGCGTGTACAACGTGCTTATCTGTGGAGGTCCCGTGGAGTGCCCGGTTAAATAAGCCGGGGTCCGGCGAGAGTCGCCTCGGAGCTGTCCCGTAATCCCACGAGGCTGAGGAACATGCTGCGTCAGGGGCGGTGCCGATCAGCGACCGTGAATGCCGTCCGCCAGCCGTGCTGGTGCAACGGCTCTCCCACTTCGGTCTCCGTGACCACGGGCGGAGGATCTCACGCGGAAGCCGTCCGGGCGATCGAGATACGTTCCGCCAGAGGCCGCGGGCCCTGGAGCATGATCAAAGCGAGACGATTTCGCCGTGGCTGGTGGGACCACGGCGTCGGAACCCTCCTGGACAGCCCGGTTCACCGGGCTGGGCCCACGACGGCTCACGAAGCCCGTGACCGCGGACACGAAGGCCTGGCGGGACTCCGGTCCGGCCGAGCACTGCGGGGGTGTGACGGTCCTCGGCGACGGCGCCTGCATCAACGCCGGTCCGATCGTCCCGCGCCGCAAGCGCCCCGGACGGCCGCTGCTGAAGGGCGAGGAAGAGGACAACGCCGCCCAAGCCTCAGGACCTCACCAACTGGATCACTCGTCACCCCGGACGTCTACGAGCCGAGGAGGAACGACAACTCGACGACGTCCTCTCCCGCTGCCCCGAACTGGCCGCACTGCGCACCCACGTCCATACCCTCGTCCGCATGATCTGCGACCGCGCCGGCACCGACCTCCCCGCCTGGATCTGCGCGGCCCGTGCCGACGACCTGCCCCAGCCGCACGTTTTCGCCGACGGACTCGAACGCGACTGGGATGCTGTCCTGGCCGGCCTCACCCTGCCCTGGAGCAGCGGTCCGGTCGAAGGTCACGTCAACCGGATCAAGATGCTCAAGCGACAGATGTATGGACGGGCCTCGCTTCCACTCCTACGCGAACGAGTCCTTCTCGCATGACTCTCCGTCACTGCTTCACGGAAATCTTGGCAGAGCCCATCGAGAAGCCGGCTTCGTCCTCGAAGACGAGCCAGCCGCCGAGCGCCGCCGCGGTCCTTTTGCCTGCGGCCAGGTCTCCTTCACCCAGCCGGCGACCGTGTCCTCGTCGCGTTCCAGCGCCCTTCGGGCCGGAACCCGGTGGCTCCACCCGTGGCGCCGGAGCATCCGCGCGATGGCCGAGAGCGTGAGGGTCCGGTGGAAGCGGCGTCCGATCAGTGGCTTGATCCTGGCCAGGGTCCAGGTCTGGTCCGGCCGGCCCCTTGGCCAGTTCCTGCTCCAGAACCGCGAACAGGGCCTCGTTCGGCTTGGGGCGGGCGGCCGATCCCTTGGAGTGCAGGGTCTGTCGGCCGCCTTCCTGCCAGGAACGGCGCCGGCGCCGCACCGAGCGCACACTGGCCCGCAGCTCCTTCGCCACCGTCGCGTTGTCCCGTCCCCCGGCGAACATCTCGGCCGCCTCCATACGGACGCGTTCGCGAAACGCCCGCCGCTCGGCGGTCAGGCCGCCGCCTTGCGGATACCTCATACTTCCGGCGTACCGCGACAACCGTCACTTGTCAGCCTCGCGACATCACACCGACAAGCTCAGTAGCGGGCACCCTCGAGGCGTTGACGTGCGCGCACGGTGCTGCCCCCGCATTCCGGCCGGGCCTGCCGCCCTGTTCCTTGGGGCGGGCTGATCGCATGACCGTGTCGATGCTGTCGATATATCCCGAATGTATACCCGGCGGGGGTAGTGTGCTCACATGGTGACTGACCCGAGGGCCGGATGCGGGCGCGGCCTGCGCGGACGGCAGGTGCCGTCCGGTGCCCTGCCGTTCGGGATATCCGCACGGCCGCACTGAGCTGCGCTCCGGACACCGGCGAGGGACGCTCGCCGATCTCCGCAACAGTCGGTTCCGCCGCCCACCGGATGTGCTCCCCGCCCCGTCGGTGCCTCGTGAGGAAGAGCGCCTCCGGCCGTCTGGTCCTGTCCGGGCGGTGGTGGCAGACCCACGCCTTCACCTGCCTTCTCCCGACCAGCGAGGTACACCCAGTCATGCGCACGGACCGCACCAGTCAGACCTCCCCCACACGTCGCGCCGTACTCGGCGCCGGTATCGCGGCCGCGGGTTCCGGGCTGCTCGCCGCCTGCTCCCATGCCGGCTCGCGCGACGGCGGCCGCCCGGGCGCGCCCGCGCCGGCCGGATCCGCTCCGAACGGCAGAGAGGCCGGCGGGGCACATCCGACCCCCGCCGAACCGCTCCGTAAGCACACATTGAGGGCCACCCCGTCGCCGGTCGAGTTGGGCGCCGGACGTACCTTCAGGTCGTGGACGTACGAGGGGTTGCTGCCGGGCCGGGAGGTGCGGGTCACCGCAGGTGACACTGTGGCGTTGACGCTGGCCAACCACCTGCCGGAGGCGACGACCGTGCACTGGCACGGTATTGCGCTGCACAACGACATGGACGGTGTGCCCGGTGTGACGCAGCGGCCGGTCGAACCCGGTGAGACGTTCGACTACCGCTTCACCGCCACGCATCCCGGCACCTACTGGTTCCACCCCCACATGGGGGTGCAGGTCGACCGTGGCCTGTACGCGCCACTCATCGTCGACGACCCGAAGGAGCCACTCAAGTACGACCACGAGTGGATTGTCCTGCTGGACGACTGGATCGACGGAGTGGACGGCTCCACCCCCGACGACGTTCTCTACCAGCTCCGTAAGGGCAAGCCCCCGGTGGGGCACGGCAACAGGCCGGAGGGCCCCGTGGGGGCCGGTGGCGGGGCGTTGGCGGACGCCGCGTCCGGGGGAGTGGACGACGGGAAGGGCTCCGGACGGGCGCCCTCGCCGTCGCCGTACCGGCGGAAAGGGCCGAAGCGACTGATGGCGGGAGCCACCAGCAAGCTGCTCGGCGGTCACGCGGGACACATCGCCTACCCCTACTACCTGATCAACGGGCGCACAGCGGACGACCCCACGCAGTTCACGGCCAAGCCCGGCGACCGGATCAGGCTGCGCATCATCAACGCCGGCGGGGAGTCGGCCTTCCGGGTGGCGCTCGGCGGACACCGGATGACCGTCACCCACAGCGACGGCTTTCCCGTGCAGCCGTACAAGACGGACGCGCTGGTCATCGGCATGGCCGAGCGGTACGACGTGCTGATCACCGCGCAGTCGGGTGTCTTCCCGCTTGTCGCGCTCGCCGAGGGGAAGGGGGGCCGGGCCATGGCCGTCCTGCGTACGGGCGCCGGAGCGGTCCCCAAGCCGTCCGCGCACCCTGCGGAGCTGGACCGTGAGGTGCTGGTGTCCGCCCGCCGGCTCGGGCCGGACGAGTCGGTGGCGATGCCCCGCCGCAGGTACGACCGGCTGCTCCGGGTCAAGCTGACCGGTGGCATGAAGGAGTACGACTGGGGAATCGACCACGAGCCCTACAACCCGGACACGCTCCACAAGGTCGAACGGGGCGAGCGGGTGCGGCTGGTGGTCATCAACGCCACCCACATGTGGCACCCCGTGCATCTGCACGGCCACACGTTCTCCCTCGCCGGCGTGGACTCGAACGGTGCCCGCAAGGACACGTCGATCGTGCTGCCGCACAACAAGCTGGTGGCGGACTTCGACGCGGACAACCCCGGACTGTGGATGCTGCACTGCCACAACATCTACCACTCGGAGTCCGGGATGATGACGACCCTTGCATACCAGGGGTAAGGCGTCCCTGTTCGAGCGGCGAGGTGATGTCCGGAGCCCGGTCACGCTGACCGCGGGCCCTCCACCTTGAATCGTGGACCCCTCGATACTGGATCTTGAGTCCAGGGAGAGGAGTCCCGAGTGGGGACCTACAGGTACTCGGCGGAGTTCCGGGCGGACGCGGTGGCTCTGGCCCGTTCGTCGGGCCGGCCCGACTCACGCATCGCCGCCGAAGCAACCGTGTACGCCCAACTGCTCCAGACCGTGAGCCGCGGAGACAACCTCACCCTTGAAGGCCCGCTCCGGGGGGCCGAAGAACTTCGCCGCCGCTGATCCACCGCATCCGACGTGCCATTCGGCGCATGTGCCGGAGTGCTGCAACGACGAAGCCTCCGGGGCCCGACCGGCCCTGGAGGCTTGTCCCTTGCTCCGCAGCCCCGTTCAACGAACGGGGCTCTGCCGGTGTCACGCCACGGCGGCCTGCTTCGCCATCGCCGCGAGCGGAGAGCTCCGGCCTTCCTCCACCGCACGCAACCGATCCCAGTCGACCTCCGAGCGCGCGGCGACCACCGCGTCGACGGACGCCGTGGCGTGGAGTGCCACGTCGACGGCCCCGGCCCGGCTCGTACCGAAGCGGACCTCGATCGACTGCGGCGAGCGGATCCAACCGAGCTGCATCATCCAGTCGAACCCAACCCTGCACACACCGAGTCGCGCGGCGGCCTGCTCCGGTCCCAGCAGAGTGCCGGCGGCTGGGCCGTCTCTTTTGGATCTTGCCTGACCCACGTTGTCCGGCGTCGCACCTCGAGGCGTTGTCGCGGGACCGGGTACGCCCAGTACACGTAAGCCGCTCCGCCTTGCGACGCACGGCACCAAACGACGCGGGCTTGACCTGCACGACTCGATGCCGGGCTGCGTGTCTCGTGGGCCCGTGGATCATTGATCACAATCTGAAGCCACGCACCGCACTCGGGGCCCTCGCCCTCGCGACCATCCCCTGCTCCTGGCGACTCCTGCCCAAGCCGCCGGACCTGAAGCCCCGGTGTCCCCAGTGGTGCCCCGGCGGCTCGTGACGGAGGCCTAGTGGGCCCCGGTCTCAGCGAGCTCGTCGCGATCGCAGAAGGCATTCTGCGGAAGTACGGCTGAGTACGCCGACGGCCGGTAGTGGTAGCAGGCACGCATCCGCCCGTCAGCCAGCACGCCTGAGCCGCCTCCTTCGGCTCATCTGATCGTTGGCCAATGTGTGTCGTTGACTGATGTCCAGTGGGCGAGGACCGAGCCGCTGCTGCCGGACCGGACTCCGGAGCGGGGTGGGCGGTGGCGTGATCACCGGCAGGTGATCGACGCGATCGCGTTCAAGTACCGCACCGGGAAGCCGTGGACGGACCTGCCCGGGCACTTCGGCTCGTGGAAAGCGCCCACAACCGGCTGCGGAGATGGGACGCCGACGGGACCTGGGAGAAGGTCTTCATCGCCCTGCTTGCCCGACGCCCGCCATCAAGCAGTCAGGAAATCTTGTTCCGGACGCCGTACCGCCCGCACCTGCACCTTTTCTCCACTCAGCCACCCGGGGTTCAGCCTGCCGTTCGGCGTACGGACGTCGGGGGTTCGCCCTCGTAGCTGTCGTCGTCCTCCTGGAAGAGGCCCACGTAGGCGTTGACCATGTCCGGGACGTCGGGCAGGTGACCGGTTCTGTCCTTGCCGGTGCGTGCGTCCAGCATCAGGGGGCCGTCCTCGGTGTCGGCGTAGACGATGCCGTGCCAGGCGGTGGAGATGGGGGGCGCGAAGCGGTCGTCCGTGGGGAGTTCCCAGAGCACCTTGCCGGACGTCGCGTCCAGGGCGAACGAAGCACGTTGGCCGTACTCCTGCTTGAAGCAGACGGCGGTGGACTTGTCGTCGTAGACACAGCGGTCCGGCACCGGGAAGTACTCGGGTGTGGCCACCTGCCGGCCGTCCGCGAGGTTCACGAGCCTGCCGCCGTCGTCGTGCGCCACGTCCACACCGTGCGTGACCAGGAGACGGTGCGGTCCGGCCTGGGCCACATTCAGGTTCTCCTCGGGTTCGCCGAAGGTCCAGGCACGTCTGCCGTCGCTCACGCGGAGTCCGTACAGCCGCTCTTCCCTCCAGGTGCTGCTCTCGGTCAGGGCGACGATTCCCTCGCCGACGGCGGCGACATCCTGCGCTTCTCCGTCCGTCTTCCAGACGGTTTTCCGCGTGGTGAGGTTCACCGCCCATATGCCCGATCCGGCGTCGATGATCGCGATACCGTCGTCCGCGCCGATGACCGAACCGCCGTGGGCCTCGGAGAATCCGGGTTCCACGTCGGCGATCTCGGAACTCCATATGGGTTTATGGGTGCGAGCGTCCACCACGAGCATTTCGACCGCGTCCTGGTCGGTGTGGGTTCCGCTGCCGGGTGTGGAAACCGGCAGGAGTGCCACTGCGACCCGCTTGCCCTGCATTTCGGTAAGGACAGGGCGGTCGAAGAGCGGCGATATAGCGGGTTCCTGGCCCTTCGGCCGGATGACCGTGCTTTCCCCGGTTGCCAGGTCCAAGGCCGTAAGGTCGTTGGACCCGGTGATCCACGCGGTGGTGCCGTCCAGCGTCGCCCGGCTCAGGTCTCCCGGGAAATTTAGTTCCTGTCCGCTGAATTTCGTCACCGGGTCGTATGCGCGCGGCGGGACCGAGAGAGTCGTATGTGACGGTTTTGGTGAAGTGGCCTGTTCCGTAAGGCTGTTTTCTGCGGCTGCCGTGCACCCCAGGAGCAGAGTGAGTCCCACGGCCGTGCAGCCTACATCGACGGTCCGATTTCTCAGCCATGAGCGTCGCAATTTCGCCCCGATTCTCCGTGCGGGCAGGCGGACAGACAGGCAGCACCCCAGAGCTTCAGTCCCCCCACTGGAAGTCACCAGGGTGCCGCCGTCCCACTGTCCTCCGTACCGAGCGGATTGGTCGTCAGCTGCGAGCGCAGAGATCCTGCGCATTCAGCGCAGGCCGGCCCGGGCCTCGCTCGGTGAAACCCCGTACGCCCTGCGGAAGGCCCGGCTGAAGTCCGCGGGGCGCTGGAATCCCCAGCGCAGGGCGGTCTCGCTGATCGTGCGGTGACGCAGGCGGGGGTCGGTCAGATCAGCGTGGCAGTGCTCCAGGCGGCGGTGTCGAAGGGTGGCGGCGACGGACTCGGGCTCGTCCCGGAAGAGCTGGTGGAGGGTGCGTACGGAGATGTGGTGGTGGGCGGCGACGGCCGTCGGGTCCAGAACCGGGTCGGTGAGGTGGTGGTCGATGAAGGCGTTGATCCGGGTGAGGAGCGCCGCTCTGCGGGTCTCGGCGGGCAGCGAGTTCTGGTCGCCGTACCGCGCACCGCGAGGAGGGACCCGGCCAGGTCCACGCCGATGGTGCCGAGCCGGGCGAGCTCGGCGGGGCCCGAAGTTCGGGCGGCGGCAGGGAGGGAGGCCAGATACGGGCCCAGCAGGGCGCCGGAGCCGGAACCGTCGGGGAGCGGCTCGGCCAGCATACGGTCGGCGCGACCGTCGGGTAGCGGGAGGACAGCGCGGGGGAGCCGGAGGAGGGGCAGTCGGAGGGGACCGCTCTTGTCCAGGAAGTCACAGGCCGGCGGATGCGAGGTGGAGAACAGTGCCATGCCGCCGGGGCCGAGGCAGGCGACGCCGCGCTCCTGCTCCAACCGGGCCGCGCCCTCTCGGACCAGCACCAGGAAGTGATCCTCGGGGTCCTGACGGCGGATGTGGGCCGGGGAGCACCAGGCGACCATGGGGGAGAAGCCGAAGGCCGCGACCTGGCTGCACGGGAACCCGACGGACTCCACCCGGCCCTGGAAGCGGTGTGCGTGCGGACTCCGGATCGACACCGGCATGACCTCGCGGTCGACCATGTCGTGCCCCCAGTCGAAGCGGTCCGGCACCCCGATGTCGTCGGTGTCCACCGTCACCACCGGCCCTGCCATCTGCCTGAGACTCGGCATGTGACGAGTTTGCTCTGTGAGGGAGTTGGCTGGTAGCGGACGATAACGATCAGGTGGCCGTGGAGGCCACGATGGGCGAGCAGATGTGGAGCACGGAGTTCTGGGCGCTGATGGCCGAGGTGGCCGACTGTTTCCCGCGCCGTGATTCGCGACTACCGGCGCGGAAGACGACCGAGGCGATGCTGATGGAGCTGGAGCGGCGCAACTGCCGGACGCTCGCCGAGGCGCTCGGCCATGACGGGCCGTACTGGCTGCAGCACTTCCTCCTGCGGCTCGTGGGACCACGACCTGGCCCGTGACCGGCTGGCTTCCTGGGTTTCGGGTGAACTCAGGACACTTCCTGCTGCTTGGGGCTGGCAGTCGGTTACGGACCCCGGAGAATCCCAGCTCGTCACGCCATCTCGCCGAGGCCCATCAGAGCCTCCCACAGACCCGGAGCGCTTCGCTCACTGCTCTGACCTCGGCTTTCTGTACGGATCTGTGCTGTTGTCAGTGGGGCCCGCCAGGTTGGCAGTACTGGCTGTGATGGGGCGGAGGGGGTGGTTGGGGGTGATGTGTGCCTACAAGTTCCTTCTGCGGCCCACGGTCCGCCAGGAGCAGGCGTTTGCCGGGATGCTGCGGGATCACTGCTCGCTTGGCCGTCGTGCCCGCCCACGTCGGCGTCACCGGGGCGACACGCCTCCTGGACCTGCTGGTGCATCCGGTCGCCGAGGGGCCGGACGGCATCGACCTGGACGACCTGCGGCGGCGTATCGACGAGGCCCGCGCCGCCGGGCTGCGCACGCGCACCCTGCACGTCGTCCCTGACCACGCGAACCCCTCGGGCGTCCGGATGCCCGAGCCGGTGCGCCGCGACCTCCTCGACCTGGCGGAACAGGAGGACGTTCTCCTCCTGGAGGACAACCCCTGCGGCCTCTTCCCGCGCCGGGGGCACCGCCTCCCGACCCTGAAGGCGCTGGACACCGCACGCCGCGTCGTCCACCTTGGTTCGCTGGCGAAGACAGTGTTCCCGGGGGTACGGATCGGCTACGCGGCAGCCGACCAACCGGTCGATTCAGGGCCGTACCCGGCGGACCCGCTCGCCAGGGCCAAGAGCATGGTCACCCGCAACACCTCGCTGATCGCCCAGGCTGTGGCCGGAGGCAGGCTGCTGGAACACGGGTGCAGTCTGGTCCACGCCACCGAGCGGGAAAGCGAGGTGTACCGGGAGGCCTCGACCGGATCGTCGAGGGGCTGGCCCGCCGCTTCCCCGACCCGTCGGCGTCCGGGGTGAGCTGGAACAGTCCCGAGGGCGGTTTCTTCGTCGCCGTCGACGTACCGTTCGACGTCACCGATGCGGCGCTGGAGCGCTCGGCCCGCGACCACCACGTGCTGTGGACGCCGCTGCACCACTTCTACGACGCGGCGGCGTCGGGGACCGGAACCGGTATCGAACCACTGCGCTGTCTGCGCCTGTCGTGCAGTGCCCTCGGACCGGAGGACATCGAGGAGGCGCTCGACCGGTTCGCCGCCTTCGTACGCTCGGCCTGAGCACGGCGCCTGTGGCGGGCGGACCCGCCACAGGCGCTCTTCACGGCCCGGCCGGAGAAGTCAGCGGTTTATGGCCGCCCAGAATTCGTCGAAGGACATCCGGCGGTCACCGTCGGTGTCGAGTGAGTCGATCAGGGCCCGGGCCTCCGACTCGGTGATCTCGGCGCCCTCCAGCTCCGTCACGACCTGCCGGTACTCCTCCGCGGTGACCAGGCCGTCACCGTCCAGGTCGTAGCGCTCGAAGACACTCCGCGCCGCCTTTTCCACCACGTCCGCCATGTACGTCTTCCTTCCGCGATCTTCGCTGACGGCGTCAGCCTATCCGTGGGCCCTTGAACGGCCGAGCGAGTGGGCTTGCCCTTTCCGTCCGGCGCCCCGCCCTGTCATTCCGTGCGGGCAGTGATCACGACGTAGCCGAGGTGTTCGGCGGCTTCAGCCACTTGCCCGATGAGCCGGATCATCAGCGGGGCGGTATCGGTCCCCAGGGCAGTGGTCGCCTCCGGGCGGCGGCTCTCGAAGGCTTCTCTGCCTCGCCGCCCGTCGTGACGGGTGTACGGGCCGAGGTCTGCCACGTGGCTGGATGCCATGGCACCGCCGACGGCCCCCAGCCTCGCCAGCACGTCTACCTGGCCCCCGCCGTGGGAGACCGCGCACGGACGAGACCCAGCCCATGCGCGACGGCGGCCCCGCAGTACATGCCTCCGGCCCGGCACAGCTCCGCCGTCCAGCCCGTCTGAAGCAGATTCCCTCTTCGAAGCGGGACGCTGCCGAGTGCCTGGGCGTGGCCATCACATGGACGGTCACGCCCAGGCACCCGACAGCGCACCTTCGGCACCTCACCGACTGAGCACTGTTGCCCGACCGTATGCGGCGCGCTGCAACGGGCGTTCAGGCCGGCCGGCGTCACCGCTTCGGTGAGGGAGTCAGGCCTGCGCCGACACCTTCTCGGTGTTCCCGGTCTCCTCGGCACCGGCTGTCTCGGCGGCCGGTGCCGCCTTCACGGCTGAGCCGTCCGCGGCGGGCGCGGACTCGGGCACAGCGGTGTACAGCACGGTGTTCTTCTGCCGCATCCGCTCGACGCGGCCCTTGGCGACCAGCCGCTCCAGGGTGCTGCGCACAGTGCCGGTGTCACGGGCCCGCTCGGGATACTCCCGCTCCAGGTCACCGACGACCTCGCCCGCGGTGCTCGGCTGCCCGGCATGCCTGCCGAGGACGCTCAACAGCAGTTCACCCAGGGTCGGTTCACCTGTTTTGGCCACCGTCTTCTTCGCCGCAGGAGCCTTCTTCACCGCCGCTTTTTTCGCCTCCGTCTTCTTCGCCGTGGTCTTCTTGGCCGCCGTCTCCTTCACGGCCGCCTTCTTGACCGCGGTCTTCTTCGCGGGTGCCTTGACCTGCTTGTCCTGCCGCTGGTTCGGCACCGCTGCGGAAGTCTCAACATCAGCCACTTCGGACGGCTCGGCCGCTTCGGCGGGCCCGGACGCACTGCCCTGCGGCTGTGCCGATTCGTCTCCGGCCGCCTGGGTGTCCAAGCCGCCTTCAGCCGGGGCGGACAGCGTCTCCAGTGCCCTCACCAGCCAGGCTTCGTCCGTCTCGAGCTGCTCGAGACGCGCCCGCAGACGGGCCTGTTCCTCTCGGTTGGCACTGAGGTGATGGGTGAACTGCTCCGCATACTGACTCTGGAGGCTTTGAGTGGTGGGCTTTTCCAGCTCGGTGGCCACGCGCCAAACTCCTTCACACAAGGGAGTATTGCTGCCGGATGTTGCTCACCCCAACGGGACCCCGCCGTTGTCCTGGGTAAACACCACCCTTGCGAACTGCCACACAGGCCCCCCTTCACCCTTCACACCGGCCCACCGGACAAGACACCAGAGGCGAAACCAACCCACCGGCTCCAGCCCGACCTGCCCCGCGCAGAAGCCCTGTCCGCGAAGACGACTCCGCCGTGGCACCGGTCCGCCAAGGTCCCGTGCCGCGCGACCCGGGGGATCATGCGCGGCCCCTTCCGACCCGCCCGGCGAAACGTCCACTGCCAATCCCGGCCGGCCGCCGATCGCACAGGCGCAGTGAACCACACCGCCATGGCCGTGATCTGCGCAATAGGCTCGGCACTGTCGCCGAGCCATGACGGAGAGAAAAGACATGACGAACGCGAACGCCGGGCCCTGCTGCGCCGCAGACCGAACGTCACCTCATGGCGGCAGGCCCTGGAAAGCGCTCGCCACGAGCAGGAACGGCCGCGCGCCGGCTGACCGGTAGCACGATCACGCTGACGCCTTCTCTCCGTAGATGCTCGGCGTGACCGCTGAAAGGCAGCGTCCCGGTGGTACGGGGGAGACCACCGGGACAGCAACACCCATTCTACGCAGCACCATTCACCCGCGTGCGGAGAAAGCAAGAGGTGTCCGAGAACAGCCCCCTGTCCGCGGGTCCGGCACCGGCTCGGCAAGCCCAGCCCTGCCGCAGGCGCGGCGACTGCTGCGAAGGGGAGGGATCTTGCTGGTACATCTGCGGGTCTTCGAACCCCTCGGGCACGGTCGGCTCCTTGGGTGGCCGACGGTCGGCGCCGCGCCGATGACTTGCCTCCATGAGTCTGACGGCCATGGCAGCGATCTCCATCTCGCGTCCCGCGAACGGGCTTTCTGCATCGCTTCGGTGTGGGTGCCGGCCGGGTAGCGGTTCGCCGATCTCGTCATAGCGAGCGGTGTATCGCGCACCGACGCCGAGTCAGAGCGCAGGCTCGAGGACGGCACCGATCAGCGAAGTGAATCCGGCCTCGAGCGTGACCCACGGCGTCTGCGGGAACCGCCAGGACATGCCCGTCAGCTCCACCTCGGTACCTGGCGAGTCGATGTACCTCAGCCACGTGGCCCGCAGGTCATGCGGCAAGCCTCCTGCCCGGCCGTGAGCCGCACACGAAAACCAGGTGAGTGACACTGTCCTCAGGCCTCAGGCCTCAGGCCTCAGGCCTCAGGCCTCAGGCCTCAGGCCGAGAAGCTGATCGTGCGCCGTATCCTCGAACGCCGCGGTGTTCCAGTCCGCACCGCAGGGCAACCGCCCGGGCGGCAGACGCACACCACGCTGATGCCCTGCACAGCGGGGAAGTACTGGACCGCTGGCCCGCCCTCCACGCACCACCGTGCCCCAGCGCCGCGCCCCACCTGCTCAGCGTTCTTTGCCAGGCCGTACCACTGCCGGACCGGACCGCATCCGATCTCGCGGACGGATGATCGAATGACCAGGCCCTGGCCGGGGTAGAACGGATGCCGGACGTCTTCCTACAACGGAGGACGCCGCTATTCACCCCGGCCGGCACTCCCGGCGAGATCGAAGGACACGCAGTATGGCCAGCGGCACCGTGAAGTGGTTCAACTCCGAAAAGGGCTTCGGCTTCATCGCCCAGGACGGCGGAGGCCCGGACGTCTTCGCCCACTACTCCAACATCTCCGGCAACGGCTACCGCGAGCTGGTCGAGGGAGAGCCGGTCACGTTCGACGTCACCCAGGGCCAGAAGGGCCCCCAGGCCGAGAACATCGTCCGCGGCTGACACCCTCGGCCGGCCTCTGGGATCTTGTGTAGAGTGGCCTCACCGACGCGGGGTGGAGCAGCTCGGTAGCTCGCTGGGCTCATAACCCAGAGGTCGCAGGTTCAAATCCTGTCCCCGCTACGTGAGAGGGGCCCGGCACAGCCGGGCCCCTCTCACGTTCCTCCGCCCCGAGAACTGCGCGACCACCTCGCCGACCCCGCCGTTTTTGTCGGCTGGGTAGCCGCCCGACGGTGGATGAACCCGGCACACGACCCGAACCCCGTACAGCTATCACCCACGGCCGCCTTGGCGATCCAGAGCCGTCCCTCTTTCGCGGCACAACGCATGCGGTGCACATCACGCCTGCATAAGGTCACCTCGGGCCCGCTCGGACAGGACGGCGGGACTTGGCGGCCCGCGCCCGTCACACGCCGCGTGGGGCCGCCCGACACAGAGATGCTCACCCGCCCCTGAGGAAGACGCCTTGCAACGGCCGTGCCCGCCCAGCGTTCAACGGGAGGGAAGACAGCCGGCTTACGGCCTCACGGGGCGATCGCCCGACAGGCCAAAACCCGATCGACTACCTCATCAGCGGAAAGCTCCCGCTCGGGAGACGCGGCCTCAGCGGGCTGCACGCCCAGCTTCGACAGTCGCTCCTGCTGCTCGGGGAGAAGCTGCGCCCCCAGGTGCCGGGGTTCTTCTGCCGCTGGAGCCACTTGCCCAGGCCGTCGCCCTCGAACAGCACCCCGGGTTCGATGGCCGGCAGGACGCCGTCGGGTGCCGCCGAGGGCGAGGGCGATGAGCGGCAGAAGGGTGAGGGTGGCGGAGAGGGTGCCGACCAGGGCCGGTCCGGTCAGGCCGAGGGAGGTGTTCATGGCTGTCCCGGCCAGGGCGGAGCCGGCGGCGATGCCGGTGTTGTAGGCGGAGGTGGTCAGCGCCGAGGTCAGGGTGGGGGCGTCGCCGGCGAAGCGGACGGCGAGGGAGGTGACGACGGGGTTGACGGTGAACCCGGCCAGGGCCATGAGGAAGACCAGAGCCACCGCCGTGACCGGGCCGGTCGACAGCGGGATCAGCAGCAGCAGGGCCAGAGCGGTCACGGCGGCAGCGGTGATGGTGGCGGCCATCGGGTAACGGTCGCCGAGCCGGCCGCCGACGGCGGTGCCGCCCAGGGCGCCGAGCCCGAAGACGATCAGGACCAGCGGGACGGCCCCGGCCGGGATGCCGGCGCGGTCGGTCAGCAGTGGGGTGATGTACGTGTAGGTGGCCAGGACCCCGCCCATGATCAGGACGGCGGCGGCCAGCGCCAGCCACAGTCGGCCCTGGCGCAGGGCACGGACCTCGGCCCGTACCGGGACTTCGGCCCGCTGCTCCGTCCGGGGGATGAAGCGGCCGACGAACACGGCGGCCAGGGCGGCGAGGACGGCCAGGGCCCAGAAGGGGCCGCGCCAGCCGGTGTACTGGCCGACGAAGGAGCCGACCGGCACGCCGATCACGTTGGCCAGGGTCAGGCCGCCCATCATGACGCCCACCGCCCGGGTGGCGCGCGCGGGACCGGCGGCGGTGGTGACGATGACGAAGCCGACGGCCCAGAACGCGCCGGTGGCCAGCGCGGTGATCACCCGGGCGGCCAGGACGACGGTGAAGGAGGAGCTGAGCGCGGCGACGACGTGCCCGAGGGCGAAGACGGCCAGGGCCGCGACGAGGGTCAGGCGGCGGGGCAGGCGCAGGGTGGCCAGGGCCATGGTCGGTCCGCCGACGATCATGCCGATCGCGAAGGCGGTGATCAGCAGGCCGGCGTGGGAGACGCCGACGCCGAGGTCACCGGCGATCTCCGGGAGAAGTCCGGCGATGACGAACTCGGTGGTGCCCATCAGGAACGTGCCGGCGGCGAGCACCCACACGACGAGGGGCAGCTTGCCCCCTCGGGTGCCGGCTGCGGAAGGCATACAGTGTTTCTCTTCCTCTAGGGATTTCAGGCCGTCGTCCAGATCAGGGGGCGGCTTCGATGGTGATGCGTGTCGCGCTGCCGAGCCGGTCGGCGCTGACGTCGAGGTGGCCGAGGACGAGCAGGTCGGCGGAGGGGGCGGGCCCGTCCTGGTAGAAGAGGGCCAGGTTGCCCCAGGGCGCGTAGTAGGCGATGTCGCCGATCTTGGCCGCGGCCGGTTCGGGGGCACCGTCGGTGTCCAGCCTGCGCGGCAGGTCGGCGACCCGCTCGATGCCGTGGAAGTCCTCCAGGTCCAGCGTGAGCGGGAGCAGCTCGGCGAAGTCGCGCGCCGGAGGGCTGTCGTTCAAGGTCGCGTCGACGGGGCGGCCGTCGAGGGTGACCCGGATGTCCATCAGGTCAGCGGCGGTCGTCTCGAGGACCGGCTTCATGAAGTCGCCGCGGGGCACGGGGCTGAACTGGAGGATCTCGACGGGCCCCAGCGTGTCCGCGACTTCGTTCAGGGCCGCGGTGAGGGAGTCGGCATCCAGGACGTCGGCGGTGAACCCGCGGGCATGGACGTTCTCCCGCGCCAGTTCGGCTACCAGGTCGTCCTGGTGGTGGATGTTGCGCGAGACGAGGGCGACGCGGTGGCCGGCGGCGCCGAAGCGGCGGGCGGCCGCCAGACCCAGGCCCGGACCGGCTCCGACGAGGGCGAACGTGGTCACGGTGGTTCTCCTCAAGGGCGACGTGAGCGGGACGGGCCGCTTCTGGGGCCCGGGTAAAGAGCGGGGTGGTGCAGGGGAGAGGGCGATGTCGAGGACTTTGACCGGGGTCAGCCGGTGGTCGGGGCGGCGGCGTACTCCTCGTCGGTGACGGGGGTCAGCCAGTGGGCGACGTCGTGGTCGGCGTCCGCCTCGTTGATGGCCAGGTGGACCATCAGGCGGTTCGGGGCGGCACCGTGCCAGTGCTCCTCGTCGGCCTCGAACAGGACGCGGTCGCCGGGCCGGATGACCTCCACCGGTCCGCCGCGGCGCTGGCACAGGCCGACGCCCTCGGTGACGAAGACGGTCTGGCCCAGCGGGTGGCGGTGCCAGTGGGTGCGGGCGCCGGGCATGAAGTGCACGAGGTTCGCGGTGACGCGGGACGGGGCGGGGGCGGCGGCGACGGCGTCGATGTAGACGTCACCGGTGAACCAGTCGGCCGGGCCCTTGGCGGTGTCGATCAAGCTGCGGGTGATCCGCATGGTTGCTCCTTGTACGGGGTGGCGGGAGGGATCAGGGCTTGAGGAGGGTCTTGATGGCGCGGCGTTCGTCCATCGCCTTGTAGCCCTCGGCGACCTGTTCCAGGGGCAGGGTGAGGTCGAAGACCTTGCCCGGGTCGATCCGGCCGGACAGGACGCGGTCGATCAGGTCGGGCAGGTAGCGGCGCACGGGGGCGGGGCCACCGCGCAGGCCGACGTGGGAGAAGAACAGCTCCTGGCCGTCGACGGCGACCTCGTGGGGGACGCCGACGAAGCCGACGTTGCCGCCGGGCCGGGCGGAGTGCAGGGCCTGGCGCATGGCCTGGGCGGTGCCGACGCACTCCAGGACGGAGTCGGCTCCGATGCCGTCGGTGAGGTCCTTGATCCGGGCGACTCCCTCGTCACCGCGCTCGGTGACGACGTCGGTGGCGCCGAACTCGAGGGCGAGCCTCTGCCGGGGTTCGTGGCGGCTCATCGCGATGATCCGCTCCGCGCCCAGTTCCTTCGCCGCGATCACCGCGCACAGGCCGACCGCGCCGTCGCCGACGACCACGGCGGTCGAGCCGGGCTTCACCTCGGCGGCGTCGGCGGCCCACCAGCCGGTGCCCATCACGTCGGAGTTGGCCAGCAGGCCGGGCCAGAACCGCTCGTCCGGGACCTCGTCGGTGGCGACCAGGGTGCCCGGGGCGTTGGGTATGCGCACGTACTCGGCCTGGCAGGTGGACATGAACTCGCGGTGCAGGCAGTTCGACGGGAAGCCGTTCCTGCAGTTCGCGCAGGTGTTGTCGGAAGTTGCGAACGAGCCGACGACGAACTGCCCGGGCCGGACCGAGGTGACCTCGGAGCCGACCTCCTCGACGAAGCCGACGTACTCGTGCCCCATCGGGTGCGCCTCGCCGATGGGCTCCGCGCCGCGGTAGGGCCACAGGTCGGAGCCGCACACGCAGGTGACGGCCGTGCGGATGATCGCGTCGGTGGGGTGGAGGATCTTCGGGTCGTCCAGGGTCTCGAAGCGGACGTCGCCGGGGGCGTGGATCATTGCGCCGCGCATGGGGGTCTTCCTAACGTACGAAGGGGCCGAACCGTCCGGGAGCGGCCCGTGTGCCGGCGTTCCCGCCCTGCCGGAGGAGCAGAGGAGGAACATCACGCCATCCAGGTAACCGGCACTTCGCGCGCGCAGCGAGTCACTGACAAGGGGTGCACCAGCAGTACATCCCTCCGGCGTCGGCCAGACCGTACCGTCGAGGTGTGGACAACCAAGCAGAGGTCCGCGAGTTCCTCACCTCGCGGCGATCCAAGATCACCCCAGAGCAGGCCGGGCTGCCCGCCGGCCCCCGGCGCCGGGTTCCCGGACTGCGCCGCAGCGAGGTCGCCGCCCTGGCCGACGTCAGCGTGGAGTACTACGCCAAGCTGGAGCGTGGCAACCTCGCGGGCGTCTCACCGGCTGTCCTGGAGGCCGTCGCCCGCGCGCTGCGGCTCGACGACGCCGAACGCGCCCACCTGCTCCATCTGGCCCAGGCAGCCGACGGCTCCGACGCCCTCACCCGCCGCCGGCGCCGCGCCACCCGGCAGTGGAAGCCGCACCCCAGCCTGCAGTGGACCCTGGACGCGGTCACCGCATGCCCCGCGTTCGTCCGCAACGGCCGCATGGACCTGCTGGCCACCAACAGCCTGGCCCGAGCCTTCCACCACGACCTCTACGCCAACCCGCACAACCAGGCGAACTTCGCTCGCTTCCAGTTCCTCGACCCCCTCTCGCGCCGTTTCTACCCCGACTGGGACTTGGCCGCGGACATCACCGTCGCCATCCTGCGCACCGAGGCCGGCCGTAACCCGCACGACAAGGAGCTCCACGACCTCGTAGGGGAGCTGTCCACCCGCAGCGATGCCTTTCGCACGCGCTGGGGAGCCCACGATGTCCGCCTCCACGGCACTGGTACCAAACGTTTCCACCACGAGGCGGTCGGTGACCTCACCCTCGCCTACGAAGGGCTGGAGCTGGCGGCTGAGCCCGGCCTCGTCCTCACCGTCTACACCGCCGAACCCGGCTCGCCCTCCGACGAGGGCTTGCGCCTGCTCGCCTCCTGGGCGGCTACGCAGTCCGCTTCCGCGACGGAGTCGACAGCTCGCTGATCGGACGCTGCCGGGGGCTGACGCCGGGCTTGTCGGGGCAGCGCGACGTCCACGCCCATGAGGCCGGACGAGGTGTGCGTCTGTCCGAGGCTCACCGATAGCTCGGTCGAACTGCCCGAAGAGACCCTCGCCGCGTACCGGTGTGCCGGGCGTGATGACGTCGATCCTGCGGATGCAGTCGCCGGTCTCCCGCATGGTGAAGGTCAGGACGTCGCGACGGTCGTCGGTGGCCGAGAACGGGCGTCATAGCCGGCTGTTGCCTGTCGGTACGAAGCGTAGAAAGCGGGTGACGGCGGTGATCGTGGCCGGAGCGAAAGGGCGTTGCCCGCGGCACCAGCGGTCGGCGACGGCTGGTGGATGGTGTGTGCTGGCGGGTGCGGACGGGTGTTCCGTGGCGTGACCTGTCGCCCGAGTACGGGCCCTGGCAGACCGTGTACGGGTTGTTCCGGCGATGGCAGCGGCGGGGGGTGGGGGTCAGGCTGCTGACGCTGCTGCAGGCGCGGGCCGATGAGGCCGGGCTGATCACGTGGGAGGTCAACGTCGATTCCACGATCTGCCGGGCTCACCGGCATGCGGCCGGTGCCCGCCGGGACGGCGCGGGGCAGAAGGAGGCGCCTGGTGGTATCGCCATCGAGCCCGACGACCACGCGCTGGGCCGGTCAAGGGGTGGGTCCACCACGAAGCCCGCCTGCCCCTGCGAGCAGGGGCAGAGGCCGTTGTCGCTGCTCGTCACCTCCGGGCACCGGCACGACAGCCCGCAGTTCCAGCCAGTCCTAGAGGCAATCCGGGTGCCTCGGACCGGTCCTGTCCGGCCGCGATCCCGCCCGGACAAGGTCCGGGCGGACAAGGCCTACGGCTCCCGCGTGAACCGTGCCCACCTACGCAGACGCGGCATCGGACGCACGATCCCGGAGAAGGCCGATCAAGTCCGCAACCGCAGGAAGCATGGCTCACGAGGTGGCCGACCGCCGAAGTTCGACAAGATCGACTATCGCGAGCGCCATGCGGTCGAGTGCGGGATCAGCCGTCTCAAGCAGCACCGGGCAGGGGCCACCCGATTCGACGAGCTCGCGGTTCGGTACGAGGCGACGGTGCACGTCGGGGCGATCCACCAGTGGCTGTGAGCCGTCGGGCGGCCAGGCGGCCGTGGCATGCCGGCCGCCGGCACTTCGAGCAGCACACGCATGGGGAGGTCCGGTGGCCGCTGATTGCTACTGCGCGGACAGCGAGAACGGCGACCACGTCGACGACCCGTCCGAAGACGCCCTGTTCGAGTTGGTAAGCGACCTGAACAGCGCAGACAACACCTTCGTCGTCATCCAGCCCGACGAGGACGACCCCGCCTGGTTCGCGTCCGTCGCCGTCCTGGAGACGGGCGGCTACGAGATTGTCCGGCGTGACACCAGCCGCCGCGAGCACGACATCACCGTCGAGACGAACATCGACCAGATCGCGGGCGACCTCACCAAATGACTGGCCACCCGAGCTACCTGAAACACGGCCTGGATCGTCCGAGTCAACGCCGCTTGGCGCTTCCCGGCGCCGGCCGGGGAACCGGCCGGTCGGCAGCAAAGGACCTGCAGGGCGATGACCCGGCCGGCCAACAATCATCGAGGGCCCTACGGATCACGTCCTCAAGACAGGCGCAGGGTGACCCGGCAGCCTTGGGCAGGGTAGACCTCTGTGCTGCAGCGGTGGCGGATCCCCTCGTCCCGGTCCGTCGCCGGCCGCAGCTGCCCGCGGCGGAGAAGAGTGTGAATCAGTAGTTTGACCTGGATGAAAGCCGGCTGACCGCCGATGCAGGCGTGCGAGCCGGTCCCGAAGGGCAGCCAGGCGCCGCGTGGGGGCCGGCTCCGTAGGAACCGTTCGGGACGAAACGCTTCCGGACCGGGGTACAGGGCCGGGTTTCGGTGCAGGTCCCACAGGCTCGCCACGGCGAACGTCCCGGCCGGCACGTGGTGGCCGCCGATGTCGCACGGTTCGCGCAGCAGCCAGGGGATGGCTGTGACCGGTGGTCGCAGACGCAGCGTTTCGCGGATGACCGCGTCTGTGTAGGGGGCGGTGTCATCCTGCGCAGACGCCTCGCCGACCAGTCGTTGCCAGACGTCCGGTGTGCGCGCGGCGCGCTCGATGACCCAGGCCGCCGTGAGGGCGGGCGCCTGGGCGGCCAGCAGGTAGAAGTGAGGTTCCCCCGCTGTGCGGGGGTGGCTGACTAGCTGGTCAGGGAGGTTTGACGTGGCTTCAGGTTCACTTGTTCGGTCGGTGCCTGGATGGCGTAGTGCTTCTCCTCGTACTCGATCGGGCTGAGGTAGCCGAGGCGTTTCTGGATGCGGCGGGGGTTGTAGAAGCCGTCGATGTACTCGAAGAGCGCGAGGTTCGCCTCGGCGCGGGTGGCGAAGGTCCGTCCGCGGATGCACTCGGTCTTGATGACCATCCACAGGTTCTCCGCGAGGGCGTTGTCGAACGAGTCGCCGACCGAGCCCATGGACGCCTGAATCTCGGCCCTGACCAGGCGTGTTGTGAGCTTCACGGACGTGTATTGACCGGGTTCAACCAGTGGATGCAACACCGGCTTATGTGATCGATAGTAGATGGTCGTTGAGGGCTTCGGCGGGTGTCTTCCAGCCG
>NZ_JBITCL010000028.1:0-84129 GCF_044453165.1 Streptomyces sp. NPDC051740 | reverse complement strand
GGGGCGTTGCGGCCGGTGCCGGTGGGGACTCCGGGTGAGCTGTATGTGGCGGGTGTGGTGCTGGCCCGCGGCTATCTGGACCGTCCGGCGCTGACGGCGGAGCGGTTCGTCGCCGACCCCTACGGCCCGGCGGGCACCCGGATGTACCGGACGGGGGACATCGTCCGGTGGAACCGTGACGGCCAGCTGGAGTATGTGGGCCGGGCGGACGACCAGGTCAAGGTGCGGGGGCACCGGATCGAGCTGGGCGAGGTCCAGTCCGCCCTCGCGGCGCATCCGCACATCGCGCAGGCCGCCGCGCTGGTGCGCGAGGGACGCCTGCTGGGCTACGTCGTCCCGCAGGACAACGCCCCCGCCGTCGACGCCCAGTTGGTGCGCAAGTCGCTGGCCGAGTCGTTGCCGGAGTACATGGTCCCGGCCGCCGTCGTCGTGCTGGACGCGCTGCCGCTGACCTCCCACGGCAAACTCGACCGCCACGCCCTCCCCGACCCCGAATACAGTGCCGGCGCCGGATCCCGTGAGCCGGTCTCGGCGAAGGAGCAGATGCTGTGCGGCCTCTACGCGGAGGTTCTGCGCGTGCCCGAGGCCGGGGTCGACGACAGCTTCTTCGACCTGGGCGGCGACAGCATCATGTCGATCCAGTTGGTGAGCGCGGCACGCCGGGCCGGACTGCGCTTCTCTCCCCGGGACGTCTTCGAGTGCAGGACGGTGGCCCACCTCGCCGAGGTCGCCCAGGACGCCGACGGGGCAGCCCCGGCGGCACCGGACGACGGGGTGGGCGAGGTCCCGCTGACGCCGATCATGAAGGAACTGGCCTCGCGCGGAGGGCCGTTCGCGGAGTTCAACCAGTCCACCGTCGTACAGGTCCCCGCCACGCTGACCCACGAGAGCCTGACGAAGGCGCTCCAGGCGGTGTTCGACCACCACGACGCCCTGCGGACACGGCTCACCGTGCCGGACGGGACCGACGAGTGGTCGCTGGAGGTGACCGCGCCGGGTTCGGTGAGCGCCCAGGACCGCGTCGAGCGGATCGACGCCTCGGGGCTCGACGACGCGGAACTGCGCGCCCTGATGGCCGAGCGCGGGCCACTGGCCCGTACGCGCCTGTCCCCGCAGGACGGGGTCATGGTGCAGGCGGTCTGGTTCGACCGCGGCCGTGAGCTGTCCGGGCAACTGCTTCTCGTACTGCACCACTTGGTGGTCGACGGCGTGTCCATACGGATCCTCGTCCCGGACCTGGCGCAGGCCTGGCGGGATGTGTCCGCGGGCCGGGAACCGGCTCTCGAACCGGTCGGCACCTCGCTGCGTCGCTGGGCACGGCACTTGCACGAGCTGGCCCACGAGCCGGAGACCACGGCCGAGTTGAGCCACTGGACGCGGGTGCTCCAGCACGCGGACGTCCCGCTGGGCGGGCGGGCGCTGGACCCGGCGCGCGACACCGCCGGCACGACCGGTCACCTGACCCAGGAGCTGCCCTCGGAGGTGACCGAACCCCTGCTCACGACGGTGCAGGCGGCGTTCCACGCCGAGATCAACGACGTGCTGCTCACCGCCTTCGCGCTGGCGGTCCGTGACTGGCGGGCAACGGCGGCGGAGCACGGCGTGCTGGTGGAGCTGGAGGCCCACGGCCGTGCGGAGGAGGCGATGCAGGGCGCCGATCTCACCCGTACCGTCGGCTGGTTCACCAGCACCTACCCCGTCCGGCTCGACACGGCCCGGGCCGCTGACGAGGGCGCGGTGCTGAAGCAGGTGAAGGAGCAGTTGCGGACGGTGCCGGG
Source organism: Streptomyces sp. NPDC051740 (assembly GCF_044453165.1). Classification (NCBI taxonomy): domain Bacteria; kingdom Bacillati; phylum Actinomycetota; class Actinomycetes; order Kitasatosporales; family Streptomycetaceae; genus Streptomyces; species Streptomyces sp. NPDC051740. Next base: position 82,351 of record NZ_JBITCL010000028.1, on the reverse strand, counting down.
CAAGGGGCTCGGCCACGGGCTGCTGCGCCGGCTCAACCCCAAGACGGCAGCGATCCTCGCTCCGCTGGCCCGCCCCCAGATCAAGTTCAACTACCTGGGCAGGTTCACCTCCCGGGAACAGCAGGCGGCCGACTGGGCCACGGCGCCCGGCACCGCAGGCATCGGCGGCGGCCGGGACGCCGGAATGCCGCTGACGCACGCCGTCGAACTGAACGCCATCACCCGTGACGGCGAGGACGGTCCCGAGCTCCTCGCCTCCTGGACCTGGGCCCAGGGGCTGCTCACCGAGCAAGAGGTGCAGGAGCTGGCCCAGGCATGGTTCCGGGCGCTGCGCGCGCTCGCCGACCACGCGGCCGAGGACACGGCGGGCGGGTTCACCCCGTCCGACGTACCGCTGGCCATGCTGAACCAGAGCGACATCGACCGGCTCGAAGCCGAGTGGAGGACGTCGGAATGAAGCGGTCCGCGTTGGAGGACATACTGCCGCTGTCTCCGTTGCAGGAGGGGCTGCTGTTTCACAACGTCTTCGACGAGAAGGCGCTGGACATCTACACGGTCCAGATGGTCCTGGACCTCGAAGGGGCGCTGGACGCCAAGGCGTTGCGGACCGCGGCCGGGGCGCTGCTGGCCCGGCACGCCAACCTGCGCACGGCGCTGCGCCACGAGGGGCTCAGCCGGCCGGTCCAGATCGTCCTGAGGGACGTGCCCCTGGCATGGCACGAAGTGGATCTGAGCGCGTTGCCGCAGGACGAGCGGGAACGCGAGGCGCGCCGGGTCCTCGACGAGGACCGCGCCCGCCGCTTCGACCTGTCCGAGCCGCCGCTCGTACGGTTCACCCTGCTGCGGTACGGGCCGGACCGGCACCGCTTCGTGCTGACCAACCACCATGTGCTGTGGGACGGCTGGTCGCGTCCGGTGCTGCTGCGCGAGCTGCTGGCGCTCTACCTCAACGGCGGCGACACCTCACAGCTGCCGCGCGTCCGCCCGTTCCGTGACTATCTGGGCTGGCTCGCCGGACGGGACCGTGCGGCGGGCGAGCGCGCCTGGCAGGAGGCGCTCGCCGGGCTCGACGAGCCGTTCCGGGTGGCGCCCGCCGCGTCCGGGCGGGTGCCCGTGGTCCCCGGGCAGGTCGACCTGACGCTCACCCCGCGGGAGACGGCACGGCTGACCGAGCGCGCCCGCGAACTCGGCGTGACCCTCAACACCGTGGCGCAGGCGGCCTGGGCGATCGTGCTGTCCAAGCTGGTGGGCCGCACCGACGTGGTGTTCGGGGTGACGGTCTCCGGTCGGCCGCCAGAGCTGGACGGCGTCGAGAACATGGTCGGCCTCTTCATCAACACCCTGCCGCTGCGCCTGAGGATGGACCCGGCGGAGCCGCTCGCCGAGCTGCTGGCCCGGCTCCAGGCGGAGCAGGCCCGGCTCCTGGACCACCAGTACCTGGGTCTGACCCGGATCCAGGAACTGGCCGGTGTGGGTGAGCTGTTCGACTCGGCGCTGGTCTTCGAGAACTATCCGCTCGACCCGGCGAGTGCCACAGAGCCGGGTCCGTCGGCACCCCGGCACGGCGTGCGGGTGACGGGCGTGGAGACCCAGGACGGCATGCACTATCCGCTGGGCCTGATCGTCAAGCCGGGCCGCGGCCTCCGGTTCCGCGTCGACTTCCGTCCCGACGTGTTCACCGAAGAGGCGGCCACGGCCGTCAGCGAGCGGCTGCACCGGGTCCTGACCGCGGTCCTGGACGAGCCTCGGCGCCCCGTCGGCACGCTCGACGTGCTCTCGGCCGTCGAACGGCACCGGGTCCTGAAGGAATGGAACGACACCGGCCGCGAGGTCCGCGAGACCGATGTCGTCACCCTCTTCCAGGAGCAGGTGGCCCGCACCCCCGACGCCGAGGCGGTGGTGAGCGGCACGGAGACCCTGACCTACGCCGAGCTGAACGCGCGCGCGAACCGGCTGGCGAGGCTGCTGGTCGCCCGGGGCGCGGCGCCCGAGCGGTTCGTGGCCCTGGCGCTGCCGCGCACCGTACAGGCCGCGGTCGGCCTGCTGGCCGTACTCAAGACGGGCGCGGCGTACCTGCCGCTGGATCCCGACTACCCGGCGGACCGCATCGCCTACATGCTGGACAGCGCCGACCCGGCGCTGCTGGTCACCACACGGGAACTGGCCCCGGCGCTGCCGGAGCACCCCGCACCCCGGATCGTCCTGGACGACGTCGATCTCACGCCGTACTCCGGTACGGACCTCGGCGACGCCGACCGTGCGCTGCCGCCGGCCCCGGGCAACCCCGCCTATGTCGTGTTCACCTCGGGCTCGACGGGCCGCCCCAAGGGCGTCGTCATCGAGCACCGCTCGCTGGGCGCCTATCTGGTGCGGGCCAGGGAGGCCTACCCGACCGCCGCCGGCACCACCCTGCTGCACTCGCCGATCTCCTTCGACCTGACGGTGACCGGGCTGTACACACCACTGGTGAGCGGCGGCCGCGTGCACATCGCGGAACTCACCGAGGACGCCGCGACCGGCCCGCGGGCCACCTTCCTCAAGGGCACCCCCAGCGTCCTGGCGCTCCTCGACGAACTGCCGGACGAGGTGTCGCCCACCCGGACGCTGATGCTCGGCGGCGAACTGCTGGTGGGCGAGGCCCTGGACCGCTGGCGGGCGCGGCACCCGGACGCGACCGTGTTCAACGTCTACGGCGCCACGGAAGCCACCGTGAACAGTGTCGAGAACCCCATCGCACCCGGCACGAAGGTGCCCGCCGGAGCCATCCCGGTGGGCCGCCCCTTCTGGAACACCCGGATCCACGTCCTCGACACCGGACTCCAGCCGGTCCCGCCCGGCACGGCGGGCGAGGTGTACATCGCCGGCACCGGACTCGCCCGCGGCTACCTCGGGCGGCAGGACCTGACCGCGGAGCGCTTCGTGGCCTGCCCCTACGGCGCACCCGGTGAGCGCATGTACCGCACCGGCGACCTGGCCCGCTGGAACGAGGCCGGCGAGCTGGAGTTCGTCGGCCGGGTCGACGGACAGGTCAAGATCCGCGGCTACCGGATCGAACTCGGGGAGATCGAGTCCGTGGTCTCCGGCCACCCGGAGGTGGCGCGCACGGCCGTCGTGGTGCGCGAGGACGTGCCCGGCGACCGGCGGCTCGTCGCCTACGTCGTCCCCGAGCACGGTGCCGCGCCCGCGCCGGCCGCCGTCCGCGAGCACGCCGCGGCCACGCTGCCGGAGTACATGGTGCCGGACGCGGTGATCGTCCTCGACGCCCTGCCCCTGACCCCGAACGGCAAGCTGGACCGCCGGGCCCTGCCCGCGCCCGAGTACGAGGCGGGCCCCGGGGGACGGGCGCCGCGCTCACCGCGCGAGGAGATCCTCTGCTCCCTCTTCGCCGAGGTGCTGCGCCGGCCGGTCGTCGGCATCGACGACGACTTCTTCGACCTCGGCGGCCACTCGCTGCTCGCCACGCGTCTCGTCAGCCGTATCCGCTCCACGCTCGACGTCGAGCTGTCGGTCCGTCAGCTGTTCGACACGCCGACCGTCGCGGGTGTTTCGCAAGCCCTGGACACCGGAAGCGGCGGCCGCCGCGCGGTTACCCGCCCGACGCGGCGGCCGGACCGCCTGCCGCTGTCGTACGCCCAGTCGCGGCTGTGGTTCCTGCACCGCATGGAAGGCCCCAGCCCCACCTACAACATCCCGGTCTCGCGCCGCTTCCACGGGCCCCTGGACCGGGCCGCGCTGCGGCAGGCCCTTGACGACGTCGTGGCCCGCCACGAGTCGCTGCGGACCGTGTTCGCGGAGGACGCGGAGGGCGCCTACCAGGAAGTACGCGAACCGGCCGACGCCCGGGTGCCGTTCGTCACCGTCACCACCGACGAGGGCCGGCTGCCGGACGAACTGCGCGCCGCGGCCCGGTACGGCTTCGACCTGGCGCGCGAACTTCCGGTACGCGCCACCCTGTTCGAGCTCGGCCCCATGGACCATGTGCTGCTCCTGCTGGTGCACCACATCGCCAGCGACGCCTGGTCCAGGCGCCCGCTCGGCCGGGACCTCGCCCTCGCCTACGCCGCCCGCTGCGCCGGCGGCGCCCCGCAGTGGCGCGAACCGGCCGTGCAGTACGCCGACTACACGCTGTGGCAGCGCGAAACGCTCGGCTCCGAGGACGACCCCGACAGCCTCGTCTCCCGCCAGCTCGCCCACTGGAAGGAGACGCTCGCGGGCCTGCCCGAGGAACTCGACCTGCCCGCCGACCGGCCCAGGCCCGCGGTGTCCAGCCAGACCGGCGCCCGCACGGCCGTCCAGGTGCCGGCCGACCTGCACGCCGCCGTGGTCGAACTGGCCCGCAGGAACCGGGCGACCGTCTTCATGGTCGTGCAGGCCGCGCTGGCCGTGACCCTGTCCCGGACGGGCGCGGGCGACGACATCCCGATCGGCACCCCGATCGCCGGACGCACCGACGACGCCCTGGAGGACCTGGTCGGCTTCTTCGTCAACACGCTCGTCCTGCGCACCGACACCTCCGGCGACCCGACCTTCGAGGAGCTGGTGCGCCGGGTCCGTGAGAACTCCCTGGCCGCCTACGCCCACCAGGACGTGCCGTTCGAGCGCCTGGTGGAACTGCTCAACCCCGTCAGGTCGATGGCCCGCCACCCCCTGTTCCAGGTGATGCTGGCGTTCAACAACACCGACCAGCAGGCCGCCCACGAGGCCATCGAGCAACTGCCCGGGCTGAAGGTGACGGGCCAGGCCGTCGGCTCCGCGGTCTCCCGCTTCGACCTGCTCTTCGCCTTCGGCGACGTGTACGACGGCAAGGGCACGCCCGGCGGCCTCAACGGCATCGTGGAGTACAGCGCCGACCTGTTCGACGCCGCCACGGCCGAGGCGCTCGCCGAACGCTTCGTGCGGGTGCTGCGCGTCCTGACCGAGGCGCCCGGACAGCCGATCGGCCGGGCCGAGATCCTGGCTCCCGAGGAGCGCGCGCGGCTGCTCGCCCGCCCCGCCCTGCGGCAACTCCCCGGCGCGTCGCTCGCGGAGCGGTTCGAGGAGCAGGCGCGCCGCACCCCGCGGGCCGTGGCCGTGCAGGACGGGGACACCGTCCTGACGTACGGACAGCTCGACGGCGCGGCCAACCGGCTCGCCGCGCTGCTGACCCGCGAAGGCGCCGGCCCCGAGCGTCTGGTGGGCCTGGCCCTGCGCCGCTCGGCGGACCTCGTCGTCGCCCTGCTCGCCGTGCTCAAGACCGGTGCCGGCTATCTGCCGCTCGACCCGGAGTACCCGGCGGAGCGCCTCGCGCACATGACCGAGGACGCGCGGCCGGTTCTCGTGGTGGCGACGGCCGGGGTCGCCGGGCGGCTCCCCGCACAGGTGGGTCCCCTGCTGATCCTCGACGCGCCCGAAACGGTCCGGGACCTGGCCGCCGCGCCCACCACGGCGCCGCACACCGGACCGCTCTCCCCGGACCGCCCGGTGTACGCGGTCTACACCTCGGGGTCGACGGGCCGCCCCAAGGGCGTCCTGATGCCGGCCCGGGCCATGGACAACCTGATCTCCTGGCACCAGGAAGCCATGCCCCCGCGCCGGCCCGGCGCGGCCGTCGCCCAGTTCGCGGCGATCAGCTTCGACGTGTCGGTGCACGAGATCCTCTCCGCGCTGCTCGGCGGAAAGCGTCTCGTGCCCTGCCCGGAGGATGTCCGGCGCGATCCGCAGCGCCTGGTGCGCTGGCTGGAGGAGCACGAGGTCGAGCAGTTGCACGCGCCCAACCTGGTCGTCGAGGCGCTCGCCGAGGCCGCCGCGGAACTCGGCGCGGACCTGCCCCGCCTGACCGACGTCGCCCAGGCAGGCGAGGCGCTCAACCTCACCCCGACCGTGCGGGAGTTCTTCGGCCGGCGGCCGGGGCTGCTGCTGCACAACCACTACGGCCCCAGCGAGACGCACGCGGCGACCGGCGCCACCCTGCCCGCCGACCCGGCCGACTGGCCCGCCACCGCCCCGATCGGCACGGCGATCGACAACACCGGCCTGTACCTCCTCGACGACCGCCTGCGTCCGGTGCCCCCGGGCGTGGTCGGCGAGCTGTACGTGTCCGGCGCCGGCCTGGCCCGCGGCTATCTCGGCCGCCCGGGGCTGACCGCGGAGCGCTTCGTGGCCTGCCCCTTCGAGCCGGGCGAGCGCATGTACCGCACCGGTGACCGGGTGCGGACCCGTGCCGACGGGCAGCTGGAGTTCCTGGGCCGCGCCGACCAGCAGATCAAGCTGCGCGGCTTCCGCATCGAACCCGGCGAGGTGGAGGCGGCGCTCACCGCCCACCCGGCCGTCGCCCAGGCCGCGGTCGTGCTGCGCGAGGACCGGCCGGGCGACCGGCGCCTGGTGGCGTACGCGGTGGTGACCGGTGAACTGCCCGGCACCGCCGAACTCCGCGCCCACCTCGGTGAGCGGCTGCCGGACTACATGATCCCGGCCGTCTGCGTGGCCGTGGACGCGCTGCCGCTCACCCCGAACGGCAAGCTCGACCGGCGTGCCCTGCCCGTCCCGGACTACGCGGCACAGGCCGGCCGCGCTCCGAACGGACCCCGCGAGGAAGTGCTGTGCGCGCTGTTCGCCGAGGTCCTCAAGGTGCCCGAAGTGGGCGTCGACGACGACTTCTTCTCGCTCGGCGGGCACTCCCTGCTGGTCGCCCGGCTGCTCGGCCGGATCCGGGCCGTCCTCGGCGCCGAGCTGTCCATACGGAGCCTGTTCGAGGCCCCGACCGTCGCGCGCCTCGCCGAGGAACTCGACCGGGGCGCCGACCACGACCCCTTCGCCGAACTGCTCCCGCTGCGCGAGCGCGGCACCGACACCCCGCTGTTCTGCGTGCACCCGGCCGCCGGCCTCGGCTGGTGCTACGCCGGACTGCTCGCCCACCTGGACCCGGACACCCCGGTGTACGCGCTCCAGGCGCGGGGGATCAGGGACCGCGACGCGATGCTGCCCGCCGAGGTGACCGAGATGGCGGCCCAGTACGCCGAACTGATCCGCTCCATACGGCCCGAGGGGCCGTACCGCATCATGGGCTGGTCGTTCGGCGGGCCGGTCGCCCAGGCCGTCGCCACCCGGCTCCAGGCGCTGGGCGCCGAGGTGGAGCTGCTGTGCCTGGTGGACGCCTACCCGTCGGGCCTGCGCGGCCAGGACGCTCCCGAGCGCTCCGAGTCGGAGATCGTCGGAAACAGCCTGCGGGCCGTCGGGTTCGACTTCGAGACGAGCGAACTGACCGACGACCACTTCCCGCTGGAGCGCTACCGCGAATTCCTCCGGCGCGAGAACAGGGCGCTCGCCGAGTTGAGCGCGGACGAAGTCGTCGCGGTCAAGAATGTGTACGTGAACAATGTGCGGATGATGCCCCGTCACGAGCCGGAGGTCTTCCGCGGTGATGTGCTCTTCTTCACAGCGACCCGGGTTTCCGAGGAAAGGAGGGACCGTCGTGACGTCACTGCCTGGAATCCCTATACGGAAGGGCGGTTGGAAAACTACGATGTGGATGCCGAGCATGAGGAAATGCTGACGGAGCCGGCACCCACCGCCCGGATAGGGCGGGTCGTTGCTGAGAAGTTGAACGAGCTGCGGACGAATTCCGCACCGACACAGGGGGTATGAAACGATGAGCAACCCGTTCGAGGACGCCGACGGCAAGTACCTGGTCCTGGTGAACGACGAGGGCCAGCACTCGCTGTGGCCGTCCTTCGTCGAGGTGCCGGCCGGGTGGAACGTCGTCGTGCCGGAGACCGACCGGCAGACCTGCGTGGACTACATCAACGAGAACTGGACCGACATGCGGCCGGCCAGCCTGATCGCGGCGATGGACGCCGCGGGCGCCGCGAGCTGAAGGGCGGGCACGCAGTGTTCCGGACGATGCTGAAATCGAAGATCCACCGGGCGACGGTCACCCAGGCCGACCTGAACTACGTGGGGTCGCTCACCCTGGACCCGGACCTGATGGAGGCCGCCGACCTGCTGCCGGGCGAGCTGGTCCACATTGTCGACATCAACAACGGCTCGCGCCTGGAGACCTACGTCATCGAGGGCGAACGGGGCTCGGGGATGGTCAAGATCAACGGCGCGGCGGCGCGGCTTGTCCATGAGGGCGACCTCGTCATCATCATCGGGTACGGCGTCGTGGCCGACGCGCAGGCCCGTGAGCTGAAGCCGAGCGTGGTCTTCGTGGACGAGCGCAACCGGATTCTGGAGGAGAGCGACGACCCCTCGCTGGCCGGCGGGGTCGGTGTCCTGGAGCCGGCGGTCCGCTGAGCCGCCGACACGAGAGAGCCGGGGGGGGGGGGGGGGGGGGGGGGGGGGGGGGGGGGGCGCGGGCGGGGGGGGCGGGGGGGGGGGGGGCGGGGGGGGGGCGGCGGCCCGCCCCCCCCGCCCCCCCCCGCCCCCGCGCGGCGCGCCCCCCCCCCCCCCCCCCCCCCCCCCCCCCCCCCGGCGGCTTTTCCGCAGTGCGATCAGGGGCGCGCCGAGAGGCTCTCGGTACCCGTCAGCAGGCGGCCCAGCGACAGCCGGACCGCCGCGTCGAGTGCCTGCCGCACGCTCTGCGGCAGGGCCCGCTCGTCCAGCGTGCGCAGCGCGGCCTCGGTCATGCCGCCCGGGGAGGCGACCTGCTCCATGACGGCATCCGGTGTGGCACCGGGCTCCGTCAGCAGCGCGCCCGTGCCCCGTACGGCGTGCGCGGCCAGGGCGGCGGCGGTGTCCGCGCTCAGCCCCTGACCCACGCCCGCCCGGGCCAGCGCCTGCGCGAAGTGGGCGATCAGGGCCGGCCCCGCCCCGGACAGCGCGCTGACCGTCTCCATCAGGTCCTCCGGCACGGTCAGCACCTCGCCCAGCGGCGCGAAGAGCGCCCGGGCGGCGTCGAGCGCCCCGGGCGGGCAGCCCGGGCCGGACGACAGGACGGTCACCCCGCGGCGCGCGGCCACCGCGACGTTCGGCACCGCGCGCACCACGGCGGTCCCCGGCAGCGCCGCGGTCACCGCCTCCGTGCGGCAGGAGGCCACCAACGACACCAGCACCGCACCGTCGCCGGCCGGAGCACCCGCGAGGGAGCCCAGCGCGGCCGGTGTCTCGTGCGGATGGACGGCGAGGACGACGACGTCCGCCCCGTCCACGGCTTCCCGCACCGACGTCGCGGCCCGGACGCCGAACTCCCCGCTCAGCGCCCGGGCCCCGGCCCCGGTACGGGAGACGCCCCGGATCGACTCCGGGGCGCCTCCCGCCGCGATCAGCCCGCCCACCACGGCCCGGGCGATGCGCCCGCAGCCGATGAACGCGACGGTCTTGCTCACCGCGTCTCCTCGACGAGCGACGCCACCGCCGACATCCCGCGGACCAGCCGCTCCTCGCTCTCCGTGCCCACCGAGATCCGGACGAACCGGTCGCAGGAGGCGCCGTATCCGATCCCCGGGACCACCGCCACCCGGTGCCGGTCGAGCAGCATTCCGGCGAACTCCTCGGAGTCCAGCCGGGAGGCGCCGAGCGAGGCGAACAGATAGAACGTGGCATCCCCGGGAAGGCATTCCACGCCGCGCTCCGCGAGCATTCCCGCCATTCGGTTGCGCAGTGACACGACCCGCCGGATCTGCGGCCGTGTGTGTTCGAGGATGTTCTCGAAATGCTCGGCCAGGTAGTAGCTGAGAATCGTCGGCGCACAGGTCACCAGATGCTGCTGCAATTTGATGAGCTGATCCGTCAGCTGCCGGTTGGCCATCACATAACCGATGCGCCAGCCGGATATCCCGTAGTTCTTCGACATGGAATTGCAGACGACGGTGTGCCGCTTGTCCGGGTCGAGCGCCAGGGCCGAGACGAATTTCGCGTCCTCCGGCACGAATTCGTGGTACGCCTCGTCGGCGATCAGGAACAGCCCGTGCCGGTCGGCCAGTTCGTGCAGCGCCCGCAGCTCCTCGGCGCCGAGCCTGCGGCCACTGGGGTTGTGCGGGTTGTTGACGACGATGGCGCGGGTGCGGGGGGTGATGTAGGAGGCCAGGTCCTCCACGGTGTCGTACCACGGGGTCATCACCGGCACACCGCGGGCCAGCCGCACCTGGTCGGGGTAGCTCACCCACAGCGGTTCCGGGATGATCACCTCGTCGCGCGGTTCCAGCAGCGCCGTCAGCACCATGAAGATCGCGGCCTTCGAGCCGGCCGTCACCAGCATCTCGTGGTCGGGGTCGACCGGCACGCCCGTGGCGGACGCGTGGTACTTGGCGAGCTTCTCCCGCAGCAGCGGCAGACCGCGCGAGTGCGAGTAGTGGTGCAGCCGGGACGTGGGCAGCCCTTCGAAGGACGGCACGGGGAGGTCGAAGAAGGCTTCCCCGAGGGAGAGCGTGACGACGTCGACTCCGGCGGCCTGCATCTCGTAGATCCGGTTGTTGAGCTTGATCGACGAGGCCTCCTGGATCGAGTCCAGCAGGCTCGCGTGGTGCAGCGGGGGCATTGCGGTTTCGCCTTTCGCGGGTACCGGGGGTGCGGTCATGGCGCGCACCTGACGCTCATATGACACGGATCTGCCCACTGCCCCAGACCACGTTCTTGACGCACGTCAGCGATTCGAGCCCCATCGGGCCGCGGGCGTGCAGCTTCTGCGTGGAGACACCGATCTCGACGCCGTAGCCGAACTCGCCGCCGTCGGAGTAGCGCGTGGAGGTGTTGACGAAGACGCTGCCCGAGTCGACCGCCAGGGCGAAGCGGCGGGCCACGTCGTAGTCCTGGGCCACGATCGCCTCGGCGTTGCGCGTGCCGTAGCGGTCGATGTGCCGGACGGCCTCGTCGAGGTCGTCCACCACCTTCACCGCCAGGATCAGGTCCAGGTACTCGGTCTCCCAGTCGCTGTCCCGCGCCTCGGCCGCGGCCGGCCACACCTCGCGGGTACGCTCGTCACCGCGGACGCTCACACCGAGCCCCTGCAGGGTGTCCAGCACCTTGGGCAGCCAGTCCGCGGACAGGTCCCGGTGGACAAGCAGGGTCTCCACCGCGTTGCACACGCTGGGACGCGAGGTCTTGCCGTTCACCACGATGTCCGTGGCGCGCGCGAGGTCGGCGCTGGCGTCGACGTAGACGTGGCAGTTGCCGTCACCGTCGATCACGGTCGGCACCGTGGCGTTGTCCTTGACGGTCTGGATCAGGCTCGGGCCGCCGCGCGGTACCAGCAGGTCGACGTAACCGTCCGCGTGCAGCAGCTCCATCGCGGCCTCGCGTGAGGTGTCCCGGATCAACTGCACGGCGTCGTCGGGCACGTCCTCCCGCGCACGCAGCACCTCGGCCAGTACGTCGGCGATGGCCGCGTTGGTGTGCTGCGCGATCGAGGAGCCGCGCAGCACGGCCGCGTTGCCGGACTTCAGGCACAGCGCCGCCACGTCGGCGGTGACGTTGGGACGGGCCTCGTAGATCACGGCGACGACCCCGAGCGGCTCACGCACGTGCTCGATGCGCAACCCGTTGGGACGGGTACGGCCGCCCTCGACCTGCCCGACCGGGTCGGGCAGGTCGATGATGGTGCGGATCGCCCCGGTCATTCCCGCGATCCGCTTGTCGGTCAGTGTGAGCCGGTCGACCAGGGTGGCCGAGGTCCCCGCGGCGCGGGCCGCCGCCACGTCAAGGGCGTTGGCCTCCTTCAGCGCCTCGGCCGCCGCGTCGATCGCGTCGGCCATCTCGCGCAGTACCTGGTCCTTGACCTCGGTGGTCAGCTCGCGGATGACGGTGGACGCGGCACGGGCGCGCCGGCAGATGTCGGTAACGGTGGCGGACACTCTCACTCCTCCAACAGGCTGATGTACTCGGTGTGGTGAATTACGGTCAGGTCGACTGGGGACCCGGCCAGACGGGCAGCGCCCACGCCGGCACGGCCTCGGGCCACGACCCGGCCATCCGGGTCGAGCACGTCCACGACGTCGTCCGGCTCGAACGGCTCACCCGCGGAGTCCAGATGGCGTGCCGTCAGCGGTGCGCCGTCGGTGACCAGGCGCCGGATGTCCGGGCCGCCCTGCAGCCGCGCGGCCGGCGGTGCCGACAGGGCGCGCCACAGCAGGCGCAGGCTCGGTTGCTTGTCCCGGTCGCGGGCGTGGACGAGGGTGCCGATGTCCGCACCCCGCACCGCACGCACCACCGCTTCCTCGGCGTCCGCGCCCGCGATCACCGTGGGCACGCCGGCCAGCGTGGCGATCCACGCGGCGCACAGCTTGGCGGCCATGCCGCCGGTGCCCGGGCCGGCTGCCGCCGCGCCCGCGAGCCGTTCGATCTCGGGCGTCAGGGCACGCACTTCGGGGATGCGCCGCGCGCCGGCGTCACGGCGCGGATCGCTTTCGTACAGGGCGGGGACATCGGTGAGCAGCACCAGTTGCCCGGCCCCGAGCGCGACCGCCAGCAGCGCCGCGAGAACGTCGTTGTTGCGCACCATGACGGTGTCGTTCTCGTTGACGACGGGCACCAGCCCCGCCCCGAGGCAGGACTCCAGCACCGCACGGACGCTCTCACCGTGCTCCGGGCCGGTGACGTCGACCGGGGTCAGCAGGACCTGCGCGGCGGTCAGGCCCCGCTCCGCGAGGCTGCGCCGGAACGCCTCGAAGAGCAGGCCCTGCCCCACGGAGGCCGCCAACTGGCGTGTCGCGTCGCCCTGCCGAGCGTCCGGCGGCAGCTGGGCGGTGCCCAGGGCGATGGCTCCCGACGCGAGCAGCACGGGCCGGACGCCGTCCTCGTGCAGCCGTAGCACCGAGTCGGCGAGGGCGGACAGTTTCGCGGGGTCGGGTGCCCCCGCGGAGATGAGCGACGACGTGCCGATCTTGATGACGACACGTGCCGGACGCACGTCGGAATGCATGGAACTCCCCCTGTTCCTTCAGACCGCCTTGGATGGACGGCCGGCGGGTCAGGACCCGGCGTCGGCCGTGGTGTTCACTGACCGGAGCCGACCAGGCTCTCCCGGTGCGCCGGCCGGCCGAGGCCCGCACCCCGGATGCCGACCGTGCGCAGCCAGCCCTCGGGCGCGGGCGCCCGTCCGGTGTGGATGTCGACCAGCGCGTCGCGCAGGGCGAGCGTGACAGGACCCGCCAGCCCCGTACCCACCTGCCACGACTCGGTGCCGTCGCGCACCTCGCCGACCGGGGTGACGACGGCGGCGGTGCCGCTGGCGAAGGTCTCCGTGATCGTGCCGTCGAGGCACTCGGCCTGCCACTGCTCGATCGACAGCGGCTCCTCGCGGACGTCGAGTCCGCGCGCACCGGCCAGGTGCAGCAGCGAGTCCCGGGTGACACCGGGCAGCAGCGTTCCGGTCGCGGGCGGCGTGACCAGCTGCGCCGACGGGCCGCCGCCCCGGACGAAGAAGAGGTTCATGCCGCCGAGTTCGTCGACCCACCGGCGCTCCACGGGGTCCAGCCACACCACCTGGTCACAGCCGGCCTGGCGCGCCTGCTCCTGGGCGGCGTACGACGGAGCGTAGTTCCCGGCGAACTTCACGCCGCCGGTGCCGCCCGGGACCGCGCGCGTGTGGTCGCGCCCGACCCAGACCCGCACCGGGTCCGGACGGTCGGAGAAGAACCCTCCCGTGACGAAGGCGATCAGCAGGAACGCGTACCTGCGGGCGGGACGCAGCGCCAGGTTCGCCTCGCTCGCGTAGAGGACCGGGCGCAGGTACAGACTCAGTCCGGGCCGCTGCGGCAGAGACCCGCCGTCGGCTTCGAGGATCAGGTCCACGGCCGCGAGCAGGCTCTCCTCGGGCAGGGCGGGAATGGCCAGCCGCTCCGCGGAGCGCCGGAGTCGGGCGGCGTGGTCGGCGGGCCGGAAACAGGCCACCGCGTCGTCGTCCCGGCGGTAGGCCTTCAGGCCCTCGAAGACGACCTGGCCGTAGTGCAGGCCGACCATGGCCGGGGACATGGACAGATCCCCGAACGGGCTCAGCCGTGGCTCGGACCAGCCGTCCCGCTCGGTCCACTCGGCGGTGACCATGTGCGGGGTGAACTGTTCCCCGAAAGGTATTCGGTCGGACTCGGCAGCGGCTGCATCGAATTGACGCATGACGAAGAAAATCCCCCGGTGTCTTTCGCGGCCGGCTCAGACGAGCGGTGCGTAGAAGAATGTCTCGCGCAGCGAGAATGTGCCGACGGTGTTTACACTGAAGAAATCGGCGAATCGCACGGAAGTCTTCGTTCCGTCGTGCAGCACCCCTTCGAAGGTGCCGTGCACCGCCACGTCGCGGCCCTGGCTCACGATCTTGGACAGACGGTGCGTGCCGTCGGCGATGACGCGGTCCTCGCGGTAAAAGCGCTCTAGTTCCGCACGGCCTGTGAGCTTGTCGTATCCGGGGCGGTGGTACTCGGCGTCGGGTGCGAAGAGCCGGACCAGGCCGGGCACGTCGCCGGAGTCGACGAGACGGTAGTAGGTGCGGACGGCGTGCACCGGGTCGTTGGGTGCGGATTCCTCTGTACCGGGTTCGTTCATGAGCTGAGACATGGCTCCCCAGATGAGGTTGAGGGTGGTGCGCCTACCGTTTTCGGGCAGCGCGAAACTACCTTTCGATGGGAACGGGGAAGTGAGACGAAGGACGGTCGCTGGGTGCGGCTGAGAAGTGCCGTTCCACTCTGCGCCGTCCGGGCGGATCATGGCAAGAGTCAACGGACGGTTGCCTAAGGTCTTGGTGGAAGTCCTGACTAAAGTAAGGGTGAATGCCTTCCCTTGGGCCGATGCGATTGTGCCTGGCCAGAGCGTAGATTCTCGGTGAGACAGAGAAGCTGAACGGCTTGGGAGTATTCATCCATGATCACCCTGCAGGGGTTGACCAAGAGGTACGGCGACCAGACCGCCGTGGACAACCTGTCCCTCACCATCGGGGCGGGCAAGGTCACCGGGTTCCTCGGGCCCAACGGTGCGGGTAAGTCCACCACGATGCGGATGATCATGGGCCTGGACCATCCCACGTCCGGCCAGGCGCTCGTCGGCGGCCGGCCCTACACCGAGCTGGCCTACCCGCTGCGGGAGATCGGCGCCCTGCTGGACGCCAAGGCCGTGCACCCAGGCCGCAGTGCGCGCGCCCATCTGCGTGCCCTCGCCCGCACCAACGGCATCCCTGCCCGCCGGGTCGACGAGGTCCTGGAGACCGTGGGTCTCACCTCCGTGGCCGGCCGCCGCGCCGGCTCCTTCTCGCTCGGCATGGGCCAGCGCCTGGGTATCGCCGGCGCCCTGCTGGGCAACCCCGGCGTCGTCATGTTCGACGAGCCGGTCAATGGCCTCGACCCCGACGGCGTGCGCTGGATCCGCGGCCTGATGCGCGGACTCGCCGCCGAGGGCCGCACCGTCTTCGTCTCCAGCCACCTGATGAGCGAGATGCAGCTCACCGCCGACCACCTGGTGATCATCGGCAAGGGCCGGCTGATCACCGAGACGTCCGTCCAAGAGCTCATCGAGAGCAGTTCCCTCAACGCCGTGCGGGTGCGCGGCCCGGAGCAGGCGGGGCTGCAGAAGCTCATGGCCCAGCTGCACGAGTGGTCGGTGCCCACCCGGTGGGAGAGCCACAACGAGCTGTACATCACGGGGCTCACCGTGGACAGGGTCTCCGACATCGCCTTCGAGATGGGTGTCCGGCTGCACGAAGTCCGCACCGTCGAGGCGTCCCTCGAGCAGGCGTACATGGAACTCACTGCGGACAGTGTCGAATTCGGAGCCGCATCCGGTCATCACCAGCACCCGGGGGCGGGGGCTTGATGCCAGAGACGACGACTCCAGCCGTACACCTCGCGAAAGCCGGACCCGAGTACGGCGTCGGTGTCTACCGGGACATCACGGAATGGGCGGCCACCACGCCGGGCTGGATGCAGACGGCCGGCGAGATCGGCACGGAACTCGGCATCCTCGTCTTCGCCGTGCTCTTCGTCCTCCAGTGGTGGCGGGCCCGCGGCCGTGACCACCGGTCGATGGCCGGGGCGCTGCTCGCACCGGCCGCCGTCGTGGTGGTGTACGGGCTGAGCGAGATCATCAAGGTCTGGCTGCACGAGGAACGTCCCTGCCGCGACATACCGAACGTCCGTACCATCGCCACATGTCCGGCGCCGGGCGACTGGTCCTTCCCGAGCAACCACTCCGTGATCGCCGCCGCCTCCGCCGCGACGTTCTTCATCACCTGGCGCCTCGTGGCCGCCTTCGCCCTCCCCCTCGCCGTGCTCGCCGCACTGTCACGGGTCTACGTCGGCGTGCACTACCTGCACGACGTGGCCGCCGGTGCCCTGCTCGGCGTGGTGCTGGCCCCACTGCTCCTGCTCATCACGGTGATCCCGGGCACCTGGGCCGTCGCCCGGCTGCGGCAACGCCCGGCCCTCAAAGCGGTGCTCTGTGCCGCGACCCCGGCAACACCCCGCCCGGAACCGGCGGCAGAATCCCACGCGACCACGTCGAACCGTTGACACAGCACAAGGAATTGGTCATGACGACATCAATGCCCGCCACGACTTCCGGCCCGGCCGTCCGTGCTTCCGGCGGTGGACTCCCCGGCGCCGTGGCAGCGGAATGGATCAAGCTCTGGTCCGTCAAGTCGACCTGGTGGTGCCTGCTCGGTGGCGCGGGGTTGATGCTGGTCACCACCCCGATCATCGGCGCGACCATGGCGAACAACAACAAGAAGGGCACCCTGGTGCCGGTCGGCGAGGTCGCCGTCGCCACCGTGTACGTGGCCCAGTTCGCGTTGATCGCCCTGGCGATGCTGATGATCACGGCCGAGTACGCCGCCGGCAGCATCCGCACGACACTCCAGTCGGTGCCGATGCGAGGCCGGCTGCTGGCGGCCAAGACCGCGGTCGCCGGTGCGGTGAGTCTGCTCGCCGGCATCGGGTTCGGCCTGATCGGCGTGGGGGTCTCCTCGATGTCCCTGGGCGACGAGGCGGACGCGGCCGGCGGCGAGGCCCTGGGCAGTGCCCTGCGGATCGGGGGCTACCTCGCGCTCGTCGCCGTGCTCACGATCGGGGTCGCCGTGGCCGTGCGCAGCGCGGCCGGCACGCTCACCCTGGTCTTCGTCGGGCTCACCGTCCTGCCGGTGATCCTGCAGGCCTCCGACATCGACCCGCTGGTGTCGCTCGCGGAGCGGATGCCCAACTCCGCCGGCACCGTCTTCATGAACGCGGACACCACGCCGTACGGACCCGCCATGGGGCTGCTGCTCCTCGCCCTGTGGGCCTTCGGCTCCCTGCTCCTGGGCTTCTACGCCTTCCGCAAGCGCGACGCGTGACCCCGCGTCACCCCTGAGAACGCGTCCCGGGCAGGTCGGGGCGTACGGGGCGCCGGACCACCGGGAATCCCCCGTCGCGGTGGTCGGCGCCCCGGTTCTTTTTCCTTCTCCGTTCCCGCCGTGGTACCCCGGGCACCGAAGCGCCCGGGGTACGACGCGTGTCACGCGTCCCGGTCGGTCACGAGCCCGGCCTCGTACGCGATGATCGCGGCCTGCACCCGGTTGCGCACGCCCAGCGCGGTGAAGATGGCGCTGACGTAGCTCTTGACGGTGCCCTCCACGACGTGGAGCCGCTTGCCGATGTCGGCGTTGGACAGGCCCCTGCCCACCAGCGCGAGCACCTCCTGCTCCCGATCGGTCAGCGCGCTCACCCGTTGCTGCGCGGCGACGGCGCGCGACTCGGCCTGGCGTCCGGAGCCGCGGTTGAGCTCGGCGATGACCCGCTCGGCGACCTTCGCCGACAGGTAGGAGGCACCGGCCGCCGCGGCGTGCACACCAGTCAACAGCTCCCGCGGGTCACCGGACTTGAGCATGAAACCACTGGCGCCGTCGCCCAGCGCCTGGGCCACGTACGAGTCCTCGGAGAACGTGGTCAGCACGAGCACCGAGGTCTGCGGCACCTGCCGCTTGATCTCGGCGGTGGCGGCGAGCCCGTCCATGACGGGCATACGGATGTCCATGAGCACCACGTCGGGCCGGTGCTCCAGCGTCAGGGCAATGGCCTCGCGCCCGTCGGCCGCCTCGGCGACCACGTTGATCCCGGGATCGGTGGCCAGGATGGCCTTCACCCCCGCGCGGATCATCGCTTCGTCATCGGCCAGTACCAGGGTGATGGGAGTGATGGTCTTCTCCTCTTCGAGTTCGAGTTCGAGTTCGAGCGCAGGCGGGGGAGGGAGTCAGCCGTTGTCCACGGGGGCCCGGGACTCGGCGGTGATGACGTCCTTGGCCACGAGGCGCCCTTGGACGAAACAGAGCCGGTAGACGTCGACACGGACGAAGAGCGCGTCACTGGAACGGTAGTAGCTGCAGGACGCGCCGGACGGGACGGGCAGTTCCTCGGACGGCGGATCGTTCATGTCGTTGTCCGGGAGGACGCGGTTGACCTCGGCCGCGGGCTGCCCGACCCGGAGGCCGGTGAAGTCCTCCTCGGACAGCGTGGTGGACGCCGACAGGTACGCGTAGTAGCCGATCATCCCCACGACGAGCAGGACGAACAGGCCGAACGGCAGCGACACCGCGGTGATGAAGCGCCGGCGCACATGCGTGGTGGCGTCGGCGAGACCGTCCTCCGTCGCCCCGGCCTCCGGTGGCAGCCACGCGGGGTCCTCGTCGGGCCTGATCGCCTCGGGCACCCGGGGCAGCCGGGCGGTCACCTCGAAGCCGCCGTCCGGCAGCGGAGCGGCGTGCAGCCGTCCGCCGGCCAGCCGCGCCCGCTCCTGGAGCCCGATCAGCCCGCGCCGCCCGCTCGGCCGGTCGTCCGCCGGCGGTTGCTGCGGCGGAGCGTTGCGCACGGTCACCCTGACCCCGGTCGCCCCGTACTCCAGACGCACGGTCACGGCGGCACCGGGGGCGTGCTTGACCGCGTTGGTCAGCGACTCCTGCACCACCCGGTACAGCGCCTTGTCCGTCATGGCGGGCAACGGCTCCGGCTCGCCCACGTGTTCCAGACCCACCTGCACGCCGGACGCCCGGGTCCGGTCGATCAGCGTGCCGATGCCGGACTGCGAGGGATCCAGCGGGGAATCCGTGTCGTCCTCGCGCAGGACACCGATGATCTCACGCAGGTGCTCCATCGCCCGCGCGGTGCTCTCCCGCAGCTCACCGGCCGCGTTCCGGAAGCTCTCGTCCACGCCGGGGGCGACCTGGAGCGCACCGGCGCGCAGGGCGATCAGGCTGAGTTCGTGGCCCAGCGAGTCGTGCATGTCCTCGGCGATCCGGGTCCGCTCCCGCAGCCGGGCCTGGTCGACCAGGATGCGCTGCTGCAACTCCATCTGGTGGGCGTGTTCCCAGCCCGCGAGTTGCAGTTCGTGCCGCTGCTGCCAGTAGCGGCCCACCAGCCACGGCAGCAGACACGCGAAGATCAGCACGGTCAGCAGGAGGAACCACACCGGCAGCGACAGGTGGACCACGACCGCGAGCACCGAGCCGACGACGATCGTGCCGCCGACCGCCGGCAGCACCGCCGCGATGGGCACCGGGAGCCGCCCCAGCATGAAGCTGATGACGAAGACGGCGGGCAGATACGGGGAGAGGACCGTGGACCCCAGGTCGTTGTCCAGCGTGCCGAGGGTCCACCACAGGGCCAGGCACAGCACGAACGAGACCAGGGGCCGGTCCCGGTGCAGCGCGACGGCGGCACCGGTGACCACGGCCCCGATCAGGATCTGCCACCACATGTTCAGGCCGTCCGGGAAACCCGAGGACAGCAGCAGGGCCGGGACGTTGAGCGCGACCCAGACGAACAGTGCCGGGACCAGAGAGCGTTCCACGGGCCGCTTCTGTTCGACGGGGGGAGCGCCGGGCCGGACAGGGGCGGGGACGGTGACTGATCCTTTCACGACGACAAGGCTAATTACTTTGGACAGCCGTTGGTACTGACGAAGGTCATCGAGCCGCCGAGAGCGGCCCGCACCGGGCCGGTCGCCTCCTCCACGCAGCCAGGGATCGGGACGGTCCGGACTCGCCAGGAACCGGCGGTGCTCCGCCGGCACTCGTCCGGCCTGCGTTCAGGGTCCTCCCGCGGGACGGGGCGAGGTCAGCACGCCGTACGGGCGCAGGCGGCCGGGCCCGTACGGGGAGCCGGCGGGTCCACGCCGAGCGTGCCGCGCACCGGCCGCGGGCAGTGCGGCCCCGCCCCACCGAGGTGCCGCGCCGAAAAATCGCTGGTGCGTCGTCGGGTCGGGCGGCTAGGGTCGTGCTCGTTCCCGCGGCTGTTCCGTGCCGCCGCTGTTCGCTGCGTGTGACCTGGAGGTGTTGACCGATGGCTGTCGTTGCGTTGGGCGCTGCCCGCATCCGGAAGTTCGTCAAGTCCACCTCTGTGGCCGCCGGCTGACCTCACCTGTTTCTTTCCGTGTCCAAGGACGCGGTGCCGGGGCCACCCACCTGAAGGGTCACCCCCTTGAACTCCACTTCCACCCCCGTCTCCTCCGCGCTCGCCCCCTACGGCTGGGACGACGCCTGGGCGGACGAGTTCGCCCCCTACGACGCGGAAGGGCTGCTGCCCGGCCGTGTGATCCGGGTCGACCGCGGCCAGTGCGACGTCGTCACCGCCGGCGGCACCCTGCGCGCCGACACCGCCTTCGTCACCCCGCACGACCCCCTGCGGGTCGTCTGCACGGGCGACTGGGTCGCCGTCGAACCCGGAGGGAACCCCCGCTACGTACGCGCGTACCTGCCACGCCGTACCGCCTTCGTGCGCTCCACCTCCTCCAAGCGGTCCGAGGGGCAGATCCTCGCCGCCAACGTCGACCACGCCGTCGTCGCCGTCTCCCTCGCCGCCGAACTCGACCTGGCCCGGATCGAACGCTTCCTCGCGCTCGCCTGGGAGTCCGGGGCGCAGCCGGTGGTCGTCCTCACCAAGGCCGACCTGGTGCCGGACGCGGTGACCCGGGCGCACCTCGTCCAGGACGTGGAGATCAGCGCGCCGGGCGTACCGGTGCTCACCGTCAGCGCCAGGGACGGGGACGGGCTCGACGTCCTCACCGCGATCACGGCCGGCGGCACGTCGGTGCTGCTCGGGCAGTCCGGCGCCGGCAAGTCCACCCTGGCCAACGCGCTCCTCGGCGAGGACGTGATGGACGTCCAGGCCATCCGGGACGTCGACGGCAAGGGACGCCACACCACGACCACCCGCAACCTGCTGGCGCTGCCCGGCGGGGGAGTCCTCATCGACACACCGGGCCTCAGGGGCGTCGGCCTGTGGGACGCCTCCACCGGCGTCGGTCAGGTGTTCGCCGAGATCGAGGAGCTCGCCGAGCGCTGCCGGTTCCAGGACTGCGCCCACGAGAGCGAACCGGGCTGTGCCGTCCTCGACGCCATCGAGACCGGTGACCTGCCGCAGCGCCGTCTGGAGAGCTACCGCAAGCTGCTCCGGGAGAACCAGTACGTCGTCGCCAAGACCGACGCCAGGCTCCGCGCGGAGATCCGCAAGGACTGGAAGCGCAAGGGCGCCATCGGCAGGGCGGCGATGGAGGCCAAGCGGGGCCGCCTGCGGTAGCGGCACCTCCATGTCCGATTTCCGCCAGCCGGGGCTCCCCGGCCGGCGGAGACTGGACGGTATGAAGGACGAGGACAGCAGGTACGAGGCGGTGCGCAGCCGGGACGCCCGGTTCGACGGGGCGTTCTTCTTCGCCGTGGAGACGACCGGCATCTACTGCCGGCCCAGCTGCCCCGCCGTCACCCCGAAGCGGCGCAACGTGCGGTTCTTCGCGACCGCCGCCGCCGCGCAGGGGTCCGGGTTCCGTGCCTGCCGGCGCTGCCGCCCGGACGCCGTGCCCGGCTCCGCCGAGTGGAACGTGCGGGCCGACGTCGTCGGCCGGGCCATGCGGATGATCGCCGACGGCGTCGTCGACCGCGAGGGCGTCGCCGGGCTCGCCGCACGGCTCGGCTACAGCGCCCGCCAGGTGCAGCGCCAGCTCACCGGCGAGCTCGGCGCCGGGCCCGTCGCGCTCGCCCGCGCCCAGCGGGCGCACGCCGCGCGCGTACTCCTGCAGACCACCGGGCTGCCGGTCACCGAGATCGCCTTCGCCGCCGGATTCGCCAGCGTGCGGCAGTTCAACGACACCGTACGGGCCGTGTACGCCACCACCCCCAGCGAACTGCGCGCCTCCGCGCCCCACCGGGGCCGGGCACGCACCGCCACCCCGTCCGCCGGAATCCCCCTGCGGCTCGCCCACCGCGGCCCTTACCGGGCGGAACCCGTCTTCGACCTGCTGGAACGCGAGGCCGTCCCCGGCGTCGAGGACATGAGCGGCACCCCGGGCACCCGCACCTACCGGCGGACGCTCCGCCTGCCCTACGGCACGGGCATCGCCGCCGTCGACGAGCCACGCGGCCGGCCCGGCGGCTGGCTCGACGCCCGCGTCCACCTCACCGACCCCCGCGACCTGACCACCGCCGTACAACGCCTGCGACGGCTGTTCGACCTGGACGCCGACCCGTACGCCGTCGACGAACGACTCGGTGCCGACACCCGCCTCGCCCCACTGGTCGCCGCCCGGCCCGGACTGCGCTCACCGGGAGCAGCCGACCCGGACGAACTGGCGGTGCGCGCGCTGGTGGGCCGCGACGAGGCCGCACGGCTCGTCCAGCGGTACGGCAAGCGGCTCGACGCCCCCTGCGGCACCCTCACCCACCTGTTCCCCGAAGCCGCCGTCCTCGCCGGGGCCGAGCCCGACGGCACCCTGGGCGCGCTCACCGCCGCCCTCGCCGACGGCACCGTACGCCTCGGACCCGGCGCCGACCGGGACGAAGCCCGGACCGCCCTGGCCGCCGTCCCCGGCCTCGACGCCCGTACGATCGCCGGGATCCGCACCCGCGCGCTCGGCGACCCGGACGTGGCCCCGCCCGGATCCGGCCTTCCCGAAAGCTGGCGCCCCTGGCGCTCGTACGCCCTGAACCACCTGCGCGCCGCAGGGGAGTTGGAGTAACCATGACGACCACGACCACCTACTGGACGCGTGTGGACAGCCCCGTCGGACCGCTGCTGCTCACCGCCGCCCCGACCGGCGAGCTGACCTCGCTGTCCGTGCCCGGACAGAAGGGCGGGCGCACGCCCGCGGACGACTGGCGGCGGGACACCGGACCGTTCCGCGAGGCCGAGCGGCAGCTCACCGCGTACTTCGCCGGCGACCTCAAGGAGTTCCGGCTGGCCGTGAGCGCCACCGGCACCCCGTTCCGGGAGAAGGTGTGGGCCGCGCTCGACGACGTCCCCTACGGGAAGACCGTCTCCTACGGCGAGATCGCGGCCCGGATCGGCGCCCCGAGGGCCGCCGTACGGGCCGTCGGCGGCGCGATCGGCGCGAACCCGCTGCTCATCGTCCGCCCCTGCCACCGGGTGATCGGCGCCGACGGCTCGCTGACCGGATACGCCGGCGGGCTGGAGCGCAAGGTGCGGCTGCTCACCCACGAGGGCGTGCCGCTGCCGTGAGCCGGGGGCTCAGCCCCAGAGCACCGCGCCCAGCCACGCCGCCGTGATCAACTGGCAGGTGAACAGCTCCGTCAGCACGCTCCAGCCCCCCGAGCGCAGCGCCGTGCGCAGCGCCGCGACCGCCTCGCCGTGGCGGCCGAGGCGCAGCCGTTCGAAGACGTAGATCCCGGCGAGAAAGCCCGGAACCGCGCCGATCACGGGCAGCAGCACGAAACCCAGGAACGAGCCGCAGCCCGCGTACGCCAGCATCCGGGCGTCGTCGCCGGCCGCCCGCAGCCGGCGCGGCGGCAGCATCCAGCGCACCACCTGGGACAGCAACAGCACGACGGTCGCCCCCACGCACACCCACCACGCGACGGGCCGCGGATCCTTCAGCGCCCACCACAGGACCCCGGCCCACACCAGCCACGACCCGGGCACCCCTGGCAGCAGCACTCCGTACAGTCCGAGCAGGAGCACCAGTCCGGCGAGCAGGAGGTCCCACGCTCCCATCCTTCCAGGGTGCGGGAGTCCGGGGAGCGGCGCAGGACGGGAACGGGCCGCGGCGCCCCCTGTCGCACAGCCGTCCCGGGTGTGGTGCGGGACGGGGGATTTTCCCGATGCCCCGTTTCCATCCGGCCCGCGCGGTGGACAATCGGTGACATGAGCCAGCAGGGGGGAAGGCCCACCGGTCCGGAGGACGACTGGTGGGGGCAGCTGTACGACGACGCCACCGATGACACGGGCCCCGTACCGGCGCCCGATTCCCTGGACGACCGCTTCGCCTCGGCGTCCGGCACACTGAACGCGGACGGTCCCGCGGCGGCGGGTGGTTCCGTTCCGGCGGGTGGTCCCGCGCCGGTGGGTGGCCTTGCCCCGGACGGCTTACGTTCCACGCCGACGGTCCCGGATCCCCGCCCGGCCCCCGACACGTCGGCGGGCCTCCCGCCACGACCCGCCGACGCCCCGCCCCGCGCCCCCTGGGGACCCCCGCCCGCCGCGTCCGCGTTCCCCCCGCCCGAGCCGCACCCGTCGCCGCCCCCGGCCTCCCCCACCTCCGGCACGGCCTACGGCCCCTGGACCCCCGCCACCGCGCCCCCGCCACCACCCACGGCCCCACCGGTCCCGGAGTCCGCGGACGGCTCCGCCCCCCGGCCCTCCCGCCTCGGACCACTCCCGGACCCGCTCCCGTCCCGCGCCCACGTGGGATCCCGGCCGCCCACCTACGACCCCGAGCCCACCGCCCTCCCGCCGGCCGACCCCGACGAACTGGACGGCCTGGTCCCGGACACCGTGCTGGACGGGGCCCGCTACGGGGCCTGCACCCTGCGCGCCGCCTCCGTGCGCGGGGACTCCGCGCGCTACCGGGGCGAACCCCGCCGCGACGCCCTGCTGACCGCCCGGTTCGGAACGGGGCAGCGGGCCCTCGTCCTCGTGGCGCTGGCGACCGGCGCCCGGAGCGCGCCCGGCGCCCACCGGGCCGCCGCCGAGGCCTGCCGGTGGATCGGCGAGGCGGTGGGCCGCAGCCACGCCCGTCTCGTCGACGACATCAGGGCCGCCCGGCGCGGCGACCTCAAGTCCGGCCTGCACCGCCTCACCGACCGCAGCCTCGGCAGGCTCCGCGCCGCCGCGGCCGAGCAGGGCCTCGAACCCGACGCCCACACGGCCACCCTGCGCTGCCTCCTGCTGCCCGCCGACCCCGAGTGCCGCACCCGGGTCTTCTTCGGCGTCGGCCCCGGCGGACTGTTCCGGCTGCGGAACGGCGCGTGGCAGGACATCGAACCCGAGGTCACCGAGGCCAAGGGCGAACCCGTGGTCGGTTTCGGCTCGCCGCCCGCCGAGACCCCCGACGGTGACCGCCTCACCATGGACCTGGGCATCCCCACACCCCCGAGCCCGTACGAGCCCGCCCCCGGACCGCCCCGCGAGCCCTTCCGCTTCCGCACCTCCATAGCCCGCCCGGGTGACACCCTGCTGATGTGCGGGACCGGCCTCGCCGACCCCCTGCGCGGCGAGCGGGAGCTCCGCGCCCACCTCGCCGACCGGTGGTCCCGCCCCGGGCCGCCCGGCCTCGCCGCGTTCCTCGCCGACACCCAGGTGAGGGTCAAGGGGTACGCGGACGACCGTACGGCCGTCGCCGTTTGGGAGGCGTGAGCGCGCGCCGTGTGAATTCATGGAACCCGTCAGGCATCTTCGACACCCGAGGGGCAGACGGAAGCCATGGCCAAACAGAACGTAGCGGAGCAGTTCGTCGACATCCTCACCCGCGCGGGGGTCAAACGTCTCTACGGCGTCGTCGGCGACAGCCTCAACCCCGTCGTCGACGCCGTGCGCCGCAACTCCGCCATCGACTGGATCCACGTACGGCACGAGGAGACCGCCGCCTTCGCCGCCGGCGCCGAGGCCCAGATCACCGGCAGACTGGGCGCCTGCGCCGGCTCCTGCGGGCCCGGCAACCTCCACCTCATCAACGGCCTGTACGACGCCCACCGCTCCATGGCCCCGGTCCTCGCCCTCGCCTCCCACATCCCGTCCAGCGAGATCGGCCTCGGCTACTTCCAGGAGACCCATCCCGACCAGCTGTTCCGCGAGTGCAGCCACTACAGCGAGATGATCTCCAGCCCGCAGCAGATGCCCCGGCTGCTGCAGACCGCCATCCAGCACGCCGTCGGCCGCTCCGGCGTCAGCGTCGTCACCCTCCCGGGTGACATCGCCGACCACGCCGCCCCCGAGAAGCCCCTGGAGACCGCGCTCGTCACCTCCCGGCCCACGGTCCGCCCCGGCGACGCCGAGATCGACCGGCTCGTCGACATGATCGACGAGGCGGAGAAGGTCACGCTGTTCTGCGGCGCCGGCACCAAGGGCGCGCACGCCGAGGTCATGGAGTTCGCCCAGAAGACCAAGTCCCCGGTCGGGCACGCCCTGCGCGGCAAGGAGTGGATCCAGTACGACAACCCGTACGACGTCGGTATGAGCGGACTGCTCGGCTACGGCGCCGCCTACGAGGCCACCCACGAGTGCGACCTGCTGATCCTGCTCGGCACCGACTTCCCGTACAACGCCTTCCTGCCCGACGACGTGAGGATCGTCCAGGTCGACGTGCGGCCCGAGAACCTCGGCCGGCGCTCCAGGCTGGACCTCGCGGTGTGGGGCGACGTGAAGGAGACGCTGCGCTGTCTGACGCCGCGGGTCCGCACCAAGGACAGCCGGAAGTTCCTCGACCGGATGCTGAAGAAGCACGCGGACGCGCTGGAGGGGGTGGTGAAGGCGTACACGCGGAAGGTGGAAAAGCATGTGCCGATCCACCCCGAGTACGTGGCGTCCGTACTGGACGAGATGGCCGACGACGACGCCGTGTTCACCGTCGACACCGGCATGTGCAACGTCTGGGCGGCCCGCTACATCTCGCCCAACGGCCGCCGCCGGGTGATCGGTTCCTTCTCCCACGGCTCGATGGCGAACGCGCTGCCGATGGCGATCGGGGCGCAGTTCACCGACCGGGGCCGGCAGGTCGTGTCGATGTCCGGCGACGGCGGGTTCACCATGATGATGGGGGACTTCCTCACCCTGGTGCAGTACGACCTGCCGGTGAAGGTGATCCTGTTCAACAACTCCTCGCTGAGCATGGTCGAGTTGGAGATGCTGGTCGCCGGGCTGCCCTCGCACGGCACCGCCATGAAGAACCCCGATTTCGCCGCCGTCGCCCGCGCGTGCGGCGCCCACGGGGTGCGGGTGGAGAAGCCGAAGGAGCTCGCCGGGGCGCTGAAGTCCGCGTTCAGGCACAAGGGTCCGGCCCTCGTCGACATCGTCACCGACCCCAACGCGCTGTCCATCCCGCCGAGGATCAGCAAGGAGATGGTGACCGGTTTCGCCCTGTCCGCCTCCAAGATGGTGCTGGACGGCGGGGTCGGCCGGATGGTGCAGATGGCCCGCTCCAACCTGCGCAACGTACCCCGGCCGTGAGGCAGGACGGCCCCGTGCGCGCGTGTGTCCATCTGCGTGGCCGTCGCACTTCGGCCAACTACCGTTCGTGACCGTCCGGCATGACTGGCGGGTGGCCGACCGGGCAAGGATTCCCGTGAAGGTGTTCGAGTACAGGGGGAATCGACATCGGCACGCGGGCGGGGGCCATGAAGAGTCAGGCTTCGGCGGATCGGCTGAGGCGCACACTGGGGCGTGCGGATCTGCGGGCTGTGCCCGAGTCCCGCAGGGCGTTGCGGGAACTGCTCAGACACTGGGGGACACCGGAGCGCTCCGAGGTCGCGGAACTGCTCACCAGTGAGCTCGTCACCAACGCGCTCGTCCACACCGGCTACGAGGCGGTCCTCACGGTCACCGTCGGGCCGCGTGGATTACGGGTGGAGGTAAGGGACTTCGTGGACGGCGGACCCCGGCCGCGGGTGCCGAGCGTGGACGACGGCACGCACGGGAGGGGCCTGGTGCTGGTCGAGTCCCTCGCCGACGGATGGGGCGTCAGGAAGCACCGGGTGGGCAAGTCCGTCTGGTTCGAACTCGACGCGGACGCGGCCTGAAGGGTGCGGTCCGCACCCTTCAGGCCGCGTCGGGGCGTCAGCCGAACTGCTGCTCCAGGTCCTTGAGCTTGCGCTCCAGGGAGTCCAGGCGCGGCAGGGCCTGGGTGTCGTCCTCGGCGGTGAGGTCGACGGTCTTCGGGTCAGCGCCGGTGCGTACCGGCTGCAGGGAGGGACGCGCGCGGACGGGCAGGGCCTCCGGCGCCGGTATGGCAGGCTCCGCGGAGACCATGTCGGAGTCGCGCTCCACCGTGGGCGCCTCCAGTTCGCGTCCGCCGCCCCGGCCCACGAAACCGCGGTGGCCACGGCTGATCGCCTTCAGCCGGGCCCGCTCCACGCGCTGCTGGTCCCGCCTGCGCTGCTTCGCCGTCTCCTTGCGGGCCTTGTCCTCGCGTACTTCCTCGACCGCCTCGTCGAGGCTGCGCACGTTCTCCAGCAGCATCAGCGACCAGGCCCCGTACGTCTCCCGGGGGGCGCGCAGCCAGCGGACGATACGGATCTGCGGCAACGGGCGCGGCACCAGGCCCTGTTCGCGCAGGGCGGCCCGGCGGGTCTGCTTCAGCGCGCGGTCGAACAGGACCGCCGCCGACAGGGACATGCCCGCGAAGAAGTGCGGGGCGCCATCGTGTCCGAGGCCCCGGGGAGCGTGCACCCAGTTGAACCAGGCCGCCGCGAAGGCGAACGTCCACACCAGTATCCGCGAGCCGAGGGCCGCGTCACCGTGGCTGGCCTCGCGCACGGCGAGCACCGAGCAGAACATCGCCGCGCCGTCCAGGCCGAAGGGGACGAGGTACTGCCAGCCGCCGGACAGGCCGAGGTTCTGTTCGCCGAAGCCGACCAGGCCGTGGAAGGAGAGCGCGGCGGCCACCGCCGCACAGCAGAACAGCAGGACGTAGGAGACGGTGCCGTAGAGGGCCTCCTTGCGCCTGCGTCGTTCCTCGCTGCGCTCCCACGAGTCGTCCGCGCTCGTGCTCTTGACCGAGGAGCGCTTCCCGCGCGCCAGCACCGCCACCGCCGTCAGCATGCCCAGGAGCAGTACGGCGCCCGGAAGCAGCCAGTTCAGCGATATGTCGGTCAGTCTCATCTAGGGGTCCCTTGCATTGGGATAGGGCGTAACGCCCGCCATAGTGGCCCAACTCCATTGGCCCTCAGGGGGTTTCGGGGCAAGAGGCCGCCAAGGAGGTGCGAGGGGGGTGCCCAGGGCGGCGTTCTGCTCGAACTGCCGCGTGAAGGGCAGGAGTTGAGTTCGAATAAGACTACCCGTACGGGTGGTTCCACGGAAAGTTCCCGTGACGGGTGGGGGAATTGTGAATCCCCCGTGACCTCTGCGGCCCGCTGACCGGATGATCTTACGCGCCGGGCGGGGGTGCCGGCGCCCGGCGCGGCGTCAACTCGCCTGCGCGACCAGTTCGGGGGCCCGCTTCCCGGTCCCTCCGGTGGCGCAGGTGCGCGGGCAGGTGGCGCAGATGTCCGCGGGGCGCAGGGTGTAGAACATGCAGCAGCTCACCCGGTCCCGGGTGACGGGTGCCGGCTCCCCGTCGGGCCCGGTCGGCCGGCGGAAGGCCGCCGCGCCGACGTACGGCTTGGTCGCGCCCGGCAGCAGCAGCTCCAGCTCCCGCAGTCCCCGCTCCTCCTCGCCGAGCAGCTGGGAGACGTACCGCAGGCTCTCGACGATCTCGTCGGTCGCCATGCCCCACAGGGCCCGGCCGCGACGCCGCATCCGGGGGCCGAAGCCGTTCAGCACGGGTTCGAGGTGCTGGGCGACCGCCGTGCGCACCTCCGCCCGCAGCGCGTCCTCGTCGGGCACCACGCGGGCACCGGGCAGCGCGGCGGCGGGGTCGCCGGGCAGGCAGGCGAAGCCGTCGGGCCGTACGGCCATGCGGCCCACGGCGAGGCCGGCGGCGGTGCGGTCGAACGAGACGTGCGTCACGGGGTAGTACGGCACGCGGCGGTGCAGGAACCACGGCACGGTGATCAGCAGGCAGGCGGGCCAGGCGTAGCGGTGCAGGCCGAAGCTGGCGATCACGTCCGGGCGGCCCTGCTGCCCGTAGTCCCGCAGCACCTGGGTGTCGTCCCAGGTGAGGAAATGCTCCAGCTCGGACCCGCCCTCGGCGAGACCGGACGCGGCGACCCAGCCGCCGCCCGTGGGTGCCGCCTCGCCGGTGCCGAGTTCGGTGACGGCCAGGGCGGGGAGGGCCTCCGCCAGGCGGGCGTACGCGTCCGCGACGGCCGAACCGGGCACGGGCATGGGACCACCCCTTCACGTCTTGGGAAGCAGGGCAATAAAGGTAAGGCTCACCTTACCGAACATCGTGGCGATGTGAACCGGTGCCCCCGTGCGCTTAGGGTGCTTGACGGACAGGTGACAACCCGCCGTAATGACCTCAAGTACCGAAACGTCCGCAGGAGGACCTTGTGAAGCAGGGCACGCAGGGGTCCGCCGTGACGGGGGACGCGGTGACCGGGCCCGCCGCCATGGGGCGGTTCCGGGTTCCCGTCCAGCCGGCGGCGCAGGACGCGGAGCCGGAACGTGATCGGCGTGACCGGCCGGGCTGCGCCGAGGGGGGTGCCGCGCGCGGTGAGCACACGCACGGCGAAACCGCCCTTCCGCGGCCCCGGGCCGTCGTCCGGCGGTCCTCCGTGCGCGGGCAGGTCCTCGACGCCCTGCGCACCGCGCTGGTGACGGGCGATCTGCTGCCCGGTGAGGTGTACTCGGCCCCTGCGCTGGCGGAGCGGTTCGGGGTTTCCGCGACGCCGGTCCGGGAGGCGATGCAGCAGCTCACGCTGGAGGGTGCGGTCGAGGTCGTGCCCAACCGGGGGTTCCGGGTCGTCGAGCGGGGGGCGCGGGAGCTGGCCGAGCTCGCCGAGATCCGGGCGTTGATCGAGGTGCCGGTGATGATGCGGCTGGCGCGGACGGTGTCCGTCGAGCGGTGGGCCGAGTTGCGGCCGCTGGCGGAGGCCACGGTTCGGGCGGCGTCGTCCGGGTGCCGGGCCACGTACGCGGAGGCCGATCGGGCCTTTCACCGGGCGGTGCTCGCGCTCGCGGGCAACGAGCAGCTGGTCCGCATCGCCGAGGATCTGCACCGGCGTGCGCAGTGGCCCCTGGTGGGGGGTGCTCCCGGTGGCCGCGGGCGGGCGGAGCTGGTGGCTGACGCCCATGAGCACACGGCCCTGCTGGACGCGTTGATCGCGGGGGATTTCGATGTGGTGCGGTCGCTGGTGGGGGAGCATTTCAACGGGGCGGTGTGAGCGCACGGGGTTGGTGCGCCCCCGCCGCCCCTTCCCGTCCCGTCCCCGGGGGCTGCGCCCCCGGACCCCCTTCGGCCCTGAACGGGCCTCGTCCTCAAACGCCGGACGGGCTGTCTCCAGCCCCTCCGGCGTTTGAGGAGCGGGGTCCGGGGCGGAGCCCCGGGTTCGGGACGGGAAGGGGCGGCGGGGGCGAGAAACCCCTACGCCGTGGCAGCCCCCGGCGGCGCCAGTTGGCGGGCGAGCCACGTGGGAACGCCTCCCAGGAGGCGGAAGAGGCGACGGGCCTCCTCACGGAGGCGGGAGGCCTCCGGCTCGGTCTCCGTGTCGGCGAGGGAGACCAGGGCGGGGGCCGTACCGACGAGGTAGCCCAACTCCTCGCGGATGCGGAGGGATTCGGCGAAGCCGTGCCGGGCTTCGGCCAACTCGCCTTCGCGCAGCGCCAGTCCGGCCAGATGGCGCCAGGTGGACGACAGCAGCAGCGGGTCGGCGTGTGCGGTGGCGCCCGCGTGGGCGCGGCGGTACGCGGCCCGTGCCGCCTGCGGCGACCGGGTGAGGTTCTCGGCGATCAGGCCGCGCCGGAAGTCCAGCAGGGCCCGCCCCACCGCTCCAGGAGCGATCAGCGCCGCCGCCCGGCCGAGCGCGGCCCGCGCCTCGTCCGCCCGGTCGCGTACGGCGAACAGGGTGGCGGCGTAGGCCAAGTACCCGCGTTCACAAGCGGCCGCCCCCCGCTCGTCGTCCGTGTGCGCCAGCGCCTCGGCCGTGCGCAGCGCGTCCTCGGCCTCCCCCCACCCCGCCTCGGTGTACAGGCACCGCTCCACCAGCAGCGACGCCCGCTGCAGCGCCGTGTCGGGGCCGGCGGGTTCGAGCAGGGCGGCGGCGTCGGCCCAGCAGGCGCGGGAGCGCAGGCGCCACACCGCCGTCTGGAGGGGATCGTCATCGGCGGTCGTTCCGTCACCGGACATGGCGGTATGCGCCACGTTGCCCTCCCCGAGCACGCCATCGAGCTGTTGAGTGGTGGCCGCATCTCAGCACGAACCACCGGGCCCGGCCAAGAGGGTGGGTGAAGGATTTCACAAAGTCCTGGATCACGGGCCCGAATCGCGGGCCCGGGTCCGGACGGGTTCAGCTCATCCGCAGCGCGAGGAAGAAGTCCAGCTTGTCCTCCAGCCGGGACAGGTCACGGCCCGTCAGCTGTTCGATGCGGCCGACGCGGTAGCGCAGCGTGTTGACGTGCAGGTGGAGACGGGACGCGCAGCGGGTCCAGGAACCGTCGCAGTCGAGGAACGCCTCCAGGGTGGGGATCAGCTCGGCGCGGTGCCGGCGGTCGTAGTCCCGCAGCGGGTCGAGGAGGCGGGCGGTGAAGGCACGCCGTACGTCGTCGGGGACGAAGGGCAGCAGCAGGACGTGCGAGGCCAGCTCCTGGTGGCCGGCCGCGCAGACCCGGCCCTGGCGGGCCGCGGCCACGCGCCGGGCGTGCCGCGCCTCCTCCAGCGCCCCGCGCAGCCCCTCCGCCGAGTGCACGGCGGCGGAGACGCCGAGGGTGAGCCGGCCGTCGTCGCCGAGCCCGGCGGTGAGCGGGTCGCGCACGGACGCGAGGAGCGCGTCGGCGTGGATCCCCGTACCGGAGTCGTCGTGCCCGCCGGTCACCGAGGGCAGCGGTACGAGGGCGATCGCCTCGTCGCCGGTGTGGGCCACCGCGATGCGGTCGGAGTGCTCGGGCCCCGTCGACGCCGGGTCGACCAGGATCTCCTCCAGCAGCGCCTGGGCCACCGGCCCGCCGTCGACCTCCCCGCCGTCCCAGTCGACGCGGGCCACCACGACCTGCCAGTGCGGCGCGGTCCCGAGCCCGGGCAGCAGCACCGGCGCGGCCACCCGCAGCCGCGCCGCGATCTCGGCGGGCGCGGCGCCGGTCTGCACCAGCTCCAGCACCTCCTGCGCGAGCCGCCGCCGCACCGTGCGCGCCGCGTCCCTGCGGTCCCGCTCGACGGCGATCAGCTGGGTGACGCCGTGCAGCAGGTCCAGCCGCTCCCCGGCCCAGTCCCCGGCGTCCGCCTCGACCGCCAGCACCCAGTCCGACAGCACCGTCTCGCGCACGTCGCGCGACGTCGGCGCGGAACGCCCGCCGCCGCGCACCGGGAAGAGGCTGTACGTCGTCTGGCCCAGCGCGACCCGGTGCGGGCCGGGCCGGCCGCTGCGGGAGGCCGCGAGCTGCTCCGCGGCGAGCCGTGCGCACACGTCGGCGGGCAGCGCCGGCTCCGCCTCCCGCGCCCCGGCGGCCTTCGAGCCCGCGATCAGCCGGCCGGTGGGCGACAGCAGCCAGGCCCGCAGGTCCAGGTCGGAACCGAGCAGGTCCAGTACGACCTCGGGGCCGCCGCCCGCCGGACCGGAGGTCATCATCCGCCGGTGCCGGTCCACCACGGCCGCCAGGTCCCCGGCGCGCTCGCCGGACACCTGCCGCACGACGTGCTCGGTGATGGTCGCGAAGGCCACCGACTCGTGCACCGCGAACAGCGGCAGCCGGTGCCGTGCGCAGGCCACGACCAGGTCGTCCGGCACGTCGCCCAGCTCCGCCGTACCGGCCGCGACGGCGGCCACCCCGGCCTGCGCCAGGATCCGTACGAACGGTTCGGAGTCCGCCGCGTCCCGGCGCCAGGCCAGGCCCGTGAGCACCAGTTCCCCGCCGGAGAGATAGCGGCTGGGGTCCCGCAGATCGGTGGTCATCACCCCGCGCACACCGCGTTCCAGCTCGTCCTCGCCGCAGAGCAGCTTCAGGCCCAGCGCGTCGGTGTCCAGCAGTGCGCGCAGCCGCATTCTCGTCTCCGTCGTTTCTTGTCTCGATGGCTGTGGTGGCCCGTGGGGGGATCTTCCGGAGAGGGCCCGTCGGGTGGCTGATCAGCGGTGTCGGCCGTGTCCTGGACCGTGTCCCCTGTTTCCGGAGGAAGGTGGGGAGGTTACAGAGGGCCTCCGTTCATACGAATCTACAAGATGCCTGCGCTGGCCAGCCAACTCCTTCATGGTTTCCGTGACTGACCCCCGCGGAGCGCGCGGCGGTGTACTGGCCGCACTCCGAGTGAACCGCACAGGAACGAGCCGGGCCCGCCGCACACGGATTGGCTTGATCCGTACGCCCCACGAGACGAAGAAGAGAGCCGGTCATGGACTTCCTTCGCCCCGCCAGCTGGGAGGAGGCGCTCGCCGCGAAGGCCGAGCACCCCGCCGCTGTGCCGATCGCGGGTGGCACCGACGTGATGGTCGAGATCAACTTCGACCACCGCCGGCCCGAGTACCTGATGGACCTGAACCGCGTCGGTGACCTGTACGAGTGGGAGGTCGGCGAGGACAGCGTACGGCTCGGCGCCTCCGTCCCGTATTCGAAGATCATGGAGCACCTGCGCGCCGAGCTGCCGGGCCTCGCCCTCGCCTCCCACACGGTCGCCTCCCCGCAGATCCGCAACCGCGGCGGCGTCGGCGGCAACCTCGGTACCGCCTCCCCGGCCGGCGACGCCCACCCGGCGCTGCTCGCCGCCGGCGCCGAGGTCGAGGCCGAGTCGGTGCGCGGGTCGCGCCGCATCCCCATCGACGCGTTCTACACCGGCGTGAAGCGCAACGCGCTGGCGCCCGACGAGCTGATCCGCGCCGTCCACATCAAGAAGGCCGACGGCCCCCAGCAGTACTCCAAGGTCGGCACCCGCAACGCCATGGTCATCGCCGTGTGCGCCTTCGGCCTTGCCCTGCACCCCGGGACGCGGACGGTGCGGACGGGAATCGGCTCGGCCGCTCCCACCCCCGTCCGGGCGCGGGCCGCCGAGGAGTTCCTGAACGCGGCGCTGGAGGAGGGCGGCTTCTGGGACAACGGGAAGATCATCACACCGTCCGTCGCCAAGCGGTTCGCGGACCTGTGCGCCGGCGCCTGCAACCCGATCGACGACGTGCGCGGCACTGCGGGCTACCGCCGGCACGCGGTCGGTGTCATGGCCCGCCGCACCCTGACCTGGACCTGGGAGTCGTACCGCGGCGCCCGCCGCACCACGGAGGGAGCCGCGTAATGCGCATCGACTTCACCGTCAACGGACGCCCCCAGGAGGCCGACGACGTCTGGGAGGGCGAGTCCCTGCTGTACGTGCTGCGCGAGCGGCTCGGCCTGCCCGGTTCCAAGAACGCCTGCGAGCAGGGCGAGTGCGGATCGTGCACCGTCCGCCTCGACGGCGTGCCCGTGTGCTCCTGCCTCGTCGCCGCCGGTCAGGTCCAGGGGCGCGAGGTCGTCACCGTGGAGGGCCTGGCGGACTTCGCCGAGCAGCGCTCCCGCGGTACCGGCACGTGCGGCACCTCACTGGACGAGGCCAAGGGCCGGCAGGCCGGGGGCACCGACTCGCGGACCGGCGAGGGCGGCGGACTCTCCCCGGTCCAGCAGGCGTTCATCGACGCCGGCGCCGTCCAGTGCGGGTTCTGCACGCCGGGTCTGCTGGTCGCCGCCGACGAGATGCTGGAGCGCGACCC
Organism: Streptomyces sp. NPDC051740; assembly: GCF_044453165.1. Lineage (NCBI taxonomy): Bacteria > Bacillati > Actinomycetota > Actinomycetes > Kitasatosporales > Streptomycetaceae > Streptomyces > Streptomyces sp. NPDC051740. The sequence goes on along the minus strand of NZ_JBITCL010000028.1, from coordinate 46,725 downwards.
CGACCCGACCGACGCGGACATCCGTGAGGCCCTGTCGGGCAACCTGTGCCGCTGCACCGGCTACGAGAAGATCATGGACGCGGTCCGCCTGGCCGCCGCCCGCCAGTCCGAGGGGGTCTGAGCATGCCGACGAACGGTGTTCCCACCAAGATCACGCAGGGCTCGGGCACCAAGGGCGGCATCGGCGAGTCCACCCTCCGCCCGGACGGCACCCTCAAGGTCACCGGCGAGTTCGCGTACTCCTCCGACATGTGGCACGAGGACATGTTGTGGGGCCACATCCTGCGCTCCACCGTCGCCCACGCCGAGATCGTGTCGATCGACACCGGTGAGGCCCTCGCCACCCCCGGCGTCCACGCCGTGATGACGTACGACGACCTGCCGACCGACGTGAAGAACTACGGCCTGGAGATCCAGGACACCCCCGTCCTCGCGCACGGCAAGGTCCGCCACCACGGCGAACCGGTCGCGATCGTCGCCGCCGACCACCCGGAGACCGCCCGCCGCGCCGCCGCCAGGATCAAGGTCGACTACCGCGACCTCCCCGTCATCACCGACGAGGCCTCCGCCACCGCACCCGACGCGGTCCTCGTCCACGAGAACCGCGACGACCACCACAGCGGCCACGTCCCGCACCCCAACATCGTCCACCGCCAGCCCATCGTGCGCGGCGACGTGGACGCGGCCCGGCGCCGCGCGGACGTGATCGTCGAGGGCGAGTACACCTTCGGCATGCAGGACCAGGCCTTCCTCGGCCCCGAGTCCGGCCTCGCCGTGCCCGAGGAGGACGGCGGCGTCCACCTCTACATCGCCACCCAGTGGCTCCACTCCGACCTGCGCCAGATCGCCCCCGTCCTCGGCCTGCCCGAGGACAGGGTACGGATGACCCTGGCCGGCGTAGGCGGCGCGTTCGGCGGACGCGAGGACCTGTCGATGCAGATCCACGCCTGCCTGCTCGCCCTGCGCACCGGCAGGCCCGTCAAGATCGTCTACAACCGCTTCGAGTCCTTCTTCGGCCACGTCCACCGCCACCCGGCCAAGCTCTTCTACGAGCACGGCGCCACCCGCGACGGCAAGCTGACCCACGTCAAGTGCCGCATCGTCCTCGACGGCGGCGCGTACGCCTCCGCCTCCCCGGCCGTGGTCGGCAACGCCTCCTCGCTCGGCGTCGGACCGTACGTCGTCGACGACGTCGACATCGAGGCCGTCGCCCTCTACACCAACAACCCGCCCTGCGGCGCCATGCGCGGCTTCGGCGCGGTCCAGGCGTGCTTCGCGTACGAGGCGCAGATGGACAAGCTGGCGGCGCGGCTCGGCATCGACCCGGTGGAGCTGCGGCAGCGCAACGCCATGGAGCAGGGCACGCTCATGCCCACCGGGCAGCCCGTCGACTCCCCGGCACCGGTCGCCGAACTCCTGCGCCGCGTCAAGGCGATGCCCATGCCGCCGGAGCGCCAGTGGGAGTCCAGCGAGGGCGCCGACGTGCGCCAGCTCCCGGGCGGCCTGTCCAACACCACCCACGGCGAAGGTGTCGTACGGGGTGTCGGCTACGCGGTCGGCATCAAGAACGTCGGCTTCTCCGAGGGCTTCGACGACTACTCCACCGCGCGGGTGCGGATGGAGGTGGTCGGCGGGGAGCCGGTCGCCACCGTGCACACCGCGATGGCGGAGGTCGGCCAGGGCGGTGTCACCGTCCACGCGCAGATCGCCCGCACCGAGCTGGGCGTCGGCCAGGTGACCATCCACCCGGCCGACACCCGGGTGGGGTCGGCCGGCTCGACCTCCGCGTCGAGGCAGACGTACGTCACCGGCGGCGCGGTCAGGAACGCCTGCGAACTGGTCCGTGAGCGGGTGCTGGAACTCGGCCGGCGCAGGTTCGGGCCGTACCACCCGGCCTGGGCGAGTGCCGAACTCCTGCTGGAGGGCGGCAAGGTCGTCACCGACGGCGGCGAGGTCCTCGCCGACCTGGTGGACGTCCTCGGCGACGAGGCCGTCGAGGTCGAGGAGGAGTGGCGGCACCGGCCGACCGAACCCTTCGACCTGCGCACCGGCCAGGGCAACGGCCACGTCCAGTACTCCTTCGCCGCGCACCGCGCCGTCGTCGAGGTCGACACCGAACTCGGTCTGGTGAAGGTCGTCGAACTGGCCTGCGCGCAGGACGTCGGCAAGGCGCTCAACCCGCTGTCCGTCATCGGCCAGATCCAGGGTGGCACCACCCAGGGCCTGGGCGTGGCGGTCATGGAGGAGATCGTCGTCGACCCGAGGACCGCGAAGGTACGCAACCCGTCCTTCACGGACTACCTCATCCCCACCATCCTCGACACCCCGACCATCCCCGTCGACGTCCTGGAACTCGCCGACGACCACGCCCCCTACGGCCTGCGGGGCGTCGGCGAGGCCCCCACCCTGTCCTCGACTCCCGCTGTCCTGGCAGCCATCCGCGACGCCACGGGCCTGGAATTGAACAGAACCCCGGTCCGTCCGGAACACCTCACCACCGGGACCTCGTGACCCCCTGTGCCACTGCGGGCAGTCGTGCCTCCCCCAGTGCCTGAAGGGCCTGGGAGGTGCCCCCAGCGGCACGGGTGGGCGGTGGGGGCACCTCCCGATCGAGAGCCGGCCGGGCGTGCGCCGGCCGCCGTTCGCGGGCACCTGTCACGCAACCGCAGTCGAGGAGAGCGAGAGATGCTGGACGTCGCCGAGGAACTGGACCGGTGGGTCGGGCAGGGCCGTGACTTCGCGGTGGCCACCGTGGTGGCGGTCGGCGGCAGCGCGCCCCGCCTGCCCGGAGCCGCGCTCGCGGTGGACGCCGACGGCACGGTGCTCGGCTCGGTCTCGGGCGGTTGTGTGGAGGGCGCGGTGTACGAGCTGTGCGAGCGGGCGCTGAGGGACGGTGACACCGTCCTGGAGCGCTTCGGCTACAGCGACGAGGACGCCTTCGCCGTGGGTCTGACCTGCGGCGGGGTCATCGACATCCTGGTCACACCGGTACGGGCGGCGGACCCCGCCCGCCCGGTGCTCGCGTCCGCGCTGGCCGCCGCCGCGCGCGGGGAGGCGGTGGCGGTGGCGCGGATCGTGAGCGGCCCGGCGGAGCTGCTGGGCCGCGCGCTGACGGTCCGCCCGGACGGCTCGTACGAGGGCGGCTTCGGCGACCGTCCGGAACTGGACCGTACGGTGGCCGCCGAGGCGGGCGCCCTCCTGGACGCCGGCCGCACCGGCACCCTGGAGATCGGAGAGCGGGGCTCGCGTCGCGGAGCACCGCTCACGCTGCTGGTCGAGTCCTCCGTGCCCCCGCCCCGGATGATCGTCTTCGGCGCGATCGACTTCGCCGCGGCACTGGTCCGGGTGGGCAAGTTCCTCGGCCACCACGTCACGGTGTGCGACGCACGCCCCGTCTTCGCCACGAAGGCCCGCTTCCCCGAGGCCGACGAGATCGTCGTCGAGTGGCCGCACGAGTACCTGGAGCGCACGTCCGTCGACGCGCGCACGGTGCTGTGCGTCCTGACCCACGACGCGAAGTTCGACGTACCGCTGCTGAAGCTGGCGCTGCGGCTGCCGGTGGCGTACGTCGGCGCCATGGGCTCCCGCCGCACCCACCTGGACCGCGACGCCCGCCTGCGCGAGGTCGGCGTGACCGACCTCGAACTGGCCCGCCTCCGGTCACCGATCGGCCTGGACCTGGGCGCCCGCACCCCGGAGGAGACGGCGCTGTCCATCGCGGCGGAGATCGTCGCCGACCGGCGCGGCGGCAGCGGCGTGCCCCTCACCGGCGCCCACACCCCGATCCACCACGACGGCGCGTCCGGACCGGCGGGCCGGATCGGGTCGGTGGCCTGAGCGCCCCGGAGCCGTCACGCCTGCCGCAGCAGCCGGTTCACCGCCCGCCCGAACAACCGGCGGCCCGCCCGTGCCAGTACCGCCTCGAAGGCGGAGGGCAGGAAGCGGACGCCGATGTCCTCCCGCCACACCACCCGCGCCCGGCCGCCCGGCCCCGGCCGCACCTCGATCTCCGCCCAGCCGGTGACGACCCGGCCGCGCTTCTCCAGGCGGCAGAACCCCGGGGAGTCGTCCCGCGGGGGCTGCCACACCGTCACGTCCATCGGGTCGTCGAAGGAGAGCGGGCCGATGCCCGTGCGGGCGACGATCCTCGTGCCCTCGCCGGTGGGCGGGGGAGTGGTCACCGTCATCCGGGTGAGCGGGACCGCCTCCCCGTGGCGGGGCCATGTCGTGAGTCGGCGCCAGGCCTCGTCGAGGGACAGGGGCGCCGTGCGCTGGAGCTGGAAGGTGGCCACGGGGGGATCCTAGGGAATCCCGCCCGCTCATCGGCACGTCCGGGTACGCGTCACCCGCCCGGCCCAGTCCCCGGCTCCCGGTACTACCGGTACACCTCGCCCGGCTCCGCCTTCCCCGGGGCGAGGAGCTGGGGGACCGTGACGAACACATAGCCCCGCTTCTTCAGCTCGGCGATGATGCCGGGGACGGCCGGGACCGTGCCGTCGTAGAGGTCGTGGAGCAGGATGATGCCGTCGCGTGAGGCCTTGGCGAGGACGCGGCGGGTGATGAGGTCGGAGTCGGTGGTCGTGTAGTCCTTCGCGGTGACGCTCCACAGCACCTCCGACAGGCCCAGTTCGCGGCTGATGTCGTGCACCGTGTCGTCGGTGCGGCCCTGCGGGGGGCGCATGAGGGTGGGACGGCGGCCGGTGAGGCGTTCTATCTCCTCGTCGGTGCGCCGGAGCTCCTCGCGTATCTCGTCCGGTTCCAGCTCCGTCAGACGGCGGTGGGTCCAGGTGTGGTTGGCCACCTCGTGTCCCTCGCCGGCCATCCGCCGGACCAGCTCCGGGTACTTCTCGATGTGCCGCCTGCCCAGCAGGAAAAAGGTCGCCGGGACCTGTTCCTCCTCCAGGACGTCCAGCAGCCGGGCGGAATGCTCGCTGGGTCCCGCGTCGAAGGTGAGTGCGATGCACTTGACCTCGCGGCAGTCGACGGTGCCGAAGCGGGCCTGGACGTCGGTGGCGCGGACGGCGCTGGGGGCGGTCGTCTCCAGTCGCGTACAGCCGCTCAGCGCCGGCGTCAGAGCCGCGGCCGCGATCACGGCCGCCATCGTCCGGAACGCGGTCCCCGGTCTTTTCGTCTTCCTGGTCGGAGAAGGCATGGCCGGACTGTACACATCGTCTATACGCGATATGTATAGTCCGTTTTGCGTGCCCTCGCGTGGAGCGGTGGGGGAGTGTGAGGGTCGTCACCGGGGCACTCGCGCCGACACGGACGACGGGAGCGAGGAGGGCCCCGCGCCGGAGCCCGCCCGCCGCGTCGTCGAGCTCACCGGGTCCGGCTCCCGGATCCGCCCCGTGGACGGCCCCGCCCGGCGCCGGCCCGTGAGCGACCGGGCCGCCGGCCCGGGACCGGCCGGAGCGAGGGCCTGGACCCGCCGTCGGCCGGTTCTCGCGGTCCGTGGCCGCCTGAGCCGCCTCACCCGTCCCGGCCCGCGCGGTTGCCCGCCGCCCGACGGTGGTGCATACAGGTGCGTACTCGTGCAGAACGGTTCGAGTTGTCTCCATGTGTTTGAGACAACTGCGGGTGCGGCACCCGCACCCCCGCAGTGCTCACTTCTCGCAGGGACGGAGCACCCTTCACATGCGCATCCCCGGTACCGACGCCCTGTTCCACGTCCCGGCCGCCGCACTGCCCGTCGGCGGCCGGACGGTGGCGGCGGCCGAGGAGGAGCGCTTCAGCCGGCGCGAGCACGGCGAACGCCCGCCGCCCGGCCCGTACACGCTCCTCGTGCGCGACGCGGCGACGGAGCGGCGCGACCGCGTCCCGGCCGTCGTCCACGTCGACGGCACCGCCCGCGTCCAGGCCGCCGACGAGGGACAGGAGCCCCTGGTCGCGCGGATGCCGCGCGGCTTCGAACGGCGCACCGGACCGCCCGTCACCGGCCCCGACACCGCGGGCCGGCCCCTGGCCGACGACCCGCGCGACGCCCTGGAGCGCCTCGGCTCCGCCCCCGTCGGCCTGCTCGCGACCGGGCCCCGCGCGGTGCGCGGGGGGAGGGCGTCCGGATGACGTCGTACGCCGTCGTGGTCCCCACCCTGCTGCGGGACACCCTCGCCGACTGTCTCGCCGCGCTGGCCGCGGCGCGCGGGCCGCACCCCGACGAGATCGTCCTCGTCGACGACCGGCCCGACCCCGATCCCGCGCCCGACGCGCTCGCCCACGCGCTGACCGTCCTCGGCGACCTGCGCGAACGCACCACCACCGTCGTCACCGGCGGCCGGGGGCCCGCCGCCGCACGCAACGCCGGGCTGCGCGCCGTCACCGCGCCCTGGGTCGCCTTCCTCGACGACGACGTCCAGGTGGGGCCGCACTGGTGCGCGCAGCTCGTCCAGGACCTCGGGGAGGCGCCCCCCGACACCGCCGGCGTCCAGGGCGTCATCACCGTGCCGCTGCCCGGCGAACGCCGTCCCACCGACTGGGAACGCGGCACCGCCGGACTCACCCGGGCCCGCTGGACCACCGCCGACATGGCCTACCGCACCGAGGCCCTCAGGGAGGTCGGCGGCTTCGACGAACGCTTCCCCCGCGCCTTCCGCGAGGACGCCGACCTCGCGCTGCGCCTCCTCGACGCCGGCTGGCGCATCCGCAAGGGCCGCCGCACCACGCTGCACCCGGTGCGCCCCGCGTCCCGCTGGGCGTCGGTGGGGCAGCAGCGCGGCAACGCCGACGACGCCCTGATGCGGCGGCTGCACGGCCCCGACTGGTGGGACAAGGCGGTCGCGCCGCGCGGCCGGTTCCGCCGGCACGCCGCGATCACCGCCGCCGGTGCCGCCGCCTGCGCCCTCGCCGCCGCCGGGCACCGCCGGGCCGCCACCGCCTGCGCGCTCGGCTGGGCCGCCGGAACCGCCGAGTTCGCCCGCGCCCGCATCGTGCCGGGCCCGCGCACCCGCGACGAGGTGACCACCGTGCTGGCCACCAGCGTCGTCATCCCGCCCGCCGCGACCTGGCACCGGCTGGCCGGGGCCTGGCGCCACCGCGACGCCCCGGCCTGGCAGGAGGTGGTCCGATGAGCCCGGTGAAGGCGGTGCTGTTCGACCGCGACGGCACGCTGGTCCACGACGTCCCCTACAACGCCGACCCCGGCCTGGTACGGCCCGTCGACGGCGCCCGCGAGGCGCTCGACGCGCTGCGCGCACGCGGCGTCCGCACCGGTGTCGTCACCAACCAGTCCGGCATCGCGCGCGGACTGCTCACCGCGGCCGACGCCCGCCGCGTCAACCGGCGCGTCGAGGAACTCCTCGGCCCCTTCGACGTCTGGGCCATGTGCCCGCACGGCCCCGACGACGGCTGCCACTGCCGCAAACCCCGGCCGGGCATGATCCTCTGGGCCGCCGGCCGCGTCTGCACGAACCCGGCCGACTGCGTCGTCATCGGCGACATCGGCGCCGACGTGGAGGCCGCACACCGCGCCGGCGCCCACGCCCTCCTCGTCCCCACCCCGGAAACCCGCCCCGAGGAAACCTCCGCGGCCCCCCACGTGGCCCCGGACCTCATGACAGCGGTACACCTGCTCCTGAACACCCCACCGTGGGACGGGCCCGCGGCCTCCCCACCGCCCCACGGCCCGGCCGAGGAAGCGCCGCCGGGGAGCGCGGGCCCGGACGAGGCCGACACCCCGGCCGCCGCCGGGACGGACGAGGCCGACACCCCGGCCGCCGCCGGGACGGACGAGGCCGACACCCCGGCCGCCGCCGGGACGGACGAGGCCGACACTCCGGCCGCCGCCGGGACGGACGAGGCCGACACCCCGGCCGCCGCCGGGACGGACGCGGAAGGCCGCCCGGCCGGCCCCGCTTCCGGCGAGCGGGGGGCCCCGGCCGGCTCGGCGTCCGCCGGTGTCCGCCGGCCGGCCGGCCCCGCCCGTGACGTGCCGGCGCCCCCGGCCGGCCCCGGCGCGGAGCGCGTGCCGCGGGGGAGGTCCGTGTGAAAGCCCTCGTCACCCGGCTCGACAGCTTCGGCGACGTGCTGCTCGCCGGGCCCGCCGTGCGGGCCGTCGCCGCGCGGGCCGACACCGTGACCCTGCTGTGCGGGCCGCACGGGGCACCCGCCGCGCGGCTGTTGCCCGGCGTGGACGAGGTGCTCGTCTGGGACTCGCCGTGGACCGGGTTCCAGCCGCCCGCTGTCAGCCGGGAGGAGATCGACGGCCTCGTCGACGCCGTCGACGCCGACAGCGCGCTGATCCTCACCTCCTTCCACCAGTCCCCGCTGCCCACCGCCCTGCTGCTGCGGCTGGCCGGCGTCCGCTTCATCGCCGCCGACAGCGAGGACCACCCCGGCTCCCTCCTCGACGTACGCCACCACCGCGCCCCCCACGCCCACGAGGCCGAGGCCGCGCTCGAACTCGCCGAGGCCGCCGGTTTCCCCCGGGTCGACGACGGACGGCTGCGGGTGCTCCCGCCGCCCGCGACCGGCGCGCTGACCGGCTTCGGGGAAGGGGAGTACGTCGTCGTCCACCCGGGCGCCAGCGTCCCCGCCCGCGCCTGGAGCCCCGACCGCTGCGCGCAGGCGGTGCGCGAACTCGCCGCCGCCGGACGCCGGGTGGTCGTCACCGGCGGCGCGGGGGAACGGGACCTGACCGCGTACGTCGCCGGCGGCCGGGCCGTCGACCTGGGCGGCCGTACCGGAGCCGCCGAACTCGCCGGAGTGCTCGCCGGGGCCGCCTGCGTGGTCACCGGCAACACCGGCCCCGCCCACCTCGCCGCCGCCGTCGACACCCCGGTGGTGTCCCTGTTCGCGCCGGTCGTCCCCGCCGAGCGCTGGCGGCCGTACGGGGTGCCGTACGTGCTGCTCGGCGACCAGGACGCACCCTGCGCCGGGACCCGCGCCCGGAGCTGCCCCGTACCCGGCCATCCCTGCCTGGACACCGTGACCGCGCTCGACGTCGTCGCGGCGGTCGACAAGCTCGTGGAGGTGACATGAGGATCCTGCTGTGGCATGTGCACGGGTCGTGGACCACGGCCTTCGTGCGGGGCCCGCACACCTACGTCGTCCCCGTCACCCCGGACCGCGGACCCGACGGACTCGGCCGCGCCCGCACCTTCGACTGGCCCGACTCGGTCGTCGAGGTGCCCCCGGAACGCCTCCGTGAGGAGGACATCGACGTCGTCGTCCTGCAACGGCCGCACGAACTCGCCCTGGTGGACCAGTGGCTGGGCCGCCGCCCGCCGCTGGTCTACCTGGAGCACAACGCCCCGCACGGCGACGTGCCCGACACCCGCCACCCCGCCGCGGACATCCCCGGCGTCACCCTCGTCCACGTCACCCACTTCAACCGCCTGATGTGGGACGACCGGGGCGCCCCCGCCACCGTCGTCGAACACGGCATCGTCGACCCCGGACCGCTGTGGACCGGCGAACTCCCGCACGCCGCCGTCGTCGTCAACGAGCCGGTGCGGCGAGGCCGTACCACCGGCACCGACCTGCTGCCGGCCTTCGCCGACGCCGCGCCCCTCGACGTGTTCGGCATGCGCACCGAGGGCCTGGCCGGCCACCTCGGCCTGCCCGGCGACCGCTGCCGCTCGTACGAACTGACCCAGGCGGAACTGCACGGGGCGCTGGCCCGCCGCCGGGTCTACGTCCACCCCGTGCGCTGGACCTCCCTCGGCCTGTCCCTGCTGGAGGCCATGCACCTCGGCATGCCCGTCGTCGCCCTCGCCACCACCGAGGTCACCGAGGCCGTACCGTCCGGCGCCGGTGTGGTGTCCAACCGCGTCGACGTACTGACCGACGCCGTGCGGGACTTCGTCGCCGACCCGGCGCACGCCCGCCGCACCGGTGAGCGCGCCCGCGCGGCGGCACTCGCCCGCTACGGGCTGCCCCGCTTCCTGGACGACTGGGAGCGGCTGCTGAAGGAGGTGACCCGATGAGGACCGCCTTGGTGTCCGCACACGCGAGCCCGCTCGCCGCGCTCGACGTCGTCGCGGTCCTCGACGAGGACACCCCCGAACACCTCCTGTCCGGCCTGCGCCCCGGTGTCCGGGTCAAGGGCGGCGACCACGCCGCCACCGACCCGCCCGGGGCGCCCCTCCTGCCGCACCTGAACGGCCGCTCCTCCACCGGCCCGCCGGCCCGTGCCGCCGAAGGCCCCGTGATGAAGGGGACGCGCGCACGGACGCGCACACAGCGGCCACGGCTCCTGGTCCTGCGGGCCCTCGGGCTCGGTGACCTGCTCGCCGGGGTTCCCGCGCTGCGGGCGCTGCGGCGGGGGTTCCCCGAGCACGAACTCGTGCTGGCGGCGCCCGCCGGGCTCGAGCCGGCCGCCGGGGCCACGGGAGCGGTGGACCGGGTACTGCCCGCCGCCGCGCCCGGACGGGCCGTACCCCGCGCCCTCGACTGGACCGGCCCGCCCCCGGACGTCGCCGTGGACCTGCACGGCAACGGGCCACCCAGCCACCGCCTGCTGCAGGACCTGCGCCCCCTGCGGCTGTTCGCGTTCGCGCACCCGGAGACCCCGGAGATCGAGGGCCCGCCCTGGTACGCGGACGAACACGAACGGGACCGCTGGTGCCGGCTGCTGCGCTCGTACGGCGTCGACGCCGACCCCGCCGACCTGCTGCTGCCCCGCCCGCACGCCGCGTCCCCCGCGCCCGGCGCGGTCGTCCTGCACCCCGGCGCGGGAGCGCCCGCGCGATGCTGGCCCGTGGAGCGGTACGCGGCCGTCGCGGGGGTCCTGCGCGGGCGCGGGCTGCGGGTGGTGGTCACCGGGGGAGCGGACGAGGACGACCTGGTGGCGCGGCTCGCCAAGGAGGCCCGGCTGCCCGACACCGACGTCTTCGCCGGCGGCCTGCCCTTCGACCGGCTCTCCGCGCTCGTCGCCGGCGCCCGCGCCGTCGTCAGCGGCGACACCGGCATCGCCCATCTGGCGGTCGCCCACGCCACCCCGACGGTCACCCTCTTCGGCCCCGTCCCGCCCACCCGGTGGGGGCCGCCCGCACACCCCCGCCACCTCTCCCTGTGGCACGGCCCGAAGGGCGACCCCCACGGCCGGCACCCCGACCCGGCCCTCCTCCGCATCACCCCCACCGAGGTCCTGCACGCCCTCGACCGACTGCCCGGCGACCGGCCCTCGACACGGGGGGCCGCACCATGACCGCCCCGTCCGCGGATCACGGACGTGCGCGGCCGGCCGGCGGTCCGCTTGCGGAAGGGGGCGCGCGTCGACCGTCCCGTCCGCGGCCCGCGGACCGCGGACGGTTGCGGCCGGGGACCGTCCCCGGTGCGGGGCCGGCCGGCGGAAGGGAGCACGCACCATGACCGATCACCCGCGGCTCGGCGTCGTCATCGCCACCCGTGACCGCCGCGACCGGCTCGCCGTCACCCTCCGGCAGCTGCGCTCCCTGCCCGAGCGGCCCGAGATCCTCGTCGTCGACAACGCCTCCACCGACGGCACCCGCGCCATGATCGCCCGGGACTTCCCCGGGGTGCGGGTGCTGGCGCTGCCCGTCAACCACGGCGCTCTCGCCCGCAACCACGGGGCCCGCGCCCTCGACACCCCGTACGTGGCGTTCAGCGACGACGACTCCTGGTGGGCGCCCGGTGCCCTCGGCCGGGCGGCCGAGCTGTTCGACGCCCACCCCCGGCTCGGCCTGATCGCCGCCCGTACCCTCGTCGGCCCGGCCGCCGACCCCGACCCGCTCAACGACGTCCTCGCCGGCTCCCCCCTCGGTCCGGCCTCCGATCTCCCCGGCACCCAGGTGCTCGGCTTCCTCGCCTGCGGTGCCGTCGTCCGCCGGCACGCCTACCTCGACGCGGGCGGCTTCCACCGGCTGCTGTTCTTCGGCGGCGAGGAGACCCTGCTCGCCTACGACCTGGCCGCGCGCGGCTGGGGCGTCACCCACTGCCCCGACGTCGTCGCCCACCACCACCCGGCCCCCACGGCCCGCCCCCGCCGCCCGGCGCTCCAGCGCCGCAACGCGGTCCTGACCGCCTGGCTGCGCCGCCCCGTCCCCTATGCCCTCGCCCGCACCGGGGCCCTCGCGGCCGAGGCGCGCGGCGACGACCAGGCCCGGCGCGCCCTGCGGGAGATCCTCACCCGCCTGCCGGCGGCCCTGCGCGAGCGCAGGCCGCTGCCCCCGCACGTGGAACGGGCCGCCCGCCTGCTGGAGCCGGAGAGGACGACCGCATGACCGACCCCCGTACGACCGTCGTCGTCATCACCCACAACCGGCGCCCCGAACTGCTGCGCACCCTCGCCGAACTCGCCGCCCTCCCCGAGGAACCGCCGGTGACCGTCACCGACAACGGTTCCACCGACGGCACCGCGGAGGCCGTCGCCCGCCGTCACCCGGACGTCCGGCTGCTGCGCCCCGGCCGCAACCTCGGCGCCGTCGGCCGCAATCTCGCCGTACGGGACGTCCGTACGCCGTACGTCGCCTTCTGCGACGACGACTCCTGGTGGTCGCCCGGCTCCCTCGCCGGTGCCGCCGACCTGCTGGACCGGCACCCCGCGCTCGGCTCGGTCACGGCGCGGATCATCGTCGAACCGGACGGCACCGACGACCCGATCGTCCGCGAACTGCGTGAATCGCCCGTCCCCGGCCCGCGCTGGCTGCCCGGCCCGGCCCTCGGCTCCTTCCTGGCCGCCGCGACCGTCCTGCGCACCGGCGCCTTCCGCACCGCGGGCGGCTTCAACCCGCGCCTCTGGCTCGGCGGCGAGGAGGAGCTGCTGGCCGCCGACCTGGCGGCCGACGGCTGGTGGCTCACCTACGCCGATCACCTGACGATCCACCACCGGGCGTCGGCCGCGCGGGACGCCACCCTGCGCCGGACGCACGGCATCCGCAACACCCTGTGGTTCACCTGGCTGCGCCGCCCGGCCCGCCCCGCCCTGCGCCGCACGCTGGACCTGGCCCGCACCGTCCCCCGCGACACCGCCTCCCTGCGCGCCTTCGCCGAGGCCGCCGCCGCCCTGCCCTGGGTCCTGCGCGAACGCCGGGTCCTGCCGTACGAGGTCGAGTCCCGCCTACGCCTCCTGGAATCCACCCAACGCACCTCCACGGCCCGCCGCTACACCGGCTGAGCCGCACCACGGCCCGCCCACCACCGAAGGCGGGCGGGCCGTGGTGCGCGGGAGCCGCCCCGCCTAACCGGCGCCGGCGCGCGACGCCAGCACCTCCACCAGCCGGTCCGCCCCGTCCGGCACCCGCCCCTCGCGGAACACGTCCCGCAGCTGCCGGGCGGCCACCCGGCCCGAGGTCAGACACCAGCCCCACCACCGCTCCAGCCGACGCGCGTCCACCTGCTCGGCGGCGAGCAGCGCGGGCCAGCCGCAGGCCCTGGCCTGCGCGCTCACCTTGGCGCCGCCGGCCACCGGGTCCACCGCCAGCACCGGCGTGCCGACCCGCAGCGCCAGCACCAGCCCGTGCAGCCGGTCGGTGACGACGAGGTCGAGCCGGGCCAGCACCGACTGCACCTGCGCCGGTGTCGCGCTCAGATGCCAGTCACGGGTGTCCAGCCGGGTCTCCAGTTCCAGCCGGGCACAGTCCTTCCCGGCCAGCCAGCGCGTCACCCGCTCCGCGACCTGCCCGTGCCGCCGCTGCTCCCCGTACTCCCGCTGCCCGTGGGTGAGGACCACCCCGACCACGGGCCGCGCGGACACCGCCGGGGCACGGGCCGCCAGGTCCTCGGACGGCTCGCTGCCGGGGGCGTCCCGCGCCAGCACACGGTGGAAGCCGGTCACGGCCGCGCCGCCCGGGTCGATCACCGACGTCCCCACGGCGATCCGCACACAGTGCGCGAAGCGCCGGTGCAACTCCTCGACCTGCGGCCCGTGCAGCGGCCCGCACACGAACACCAGGTGCGAGTAGTCGCCGGGCCGTACACCGTCGAAGTGCAGCGCCTCCGGCCGGAAACCGGGGCTCCACACGACGTCGTACGCCATCCCGGCGCCCCGCAGCACCTCCTCCACGCGGCGCAGCGCCAGCACGTCCCCGGCGGTCGCCTCCCCGTCGCGGAAGCTGAACCACCCGGTCAGCAGGACCCTTCGCGGTCCCGAACGCTCTCGTCCGTACACAGTGCGCACGAGTGCCCCGCTCCGGCGGGAGGCAATCAGCACCGCACGCCGGCGGCCGTCGAGGACAGGATCCGACCGCGATGGCCGCTAGCGTGCGGGCATGACGACGACGAAGCGGACGCTCGGCACACGGGCGCTGAACCGGGCCACCCTCGCACGGCAACTGCTGCTGCGCCGCTCACCGATGTCCGCCGAGGACGCGGTCGGGCATCTCGTCGGTCTCCAGGCGCAGAACGTCAAGCCGCCCTACTACGCGCTCGCCGCCCGCCTCGACGGGTTCACGCCCGAGGCGCTGTCCCGGCCGATGGCCGGCCGCGCGGTCGCCCGCATCGTCACCGTGCGCTCGACCATCCACACCCACACCGCCCGCGACTGCCTCACCCTGCGGCCCCTGGTGCAGCCCGCCCGCGACCGCGAGCTGACCCAGTTCCGCAAGGGGCTCACGGGCGTCGACCTGGACCGGCTCGCCGCACTCGCCCGGGAACTCGTCGAGGCCGAACCGTGCACCATGAAGCAGCTGCGCGAGGCCCTGCTGAAGGAGTGGCCCGACGCCGACCCGCAGTCCCTCTCCGTCGCCGCCCGCTGCCGGCTCCCCCTCGTGCAGATCACCCCGCGCGGACTGTGGGGCCGCAGCGGCCAGGTCACGCTCACCACCGCCGAGCACTGGCTGGGCAGGCCCGCCGAGCCCGCGCCGGCGCCGGACGCCACCGTGCTGCGCTACCTCGCCGCCTTCGGACCGGCCTCCGTGAAGGACATGCAGACCTGGGCCGGACTGACCAGGCTGCGCGAGGCCTTCGAACGCCTCCGTCCGGACCTCGTCACCTTCCGCGACGAAACCGGCGTCGAGCTCTTCGACCTCCCGGACGCGCCCCGTCCCGACCCGGACACCCCCGCCCCGCCCCGCTTCCTGCCCGAGTTCGACAACCTGCTCCTCTCCCACGCCGACCGCACCCGCGTCGTACCGCCCGAGTACCGGGGCCGCCACTGGCAGGGCAACATCGCCCACCGCGCCCTCCTCGTCGACGGGTTCCTGGCGGGGCTGTGGCGGCTGGACGAACACGCCCTCGTCATCGAGCCGTTCGGCCGGCTCGACGGGCAACGGCGGGAAGAGGTCGTCGCGGAGGGGGAGCGGATGCTGCACGTGATGCACCCGGGGACGGCGTACGACATCCGCTTCGGGACCGTACGGGGGTGAACGCGGGTATGGAGAGGGGGCGTTGCGGGCTGCTCGTGGAAGCTCGCAACGCCCCCTGGTCTGTCACCTGAGGGGTACTCAGGAGTTCACGGGGGTGTCCGTCACCCGTTGACCTGTGCCGTCACGTCCGCGGAGAACGTGGTCAGCCGGGTGTAGACGCCCGGGTAGCCGGCCGCCGCACAGCCGTCGCCCCAGGAGGTGATCCCCGCCAGCCGGCCGCCGATCAGCAGCGGTCCGCCGCTGTCGCCCTGGCAGGTGTCCACGCCGCCGGAGGAGTAGCCGGCGCACACCATGTCGCTCTGCACGTACCGGCCGCCGTAGGAGCCGCGGCAGCTGGTGTCGGAGACGGTCGGCACGGTCGCGGTGCGCAGCTGGTTGGAGGAGCTGCCGCCGGAGGAGGTGGTGCCCCAGCCGATGATGCGGGCGGTCGTGCCGGCCGCGTACACCGAGGTGTCGGAGGAGGACACGTAGGGCGCCGTGGTGTACGGCATCGACGTCGACAGGGTCAGCACGGCCACGTCGTCGCCCCGGGTGACGCTTCTGTAGCTCGGGTGGACCCATATCCTGCTGACCCTGGCGACCGTGCCGTTGGTGCCGTTGAGGTAGGTGCGCCCGCCGACCACACGCACGCTGTTCGTGGTCTCGCCGACCATGCAGTGCGCGGCCGTGACCACCTTGGTGGGCGAGACCAGGGTGCCGCCGCAGAACTGGTTCTGCGAGGCGTCGGTGATCTGCATCATGAACGGGTACGCGGACGTCGTGGTCGTCGTACCGCCGACGATCGGCTGCGGGGCGGCGACGGCGGAGGGGGCGGCGATCAGCGCCGTCGCGGCGGCGGCGGCGGTGGCCGCGACGACGGCGGCGGCCTTCTTGGCACGGGTGAGCCCGAACATGGGTCTCCTCACGGGTTGCCGGTGGGGGGTCGCGCGGGGTGGGGGTCGAGCACGGGGGCCTCGGGACAGGCCCCCGTGTGCCCGGCGAGCGGCACGCCGTTACGCTACGGCCCGGAGCGCGATCGCCCCAATGAGGGAACCCCCTAGGGGAGTTGGGGCAGGGAAAACCCTCGGTTGCCCCGGTGCTACTTCGTGCGACGGCCCGCCGCCAGACGGACGATGTCGACCCGTGAGCGGATGCCCAGCTTGCGGTAGACCCGGGTGAGGGTCGCCTCGACGGTCTTGACGCTGATGAACAGGCGCCCGGCGATCTCCCGGTTGGTGGCGCCCTCCATCACCAGCGCGGCGACCTGCCGTTCCATCGCGGCCAGCCCGTCCAGGGCGCCCGGCGCGGCGGCGGGCACGGTCTCCGGCTCCGTGGGACCGGCGGCCACGGCCCGCTCCACCTGGCGCAGCCACGGCAGCGCGCGGCAGCGCCGGAACAGCCGGGCGGCCTCGTCGTACACCGCCGGAGCCGGACCCCGCCCGCGCAGCCGGGCCAGCGCGAAGGCGGCCCGCGCCTCCTCCAGGCCGTACCCCAGCCTGGCGAGCCGCTCCTGCGCCGACGCCAACTGTGCGTGCGCCGCCTGGTGTTCACCGCGTGCCGCGCGCACCAGCGCCTCGGCGCGGTCGAGCACCGCGAGGACACTCGCGCGGTTCAGGCGCAGCGCGTGCACACGGGTGACGTCGATGAGTTCCTGCGCCTCGCCGGGCTCGCCGATCCGCACCAGCGCCTCGGCGAGGTCACCCTGCCAGCGGCCCCGCGCCGGGTCGCTGACGCCCATGCCGTGCTCCAGCTCCCGCACCCGGCGCAGCGAACGGACCGCGGCCTGCGCGTCCCCCGCCACCAACTGGGCGTAACCGAGGGCGGCCAGGGCGAGGGAGAGGTACAACTGGTCGCCGTCCACCTCGGCGTGGTCCGCCGCCTCGCGGGCCAGCGTCAGCGCCCGCTCCACGTCCCCGCCCGACGCCTCCGCGAGCGAGGCGAGCATGGCCGAGGCGCTCTCGCCGATCCCGGAGTCCCGGGCCAGCCGCAGGCTCTCGCGGGCCAGGTCCAGGGCCCGGCCGCAGTGCCCGAAACGCAGTTCGGTGTCGGCGAGCAGCCGCGAGAAGTGCACCTCGCTCTCCACCATGCCGCGCCGCCGCGCCTCCCGCAGCAGCGCCGTGATGGCCGTACGGGCCTCCGGCAGCTGGTCGCTCATCAGCAGCCAGCGGAACCTCGCCATCGCGGCGCCGTTGTGGTGGCAGGCCACGTCGGGGTCCTGGGGCTCCTGGAGCGCCCGCCGGATGGTCGCGGGGGCGTCGGGGTGACCCATCAGGGTCTCGGTGGACGACTGGAAGGCCAGCGCCATCAGCTCGGTGCGCCGGTCCCCGCCCCGCGCGGCCAGCTCCGCGGCGTGCGCGGCCTCCTGGCGGGACTTGGCGAAGTCGCCGTCCACCACCACCTCCCGCCAGGCGAGCTGGTAGTGGACCAGGGCCAGCAGCCGGGGGTCGTCGCCGGCGTCGGCCAGCACCTGCGGGAACACGGCGTCGACCTCGCCGAGTGCCTGCCCGGCCGCCTCGATGACCACCATCCAGGCCCGCACCCGCTCCGCCGGCACCGTCGCCCGGGTCAGCACCTCGCGCGCTATGTCCCGGGCCAGGTCGACCTCGCCTGCGGTGATCGCGTCCTCGGCGGCCTGGAGCCGCCGCTCGTCGGGGCCGGGACCACCGTCGGCCGGGGTGTGCCGGGCGGCGAGCAGCCCGAGCGAGGCCGCGACCGAGGGCGCCCCCCGGTCCCGGGCCAGCGCGGCGGCCTCGGCGAGCCGGGCCGCCACCTCCGGGTCGGGGCCGGTGGCGGCCAGCGCCAGGTGCCGGGCCCGCTCGATGGGGTCGGAGGCCGCCGTGGACAGCGCCGTGTGCACGGCCCGCCGCTCCCGCGCCGGGGCCTCCGCGTACAGGGCGGCCGAGATCAGCGGATGCGCGAACCGCAGCGCCGGCTCCTCGTGGTCCGTCGCCAGCAGCCCCAGCGCGGCGGCCTGCGCCGTCTCCGCCTCGGCGTTCTCCCGGCCGGCCGCGTGCAGCAGCGCCAGGGTGGGGCGGGCGCCCGCGCTGGCCACCAGCAGGGTGCGGCGCGCCTCGTCCGACAGCATCTCCAGGCGGCTCAGCACCAGGGCCCGCAGCGAGGTCGGCACCGGCAGCGGCTCGCCCGGTCTGGGCCGGGTGGGGCTCTCGGCGAGGGCGCGGCCCAGTTCGAGGGCGAACAGCGGGTTGCCGCCGCTGGTGCGGTGGATGTCCCGGGCCGTGGAGCGGGACAGGGCGGTGTAGCCGCGGTGGTCGAGGAGCGCGGACACCTGGGTCCGGGAGAACGGGCCCAGCCGCACCGCGAGCGTGTCCGGCGGGCAGGCGCGCAGATGACGGTCGTACTCCTCGCCGTCCGTGCGCACCGCGCACAGCATCCGCACCGGGCTGTCGCCGAGCCGCCGCGCGGCGAAGCCGAGGAGTTCGGCACTGGCGGAATCCAGCCACTGGAGGTCGTCGGCGACGATGAGGACCGGTCCCTCGGCGGCCAGCGCCCGCAGCATGGACAGCACCGCGAGGCGCAGCGCGAGCCCGTCCCGCTGGAGGGTGGACTCGCCGCGCCCGGTGAGCGCCGACTCCAGGGCGGTGCGCTGGGCGGCGGGCAGCCGGGCGGACACCCTGTCGAGGACCAGACCGAACAGATCGGCCAGCGCCAGGAACGGAAGATGGGATTCGGACTCCGTGGCGGAGCAGCGCAACACCGTCCCCGTCGCACCGGTGTTTTCCGCCGCGAGTGCCCGCAGCACGGTCGACTTTCCTATTCCCGCGGGGCCGTGCAGCAGCACGCTGCCCCCACGGGCGAGCTGCTCCCGCGCCTCGGAGTACAGCTCCTCCCGGCCTATGACCAGGTCGGGGCGGCTCCTGGCAGGCTCCTTGAAGTCCCGTCGCACGGTCACCGCTCCCCTCCGTGTGGCGTGTCCTGGCCAATATTAGGCAACAGGCTCCTTAATTCCGGACGGACCGTGTAGTGAGGCAAATTACAGCGGACCGGACGACGGCGAAATCCAAAGTTGTACCGCTGGTAATACCCGCTTCGGGAAAACACCGCAAACCTACGGCAACCACCCCGCCCGGCGGGCCGCGACCACGGCCTGCCCCCGGGTCCGCACCCCCGGCTTCCGCGTCGCCGACCGCGGATACGCCTTGACGGTCTCGGCCGTCACCCCCAACCTCCCCCACGCCCTTTCGGGCAGTGGGGGAGGGTGCGCCGCGCGCAGGGCGCCGTGGAGCACCGCCCGCACCCGGCGCCGTACGACCACGGGCACGGCGACGACGGCGTGCAGGCCCTCGGCGGCGGCCGGGAGGCCGTACTCGTGGCTGATCCGCCGCGAGACGGAGTGGTCCGTCACCGCGCACGGCCGGGCGAGCGCCACCGCCTTGCCGCCCAGACCGTTGCCCGAGGTCACCGCGAGCGTGCTCGGCGCGGGCGTCGCGGTGCCGCTCGGCCCGCTGATGCGCACCTGCCGCCGGCCGGGCTCCACCAGTCCGCCGAAGGAGGCGACCGGCAGCCCGGTCGCGTGCCGCGGCCGGGCCGGCGCCCCGCGGATCTCCACCGCGTCGCCCGCCCTCATCGGGTCAGCTGTCACCTGTTCGCCCCTTCACCACGGCCTCCGCGCGGCGCACACCCCCGTTCGGGGGTGGTGAGACACGCATCACGGATTACACGATGGGGAAGAGCCGCCCGGCAATGGTCCGGCACGGGGAGGAGCAGATGACGACGGCGACGGAGGCGTTCCGCAGGGCCCGGGACTTCCTGCTGGAACACCGCGAGGACTACGCCACCGCCCACCGGGACTTTGAACCGTTCCGGGTTCGGTAGGGACTCCGGAGTGTCCTGAGTTCGGTGGAGTCGCGTCGCTTGGTTTTACGCTACAGGTGCTGCGCGACTACGACACCGAGTGGGCCGCGATGAAAGCGGTCGCGTCCAGGTCGTCGGGATCGCGCACGAGCGGTACGGCGAGGAGGTGCTCGCCTGTGTCGTCCCGCGCGATCCGGCCGACCCGCTCACCCCGGAGGAACCGCGCGCCTTCTGCGCGGACCGCCTCGCCCACTACAAGATCCCGAGCCGGCTCCAGCTCCTCGACACCTTCCCGATGACGGTGTCGGGGAAGGTGCGCAAGGTGGAACCGCGGGAGCGGTACGCGGCGGGCTAGCGCGGTTCCCGGCCGACCGCCCGCCGGAAGACCTGCCGTGAGCCGCCCTCCGGACCCGGAGCGGCGGCCTCGGCGGGGGTGAAGCCGAGCCGCTCGTAGAAGACACGGGCGCCGCCGGCGACGGCACCGGGGTGGTCGGCCCCGAAGGTGACCACCTCGATGTCACCCGGCCCGCGCACCCATCGGCGCGTCGCCTCCGCCATCAGCGCGCCGCCGACGCCCTTCCCCCGGGCCCGGTGCGAGACGACGAGCCAGTGCACGTGGTACGTCGGCGCCTCACCCCCGAACAGCAGTCCGCCGAGGAGGTCCGGTCCCGAGGACTCGGCGACGAGCGCCAGGGAGCCGGCGATGTGCTCCCGCACCGCGTCGTGGAAGCCCGGCTCCTCGACCATCGGGCCGAACCACTGCTCGACCTGGGCCGCCAGACCGAGGAAACCGGGGAGGTCCTGCTCGCGCGCCGGCCTGATCGTCGTCCGGGCGGTCCGGCACTCGTGCCGCGGGTACGGGGGAACGTCCCTGCGCATGCACACGCGCGGCCACCGGTCGAGTCCGTGCCCGGCCTCCTCGGCGCGGATCCGCCGCAGGCCCGGGGTGAGTTCGGGCTCGCCCAGCGTGCGGAAGCCGAGGCGCGCGTAGTACGGGGCGTTCCACGGGACGCCGGCGAACGTGGTCAGCGTCAGCGCGGTCAGGCCCTGCTCGCGGGCGTGGGCGGCGGCGTGGTCGAGCAGCGCCCGGCCCACGCCCCGGCGCGCGGCGTCCGGGTGGACGGAGACCTGCTCCACGTGGAGGGCGCCGTCCACGGGTTCGGCGGTCAAGTACGCCACGGGCCGGTCCTGTCCGTCGGCCGCCACCCAGCAGCGGCCCGCCCGGCGGTAGTGCTCCAGCACGTCCGGTGCGGGCGGGGCGTCGTCGGCGATCTCCGGCATGCCGAGGTCGCGGAACGGGGTGCCGGCGGCCCGTTCGATGTCCTGGAGGGCGGGCAGTTCACCGGGTTCGGCGGGACGGATGCGCATCCGCCGAGTATCGGCCGCCGGTGGGGGGCGCGTCGCCGGGTTTTCAGGTCCCGTCGGCGTCCAGGTGCTCGGCGGGGCCGTTCACCGGCTGCGGGGTGCCGGTGGGGCCGAGCAGGAACAGCGGGACGTCCAGCGCGTCGGCGCGGGCCCGCGCCTCCTCGGTGTAACCGGCGACGGAGAAGTACAGGCAGACGGCGGACTCGGTCATCGCCGTCAGCCACAGGCACTCCACGTCCCGCGGAGTCGCCGGGCGTGCCGGCGGGCCGACCCGGGCGAGGACGCCACGGCCCGCCAGTCCGACACCGGACGGGGAGCGCCGGCCGGTGCGGCGGACGTCCTCGTGGCCGAGCCGGCGCAGATGCAGCACGGCGGCCGTGACCGCGTCCCGGTCCGCCTCCCGCGCGGAACGGGCGGTGGAGGCCTCGGGCCGCCCCGCCGGGACGGACGCCCGTGGCCCGGCCACCGGGATCAGCAGCACCGTCCCGCACGGGCACCCCAGTTCAGGCCGCGGCCACTCGCCACGGAGCCCGCAGCGCCCGCACCGCACGGCGACCCACTCCTCGTCCCAGGCGCGATGCCCGACCGGGCCGGCCACCCCGTCCGGGTCCAGCGGCGGCGTGACGGGCGCGCCGCACGCGCAGGGATACGACGGTGCCGTGTAGCGGTGCGAGCGCCGACAGGCGGGGCAGCGCACCGGCACGCTCTCGGGCATGGTCCCACTCCCGTGTTCTCGAGGCGGTGCCCATCGTCCTGCACCGGTCCGCCGTGTGTCCGGCGCTTGCCCCTCTCTTGACGGCTTCGACCACCCACTCTACATTCATTCCAGATAGCAGAAAAAATTTTCCACTATACGGAAGTGCTGCCGCGGGGCGCGACGGGAGTACGCATCCGACAGCCGAAGCAGGAGTACTCGATGGCTCGAATGACCGCTGCCCGCGCGGCAGTTGAGATCCTCAGGCGTGAGGGCGTCACCGACGCGTTCGGTGTCCCGGGCGCGGCGATCAACCCCTTCTACGCGGCACTCAAGGCCTCCGGCGGCATCACCCACACCCTCGCCCGTCACGTCGAGGGCGCCTCGCACATGGCCGAGGGCTACACCCGTACCCGCCCCGGCAACATCGGGGTCTGCGTCGGCACCTCCGGACCGGCCGGCACCGACATGATCACCGGCCTGTACTCCGCGACCGGCGACTCCGTCCCGATCCTGTGCATCACCGGCCAGGCGCCGACCGCCGTGATCCACAAGGAGGACTTCCAGGCCGTCGACATCGCCTCCATAGCCAAGCCGGTCACCAAGATGGCGGTGACCGTCCTGGAGGCCGCGCAGGTCCCCGGCGTCTTCCAGCAGGCCTTCCACCTCATGCGCTCCGGACGGCCCGGCCCCGTCCTGATCGACCTGCCGATCGACGTGCAGCTGACGGAGATCGAGTTCGACCCGGACACCTACGAACCGCTCCCGGTCTACAAACCCGCCGCGTCCCGCGCCCAGATCGAGAAGGCGATCGGCATGCTGAACGCCGCCGAACGCCCGCTGATCGTCGCGGGCGGCGGTGTCATCAACGCCGACGCGGCCGAACTGCTCGTCCAGTTCGCCGAGTCGACCGGAACCCCGGTCGTGCCGACCCTGATGGGCTGGGGCGTCATCCCCGACGACCACGAACTCAACGCCGGCATGGTCGGCCTGCAGACCTCGCACCGCTACGGCAACGCGACCTTCCTGGAGTCCGACTTCGTCCTCGGCATCGGCAACCGCTGGGCCAACCGCCACACCGGGAGACTCGACGTCTACACGGCCGGCCGCACCTTCGTGCACGTCGACGTCGAACCCACCCAGATCGGCCGGATCTTCGCCCCCGACTACGGCATCGCCTCCGACGCGCGCGCCGCGCTGGAGCTGTTCGTCGAGGTGGCGAAGGAGCTGAAGGCCGAGGGCCGGCTGCCCGACCGCTCCGCCTGGGCGGCCGCCGCGCAGGAGAAGCGCGCCACCCTCCAGCGCCGTACGCACTTCGACGACGTCCCGATCAAACCGCAGCGGGTCTACGAGGAGATGAACAAGGCCTTCGGCCCCGAGACGCGGTACGTCTCCACCATCGGCCTCTCACAGATCGCCGGCGCGCAGCTGCTGCACGTCTACCGGCCACGGCACTGGATCAACTGCGGCCAGGCGGGTCCGCTCGGCTGGACCGTCCCGGCCGCGCTCGGCGTGGCGAAGGCCGACCCCGAGGCGCAGGTCGTCGCCCTGTCCGGCGACTACGACTTCCAGTTCATGATCGAGGAACTGGCGGTCGGGGCGCAGCACAGGATCCCGTACGTCCATGTCCTGGTGAACAACGCCTACCTGGGCCTGATCCGGCAGGCGCAGCGGGCGTTCGACATCGACTTCCAGGTCAGGCTGGAGTTCGAGAACGTCAACGCCCCGGAGCTGGGCGTCTACGGCGTCGACCACGTCAAGGTCGCCGAGGGACTGGGCTGCAAGGCGATCCGGGTGACCGACCCGGACGAACTGGGCGCGGTCCTGGAACAGGCCAAGAAGCTCGCGGCGGAGTTCCGGGTGCCGGTCGTCGTCGAGGCGATCCTGGAACGCGTGACCGACATCTCCATGTCGACGACCAACGACATAGGGAACGTCACCGAGTTCGAGGAACCCGCGACCGAGCCGGGGCACGCCCCGACGTCGATCAGGACACTGAAGGTCTGACGCACACGCGCGCACGTGAGGGGCGGCCTGGCCGGGGACGGGCCGCCCCTCACCCGTGCTTTCCGGTCCGGCCGGCGAGGCCCCTTCCAGGCGTCGCCGACCCGACCGGGCTCCCGTACGCCGGGTGGCGACGCCCGCTCGCGGTGGCGGCGCCCTGAACGGTGCGGGGTCGGCCGGGCGCGCCGTGGATCGGCTCGGCCCGGATCCGTCGGACGGGCCCCGGCCGTGCTCAGTCCGAGCCGCCCCCGCCGCCGCCGCAGCCTCCGCCGCCTCCGCAGTACGTGTGGCCCGCGCCGCCGTAGGTGCCGCTGCCCGGGGAGTGGCGGAGCCCCTTGTCCCTGATGCCGACCCGGTCGGTCAGCCCCGCCCGGAGGGCGAAGCGCGGTACGAGGACTCTCAGGGCGGACTTGCCGTGCAGGGCGACGGCGAGCAGTTTCCTGTCGTCGGGCAGGCCGTGCCTGCCCGACGGCACCGGAAACGCCTTCCGCAGGACGTTCACCCGCCGGCGGGCGGCCCTGGTCGGCCCGAGCGGCGCGGCGCGCAGCATCCCCGCCTCCGCCAGCCCGACCCGCACCTCGGCCAACGCCCAGCGGACGTCCGGGTGCCGCAGCAGTTCCCGTATCTCGGAGGGCTCCTCCAGGCAGTGGTAGACCGCGCTCTCCAGGTACAACGCGCGCACCTCGCCCGTGAGGGCGTCCACCCGCCCCACGGCGACCTCGGCCGCCACGTCCAGCGAGACCCCCGGCGGCGGCAGCGGGGGCAGGGCCCGCCCCGCCTCCCCGTCGACCGCCCGTACCGTACCCGGCGCGCCCGCCTCGACCGCGCCCCGCAGGTGCAGGGCGACGACGGCCACCGTGACCGCGGCGCGCGGGCCGCCGGCCAGCAGGGCGAGCTCGTGCGGCGTCCCCCGGACGCCTCCGGTGCCGGTCATGGCATGACACCCCCCTCGGCCGGGGCCCGCCGCCCCCGTGCCGGCGGGCCCCGTGTGCCAGGAGTGTGCCCGCCCGCGATGGTGGTCCAAGCGTTCCGGGCCGCCTTCAGAGGTTCATTTGAGGGTGGCGTAGTCGGCCGTACGGCCGATGCCGTAGCGGCGCTCAGGTCGTCCCGTGGTGCTCCGACAGTCCCGGCCAGTCGTCGGGGCCGCCGCCCTGCCACTCGATCAGGTCCGTCCCCTCCACATCGGTGACGTACAGGTCGGCCAGCCGCAGGATCTCGGCCACGTCGTCGACGTGCGTGGCGATGCCCAGCGTGTCGTCGTCGGAGGTGACCCGCCGGGAGCCGTCCAGGGCCGGGGAGTGCACCACGATGTGCGGGTGCTCCGTGGGATGTGCCATGCCCCCAGGCTGCTGCGCACCGGACGGATCCGCACCCCGGACGCCGGGAAGCGCCCGGACGCGGGACCGTCCGCATCCGGGCGCCGCGAGGTCGTACGGGCCAGGGACCGCGGCGGCCGCGACGGCTCCGGGACCCCTCCCCTCAGGTCGAAGAAGGAGTCCCGCGGCCTTCACCACCGCACTGGCTCGCACGCCGCCGCGGTGCCCTCGCCCTGCCCGCGGTGTCCCGTACGGTCACCCCTCGTCCGGGCCGTACGAGCTCTCCGCGGGCCGCGCGTACGGCCCCGACCTCCCGTCAGGGGCCGTACGCGAGTCGTTGTGCCCCGTAGGGCCGGGTTCCGGGCGGCGCCGGCGCCTTGGGCGCGACAGGACAGGTGTCGGCGCCGACGCCGCCCGGAGGTCTGTGAGTGGCGCGGACCGGTCAGACCCGCGCGCCGGACAGCCGTTCGACCGCCCGCAGCAGCGCGGAGTGGTCCAGTCCGCCGTCGCCCTGTGCGCGCAGGCTCGCCACCAGCTGGGCGACCACGGCACCGACGGGCAGTGCCGCGCCGACGGCGCGGGCGGCGTCGGTGACGATGCCCATGTCCTTGTGGTGCAGGTCGATACGGAAGCCCGGCTGGAAGTCCCGGTTCAGGAAGTTGTCCTTCTTGCGGGTCAGCACGGTGGAGCCGGCCAGTCCGCCGTTCAGGACGTCGAGCGCCGCCGTCAGGTCCACGCCCGACTTCTCCAGGAAGACCACGGCCTCGGCGCACGCCTGGATGTTGACGGCGACGATGAGCTGGTTGGCGGCCTTCACGGTCTGCCCGGAGCCGTGCGGACCGCACAGCACGATCGTCTTTCCGAGCGCTTCGAAGAGCGGCTTCGCCTCCTCGAAGTCGGCCCGCTCGCCGCCGATCATGATGGACAGCACCGCCTCGACGGCGCCCGCCTCACCGCCCGACACGGGGGCGTCCAGCACCCGGATGCCCTTGTCCTTCGCGGCGGCGGCCAGGTCGACCGACGTCTGCGGGGTGATCGAGGACATGTCGATCAGCAGGGCGCCGGGCCGGGCGTTCTCCAGGATGCCGTCGGGGCCGTACGCGACGGCCTCGACCTGGGGGGAGGCGGGAACCATCGTGATGATCACGTCGGCGTCCCGCACCGCCTCGGCGAGGGAGGAGGCGGCGGTGCCGCCGGCGGCGGCCAGCCGGTCCAGCTTCGCCCGCTCCAGGGTGTGGCCGGTGACGTCGTAGCCCGCCTTGATCAGGTTCTCGGACATGGGGGAGCCCATGATGCCGAGGCCGATCCAGGCGACCGCCGGGCGGGTCGGGCGGGAGGAAGGGGGGAGGTTGCTCATGTGAGGGTGCCTCTCGATAACAAGGGGGTGTGGTCAGCGGGGCAGCCAGCCGAAGGCCTCCGCGCTCGGACGCCCGCCGGGCTTGTACTCCAGGCCGACCCGGCCGTCGTAACCGGCCTTGCGCAGCCGGTCCAGCAGGTCCTCCAGCGGGAGCGAGCCGGTGCCGGGGGCGCCGCGGCCGGGGGTGTCGGCGATCTGCACATGACCGGTCCTCCCGGCGTACCGGTCGATCACCGCCGGCAGGTCCTCGCCGTTCATGGCCAGGTGGTACAGGTCCATCAGGAACCGGGCGTTGCCCAGGCCCGTGGCCGCGTCGACCTTGTCGACGACCTCCACGGCGGCCGGGGCCGACACCAGCGGGTACAGCGGCGACTCGGGCTTGTTCAGCGCCTCGATCAGCAGGACCGCGCCGATCCGGTCGGCGGCCCGGGCCGCCAGGACGAGGTTCTCCAGGGCGAGCGCGTCCTGCTCGGCCGGGTCCACGCCGTCGACCCGGTTGCCGTACAGCGCGTTCAGGGCCGTACAGCCCAGGGAGCCGGCGAAGTCGGCGGCCACGTCGACGTTGGCGCGGAACCGCTCCGACTCCTCGCCGGGCACGGACAGCGCGCCCCGGTCGGGTCCGGGCAGCCGTCCGGCGTAGAAGTTCAGGCCCGTGAGCCGTACGCCCGCGTCCTGGACCGCCTTCCGCAGCGCGTCCGGCTCGGACCGCTCGGGGACGGGGGAGTCGGCCCAGGGCCACCACAGCTCGACCGCGGTGAAGCCGGCCGCGGCGGCGGCCGCCGGGCGCTCCAGGAGGGGGAGTTCCGTGAAGAGGATCGACAGGTTGATGGTGAAGCGCTGGTCTGCGAATCCCATCGGATGCGCCCTTCCTGAAATTCCGTATAATGGAAGTTCATTTCTGCTTAACGGAAGATTGCCGTCGGCCCTCCGGACTTGTCAAGAGGGCCGGACCGCCGGAGGCCTCCGCCCGGCTTCCCGGCGGTCCCAGGTCCTGGGCTCGATCCGCCCAAGGGGTGCCTGCGGCAGAACGGCGGGTTCCGCCACTCGCTGCTCGGGCAGTAAGGGACGAAATTTCCGGCGTCATTCGGAAAGTAGGAGGGTCGCGGATGTCGGGGAATCGGAAGACCGGGTGTCGACGCCGCCTGTGAGATCACTCGGCTTCGGCGCCGGGTGGTGGGGTGAACCAGACTTTTGAGGGTGTGACGTGCACCGTTTCGTGCGCAGGCTCTGCGAAATGTTTCGATTTTGATGGCGATACATGTGAGAGGTATTGACATCGTTCGCCGCTTCCCATTGAGTAGGTTGCTCGATACTTCGACACATGTTCGATGTCACGAACGCATCGAGACTGGCCCGTCGTGCGGCAGGGCATCTCCGGGTCGCCCCCGAACGTCGAGTCGGGGCCGTCGCGAGGACATGCTGCCACCGTGCGCAATTACGGCATGGCGCCCTCGCCCATGGCCCGCTCTCCGGCGGCCGGCCCCCGGTCACTACCGCGAGAACGCCACTGAGGGCCGCCTCTGCGGCGACAGCCGCGACAGTCGCACCGAAGGCGACGCAGTGCCGTATTTCTCTCATGGGCATTGCGCTTGTGCGTTTCATGCCGCAGCTCGCCGGTCGGGCGTTCTCGAATGCCCGGACCGTGAAGTGAGCCTGCGCACGAGGTGGCGGCCACGGCCGAGGCCAGGCTCGGTGTCTCCGCGACGCCGCTACGGAACCTCGTGCAGGGCTGGGCCGTGGAGATGGCCATGACCCGCAGGTCGGAGACATCCGCCTGACTCCGTGACCTGGAGGCGCGTGGGGCGGGGGTTACCGGCCTGGACGTCGATCAGCTCGTCGAGATGTGGACCTCGGTATTGATCCTGCCGAGCTCGGTGATTTGAAGGTTTTCCCAGGGGCGTGGGAACAATCGTCAAGACTTGTGCGCTCGGCCGGTCTCGGGCCGACTCGGGTGACTTGATCGCAACGGGTTCGACCTCGAAACCGTCGTCGTTCTTCAAGCAGACCGCGTAGGGCGATTCAAGGGGGGCGCGGGCAGCGAACAGGCGGGAGATCCCCGCCCCGGCGGGACTCCATCCGTAGCGCGTCCGTCCAGCGCCCGCAGCGGTCCGTCCGCCACGGACCGACCTGGGAGCCTCTCATCCCATGTCGTCCGCCAGCCAGTCGCTGATGAGCGCCTGAGCCACGGCCATGAGCTGCCGATAGGCCAGTGGCTGGAGATGGGAGAGGAAATTGCGGGCGTCGCAGAGGATGTCCAGGCGGCGCTGCTGTTCGGTGGTGAGGGTGAGGAGGCGGGAGGCGCGCTGGAGGTCGGCCACCTCCAGTTCGACGAGCGGAGCGGCGGGGAGCTGCTTCTTGACCTGGTACTGGGAGCGTGCCTGCTCCCGGAAGTAGTCGAGGCTGATCTCCTTGCGCAAGAGGCCGGGGACTAGATCGATGAAGGCGGTGCGGGCCTCGTCCACTAGGGGAAGCAGGACGCGGTTCTGGGCGTGGCAGACGAGGGTGCGCAGCTCTATGGAATCGGGGTCGAGGAGGTGGTGGCCGAGGACAGGGCGGACATGGCCGTCCCAGCTGTCGACGGCGCCGGTCGACCAGGCGTCGCGTAGCTCCGCGGAGGGGGCGGAGGCGTGAGCGGTGGACATGCGGCGGGGCCAGGTCCGGTCCAGGACGGCCGCCTCGCCGGGGAGGACGCCGGCCAGGGCGCGGCGCAGGGAGTTCAGGTCGCCGCCCTTCCAGGCTTCCCGGAGGGCGAGTGCGCTGTCGACGTCGGGGCCGCAGACCTCGGCGACGACCGCGTCGGTCACCCGATGGAGCAGTGCCTCGGCGGCCCCGGCGTTCGGACGGGGCCGCCAGGCGAGCAGGACCTCACTGTCGAGGCGGGTCCACACCCGCCACCACCAATGCAGGGTGACGTGGTCGTGGCTCGGGCCGACGCCGAAGGCGATGCTGGGGAGGTCCCCCATGCGGGCGGCGATGAGGAAGCGGGGACGGTGTTCCGCGCCAAGGCCCTCGTCGCGGAATGTGGCATGGGCGGTACGGAGCAGTCGGCCCAGCTCCTCGGGCGAGTCCTCCTCCCAGCCGCGCACCACGATCAGCGGCGGTGCGCTCGGCAGAGCGTCGTCCTCCGGACCGTCGTCGCCGGGAACGTCGTTCCGGAGCCGGACCGCCCGCCTGACCAGCTCGCTCAACGGGTCGCCGGTGACGCCGAGTTCCTTGGCCAGGCGCTCGCTGAGCGACATCGGGGCGAGCGCTGCGACGCCTGGGGCCGCGCCGAGGTGGCCGGAAGGTGGTGGCGGGCCGGCCGGGGTGGCGACCAGCGAGCCCAGCAGGGCTCCGTAGGGGTCTTCGGCATCGAAGCCGTCGTCATCGTGCCAGAGCGCGAAGTGGCTGCCGGCCCCGGCGGACGCGGTCTCCGGCTCGGGCGCGGTGGAGCGCTGGAGCGGGATGGCGACGACGTTTCCACGGCCGCGGGTGCGGTCGGCGAGCGTGGTGACGGGGCCCAGGACCGGTATGGGTTCCTCGAACCGGGCGTACAGCTCCCTCAGGAACAGCTCCGCCCGGCCGGAGTCGACCATCGGGTCCGGAAAGTACCAGACGCAGCTGCGGCCTGACCTCAGGTCCCGTTCCAGCCGCTCCAGGTGGCGGCGCGGGCCGGGGAGGCGCACCAGGTCGCGCTCGGAAGCTGACGGGGCCGGGACGGCGGCCCCGCTCTCCCGGGCTTGTGCCCCCTGCTGACCGTGCGCCCCGTCCGGCTCATTCCCGTCCCACAGGCCGGCGGTCACAGGTCGCCGCCGATCATCTTGACGGCCCGGAAGGTGACCGGGTCCAGGGTCTCGCCCTTGTCGGTGACGTCGAGGACGCCGAGCAGGTCGAGGCGGTCCAAGAGCCGTTCCGCGGCGGGCAGCGTGTCCTCGGCGTCGCTCTCGTCGTATAGACGCGCCTCGTGGAAGGCGGCCTGAAGGTCGCCCGCGGCGGCGACGGCGACCCCGGCGCGGTGCTCCTCCTCGGTGTAGAACTGCGCCCAGGTGGCGAGTCGGCCAACGTCGTCGGAGCTTAGGCCCGCCAGCTCCAGGTGGGCCTTGGCACGCTCCGGTACGGTCATCTCGGTGCGCAGCTCGTCGAAGACCTCCTGCTGCCGCATGCCGGAACGGACCTTGTGCATGGCGAGTTCCACCAGCATCGGCCAGCCGCCGGTCACCTCGATCAGGCTGCGCCGCTCAGGCGGGGAGCCGAAGGGCGACTCGGGCCAGGCGCGCACGCTGTCCACCGTCCACCGCTCGGGGCGCACCAGCCCGGCGGCCGACACCACGCCCGCGGCGGTGTCCGGGTCGCACAGGACGACGGCGTGACGGCGCGGCAGAGACGACGAGCTGTCGGAGCGGGGCTGGGTAATCCGGGTGTGATCCAGGAGCCGGTCCGTGGCCTCCTGCAGCCGGACCGTGTCCTGGCCCCTGAGATCGACGAAGAGCAGCCGGGAGCCGCTCTTGCGGCGGGAGTTGGCCGTGATGAACTCGGTCAGGTCGTCGTCCGGTCCGATGCGCACGACGGCCAGGCCGTGGCCGTCGATGTGGAGCTGGATGCCGCGCTCCACCAGGTCGGCGCTGAGCGCCGGAGTGCAGGGCACCAGCGTAGTGCGGGCCGGGTGGGTGAGGATGTCGCTCAGTTGTCCGTCGGTCAGCGGGCTCATCCGCTGCACTCGGGTCCGCCGGTCGGTACCGAGGGAGCGGCGGGCGACGCTCGGGTTGTAGTCGTAGGGCAGGTCGAACTGGGTGTCGCGCAGCTCGTTTTCCAGCTCGGCCTGGGTGCCGAGCATGTTCACCACGTTGGGGCTGCGCATGGCGTAGACACGCTCATCCCCGGGGAGCCGGATCAGCAGGCCCAGGTTGACCATCTCCTCGAGGTAGATGGTCAGCTGCCGCTCGGAGTTGAGCGGGAAGCCGTCCTGCCAGCGCTCGTGGGCGCGCTCGAGGAGTTCGGCGGGCCGGTACCCGTGCCCGTGGCCCTGCTCCAGGCTGCGCAGGGCGATCAGCAGAGCGAGGACGCGGTAGCGGTCCTCCAGGTTGATCGTGTAGCGAAGGCGCTCTGCGATCAGCCCGCGGACCTCCTCCATGCCGGCCACCTGTTGGACGTCCTCCCAAGCGATCGGGGCGTGTCGGCCGTCGGCGGACATGGAACGCTGCTGCATGTAGGTGACCAGGCGGTCGCAGAAGATCTGCAGCAGGTTGGCCTGGTAGTTGGTCAGGCCGAGGATGTGCCAGACGAGGTCGCGGGTCTCGAAGGTGAGACCCACCGCCGCCATGGGCTCCTCCACCAGCTCCACGGCGTCCTGCGGCTTCAGCGGGCCGACCGGCACGTCGCGGCCGCCGTGCGCGGTGACCACGTTGATCAGCCGGTTGAAGCGCTGGACCTGATGGAGACCGGCGAACACCACTTTGAAGTCGCGCCCGGTGTCCTCCATCAGCCGCTGCAACCGCTTCACAGTGGGGAACGTGGACTGGCCGCCGCCGGTGTAGACGGCCTGGGCGTCCGCCGTGAGGAAGGCGTCGGCCTCGTCGGCGAGCAGCAGCAGACGGCGCTCGGGCCGCTCCTCGATCCACTGTTGGACCTCGTTCGCGATCACATTGCCCGGCGCGCGGTCGGCGACGCTCTCGCTGATCACGCCGCGCCGCTTCAATTCGGCCAGCAGCATCCGCCAGATGCCCTCTGGTGGTTCCGCGTGCCCGATGTCGGCTTTCATCAGGTCGACGTACACGGCGACCCGGTTCTCCCGGTCGTCCTTCTGGAACACTTCCACGGCCTGCCTGAGCAGGGATGACTTGCCGAGCTGGCGCCCTCCGAAGAGGAAGATCGGCCCCTGCGGGTCGAGGACGGCGCGCATCTCGTCGGTGCGGCCCTTGAACACCTCGGACGGCACCAGACCCGCGACATGCGGGGTGTACGGGGTGTAGCCGGTCCACGGCAGGGTGACTTGCTGGACGGCGCGGAAGGAGCGCGGCGCGTGCGCGGCCACCCAGCCGACGACGGCCGGGTCGACGACCAGCGCCTGGTGGCTCCGGCCCCGCGACTCCTGCGCGAGCCTGCGACGGCCTTCGACGCCCAGCGGCTGCGTGTACAGGATGATGTTGGCTTCGATCGCCGACGCTGGCAGATGGCGCAGCGGGCCCTCACCCCGCAACTCGTCGGTGATGACGACGACCTTGTACATGCGGCGGGCGTGCGAGCCGAGGGCGGCGACGTAACCGGGCGTGCTCTCTGTGATGTCGGCCCGCACGCTCAGCCGGGTGACGCCCCACCTGGCCTCTTCCACATTGGGTTGGGAGGCGTTCAGGCCGAGCAGCCGCAGCACGCTGACCACCGCTTTGCCGACCTTCCGGGCGTCCATCACTTGCCCCAGCCGGTCCCAGGCGTCGAGGCCGGATAGGGCGTTCTGCACCAGCGCCTCGCCTGAGGCATAGTGGTCCGCCCACCAGCGGGCGCTGCCGCCGGACGAGTCGGGCCTGGGTGCGTCGGGGTGGGCCACGCCCGCCAGGAAGCGGGAGAGGACTTCTCCGGCCGGTTCGGCGGGCTCCGGCAAGGGCTGCCCCTGGCGGGCGAACGTCAGGAGCTCTTCCGCTGCCACCGTCTCACCGCGGTCCAGGAGGTCACGGATCCGGCTCGCGTCCTGCTCCGTCAGCCGCACCTGCCCGAGCTGGCGGCGCAAGTCGTCGCTGCGCTCCTGTTCTAGGAGGCGCAGGTCCTCGGTGACCTGCTCGACGGCGCGCAGACGCTCTCCGAAGCTCTTGCCGTGGCCCTCGCCCTCCAGGTCCAGCAGACGGCCGGTGAACTCGCGTTCCACCTCGTGGGTCAGCAGGTTCTGCGCGCGGACCCGGGCCAGCGCCAGCTGGGCGCTGCGGTGCTCCTTGGCGCACCGGTCCTTCCACTGGTCGGCCGCGTCGGAGAGCGCCTGCCGCTGCTCGGCGAGCTGGACTGCCGTGAGCTCAACGCCGGGCACCTCGCCCCGGGAGATCCGGTTCAGCAGGCGTTCGGCGAGGTGCAGGTCACCCTGGGTGCGGTGCCAGGTGAGGGCACGGGCCGGGTCATGCGGGCCGAGCATGTCCGCGAGCACGGAGAACGCCTCCGGGCCGGCGACGTCGGGCAGGTGCCTGCTGTTCTCCGAGTGCCAGGACAGGCCCGGTAGCATCAGCAGCGCGTCCGCTGGCGGTGGGAACCGGACGTCCTCGTCCCTGGTCCCGGGCGCGTAGGACCGGTCGAGCCATCGCACCAGCAGGTCGAACAGCGCGCCGCCCACACCCGGGGGCCGCCCCGCCTCCCTGGCGGCCTCGAGCGCCGCTGGCAGCTCGGGACCGATGGCGCCGCTGCCCGATACCGCCGGTGCCTCGGCGGCGCGCAAGGCCGCCTTCAGGAGGTCCTGGACACTCTTGACGTGCGCGCGGAGCTGAAGACGGGCGCCGGAGTGGATGTCGTTCTTGGCCTGCTTGGTGGTGCGCTTGACCCGGTCGGTGTCGTCGATCAGGCGGTCCGCGGCATCGACGCGCCGGAAGTGCTCCTCCATCAGCCCGGACAGTTTCTCCGCGCCGGACTCGCCGCCCTTCCTGGCCCACTCCTCGATCGCGTGCAGGGTCTCGCCGAGTATCCCTTCAGACCCGGCCAGCGCCTGTAGGACGACCGTGGCCCGCTGGTAGCGGATCTTCCGCTTCGGCAGGTCGACCGCGAGCTGACGGGCCTGGTCAGCGATTCTTTCGAATCGGTTGGCCTCAGTGGCCGCGACGCCGGCGCGCAGACCGCCCGGCTTGATCTCCGCGCCCTTGCGGACGGCGAGCACCAAACCGTCGAGAGCCCTCGCCCAAGGGTCCGGGAGACCGGGGACAGACGTGTGGTCGCCGGTGAGGACGCTGCTCGCCCAGCGGGCCGAGATGCCGCTGCGTACGGCTGCCGTCAGCAGCATGAACTGGGCGTCGCGGTCGTCCTCCAGGGGACGGTTTCGCGTGACGGCGTCCAGGAATTCCTCGGCCTTCACCTGCAGGTCGGAGGCTGAGGCGGGCGAATCGTGGAACGCGGCGTCTGCGAAGGCGAGGGCGAGCGTGCGGTGCTCCGACGCGCCAGCGGCACGGCTCACCCAGTACGCCTCGGCGAGCCTGCCCTCGGTGACCAGGGCCTCCACGGCGGCTTCGGCTCCGGCCCAGCCGTCGGCCGGGGCGGGGAGTGCTTCGTCGGCGCCGGGCTTGGTATAGGACGGCGTGGAGGGCCGGAGGACGGTGGGGGCGGGGGCCTCACACCGGTCCCCACCGGTCCGGCCCTCGTCATCGTGGTGCCCGCCGAAGCCGGGGGAAGCGGGTTCCGTCCGGACTTGGGCAGCGCCAGTGTCCTGGGCCGCCGTTTCGTCAGGCCGGTCGTCGGCTTCGGCCTCCGGGCCGGGGACCGCGTCCCCCGTCGTCGCCACCGCGACCGGTTCCGGGGTGTTCCCGCTACCGAACGAGTCCCCGGCTCCCCCGTCCTGAGGAGCGGGCGCGTCACCCTGGCTGCGAACCTCGTGGTCCGCGCCGGGACCGGGACCGAGGGTCGGCCCCGGGGCCGTCTCACCGCTCCCTTCGTCTGGAGACACACGGTCCGCACTGGCGTCCGTCGCGGAGTCGCCCTCCACGCCGGACGACGTGGTGTCGGCCACCGGGTCACCACGGAGCTCACGGAGCTTCCGGTCGAACTGCGCGACCTGGTCGACGAGGGTCTGCCGCATGAGGTCACTGACGGCCTGCTCGAGCAACCCCACCGCCTCGTCGCGCGCCTGCATGACTTTGGCGATCTCCTGAGTGATCCGTTCCCGTTCCCGTTCCTCCTCGCACAGCCGCTCGATCAGCGCCTCGGCCTCGACCCAGCCGGCCTCCGGACCCCAGGGACCGGAAGGCTCCGCGTCTTCGGCCGTCGCAGGCACCGCTTCGGCGAAGGCCTCGACCAGGAACTGCCGCTCCCGTGTCCAGGACGTCACGGCGCTCAGCAAGGCCTCGTGTCCGTCAGGCTGCCGTCCCTCCCTGACGGCAGCCATGAACACCCCCAGCTTGTCCACGAGTTCAGCGGCTTCCTCGCGAAGCGCGGTGGTTCGCAGCGACAGGACGTCAGAGTCCGGCACGGCCAGCGCCTGAGTCTCCGCCACCGAACCGGCGCCCTCGCCGGTCGCCGCCCCGCCCTCGGCCTCATCACCCCACATCGCCGGGATGCAGGACGGGCGCTCCCAGATGTCCGCCGCCACTGGTTCCCCCTCGATGGCCACCGCCTTCCGGAGTTCCTCGGCATGGCTTTCCGTGAACCGGTGAGCCGGCAGGTGTGACGCGAACGTCAGCCCGTAAAAGACCAGTTGCGCGAGTTCGGGCGGCAGCATCTCGAGCATCCGGACGAGCTGGTCCAGATCCGGGTCCTCAAGGAAATCCCCCTGCCCCAGCTCCACCAGCTGCGAACAGCCGACACTCAGACCGCAGTAGCACAGGAGGTGCAGAGCTTCCTCCGGGGCCCGGCTAATCCAGAGCCGCGCGCCCGGTGGTCGCCGGCGGGCTGCAGGGGCGGGAGCACCCGGGTAGTTCAGGAGTGCCGGACTGTGAGCCTTCTCGACGTGGCGCATCATCCGTACCGCCAGCTGCGGTCTCGCGAGAAGCCACTGCCGGAACCCAGAAACGGAATGCATCGCCCGATCTCCTTGCGTCCCCGGTGCCCAACCCCTGATTAGCAGGCCAGCAACCCGGCGGACCCACCTCCTCCGATGGTCACTCCTGCCGGGCCTCGCACCGATAAGTGTGATGTGCAGCAGTCTTACCAGAGGAGACCGACAATGAGCAGTCGTCAGCACGGAATCCGTCTTCCCTGAGCTGCCACGACCTCCCGTAGGCCATACTTCCCCTGCTATTCCCGCCGACCGCCCGATGCGGTCCTCCATCGCATCCGGAACGGTTCAGTCGGATAGGCTCCATGACGGATCGGTCGGTCAGCTGGACGGGTGTCTCGCTCAGAGCCGCGGCCATCTTTTCCCCACCTTCGACGGTACGGATTACCGGATTCATAGCCTGCCCATGCATCTCCGCCGATCGCCGTGGGAGAGTCCGTTAAGGTCGTGCCGGAACGACTGGGGCACACCAGCGCCGCGATGCCCCCGGACGTCTGCAGCCGTCTCT
Organism: Streptomyces sp. NPDC051740; assembly: GCF_044453165.1. NCBI lineage: Bacteria > Bacillati > Actinomycetota > Actinomycetes > Kitasatosporales > Streptomycetaceae > Streptomyces > Streptomyces sp. NPDC051740. The sequence continues at coordinate 9,781 of NZ_JBITCL010000028.1, read as the reverse complement.
TCCCCGAGCGGGGGGAGCGGGTCAGGGCGGCGGTGGGCCGGACGTTCGGTGCCCTGACGGGGAATGTGCTCCGGGTGTGCCCTCTTGGTCGGAGGACTGAGAGAACGTGCAGGTCAGAGCCGACGGCATGGGGTGCAGTGAGATTGATGCGTCTGAGAGTGGAGTTCACGACCGAGCCCTTCGACCTCGACGAGGCGCCCGCGCACGCGGTGGTCGCGCGGGAGGTCGTCGAGGCGGCCGAGCTGGACGCGGTGGACGTCGGACCGTTCGGCAACACCGCCGAGGGCGGCGCCGCCGCGGTGCTCGGCGCCGTGGACGCGATGCTGCACAGGGCGCTGGCGGCCGGCGCCACCCGGATCTCGCTCCAGGTCAACGTCGTCGAGGAGGGCGACCGGTGACCGCCGCCGGTGACGAGGCCTTCATCGCGGCGGTGAAACCACTGGTCGACGCCATGGGCGGCGAGATGGTCCCGCCGGACGAGGCCGGGACCGACGGCGTGGTGCTCTCCTGGGAGGGCGCCGCCGTCGTCGCCGTACGGCTGCCGCAGCTCGCGGACTCCCTCGACCACATCCTCGCGGCGCTGGAACGCCGGAAGGGCAGACCGCTCGCGGACCTGGACCGCAGGGCCAAGCAGGAGATCGTGCGCGGTCTGGAGGCGCGCGGCGCCTTCGCCGTGCGGCACGGCGTGGAGACCGTGGCGAGCGCGCTGGGGGTCAGCCGCTTCACCGTCTACAACTACCTCAACCGCGAGAAGGGCGCCTGAACCTCCCGGACGACGGGCGCTCCTCTTTGTCACGCCGAATTTTCAACAAACTGTTGACGTGTTGTTCGTGACGGCGTTCACTGTCGGCACGCCCGTTCGACACGAAGGCCGCTCGCGGCCACGGAGGCTTCCGTGACGTCGACTTCCCCACCTCCGGGCCTGGCCCGCTTCAACGCCCTGGAGGAGCACGCGGCCCTCGCCGCACTCCACGAGGCCTGCGCCTCCACGGCATGGGCCCGGCGACTGCTCGCCGCCCGCCCGTACCCCACCGCCGACGACCTGTACGCCGCCAGTGACGCCGCCACGGCCGGTCTGACCACGGCCGGCCTGGAAGAGGCGATGGCCGGGCACCCGCCGATCGGCCGCCCGAAACCGGGGGACCCGACCTCCGCCAGGGAACAGAGCGGCATGGCCGGCGCCCCGGAGGCGCTGAAGGCCGAGATGCTCGAACTGAACCTGGCCTACCAGGAGAGGTTCGGCCATGTCTTCCTCATCTGCGCCACCGGCCGGACCGGCGAGCAGATGCGCGACGCCCTCCGGGAACGCCTCGGCAACGCGCCGGAGCGGGAGCGCGAGATCGTCCGCACCGAACTGGGGAAGATCAACCGCATCCGGCTGGCCCGTCTCGTCGAAGCCGAAGCCGAAGCCGAAGCCGAAGCCGAGGCCGAGGCCGAAGTTGAAGCCGAGGCCGAAACCGAAGTCGAGGCCGGAGCCGGACTCGAAGCCGAAGCCGAAGCCGAAGAGGACCGACCCGCATGAGCACCGACACCACCACCTCCGTGTCCACGCACATCCTGGACACCAGCGTCGGCCGCCCCGCCGGGGGCGTCGCCGTCCGCCTCGCCGCCCGCTCGGGCCGGGACGCGGACTGGCGGGCGCTCGGCGGCTCCGCGACCGACGCGGACGGGCGGTGCAAGGACCTGCCGGCCCTGCCGGAGGGAACCACCCACGTACGGCTCGACTTCGAGGTCGAGGCGTACTTCGAACCGTCAGCGAGGAACCAAGCCGAGGCACGGCAGGACGCCCCCGCGCATCGGGACGGCGGCACCGGAGTGTTCTTCCCGGAGGTGGCGGTCACGTTCGCCGTCACACCGGGCGAGCACTACCACGTACCGCTGCTGCTCAACCCGTTCGGCTACTCCGTTTACCGAGGGAGCTAGCAGACACATGCCTACGATTCTGGGCCAGAACCAGTACGGCAAAGCAGAGAACCGAGTCGTCAGGATCACGCGGGACGGCACCACCCACCACATCAAGGACCTGAACGTCTCCGTCGCCCTGTCCGGCGACATGGACGAGGTCCACTACTCCGGCTCCAACGCCAACGTCCTGCCGACCGACACCACCAAGAACACGGTGTACGCGTTCGCCAAGGAGCACGGCATCGAGTCCGCCGAGCAGTTCGGCATCCACCTCGCCCGCCACTTCGTCACCTCGCAGGAGCCCATACACCGGGCGCGCATCCGCGTCGAGGAGTACGCCTGGGAGCGGATCGGGGCGGCCGGCGAGGGCGAGCACTCCTTCGTCCGCAAGGGCCAGGAGACCCGGCTCGCCCAGATCACCTTCGACGGGGAGAAGTGGGAGGTCGTCTCCGGTCTGAAGGACCTGACGGTGCTGAACTCCACCGACTCCGAGTTCTGGGGCTACGTCAAGGACGGGTACACGACGCTCAAGGAGGCCTACGACCGTGTCCTCGCCACCTCGGTCTCCGGCCGCTGGCGGTTCAACTGGACCGACGACGAGCAGGAGATGCCCGACTGGGAGACGTCGTACGAGGAGACCAGGAAGCACATGCTCCAGGCCTTCGCCGAGACCTACTCCCTGTCCCTGCAGCAGACGATGTACCAGATGGGCACGCGGATCATCGACCACCGCGGCGAGATCGACGAGGTCCGCTTCTCCCTCCCCAACAGCCACCACTTCCTGGTGGACATGGAGCCGTTCGGCCTCGAGAACGACAACGAGGTGTACTTCGCCGCCGACCGCCCCTACGGCCTGATCGAGGCCACCGTCCTGCGGGAGGGCTGCGAGGCGCGGATACCGGTGGACCTCACCAACCTGTAAGCCCGCGAACCCCTTTCGGCACCCGCGGCCGGACGGTCCGCCGACCGGCCGCGGCACTCAGACCTCCAGGGTCCTGCCGTGCCCTCTCCACGTACGCGAAAAGGACGAACCATGGCAGCAACCCGGCGCACCGTCATCGAGAACTGCGCGATCGCGACCGTCGACGCGAAGGACACCGAGTACGCCTCCGGTCACCTCGTCCTCGCCGGCAACCGCATCGAGTCGCTCGGCACGGGCACGGCCCCCGAGGGCCTGGAGAACGTCGTACGGCGGATCGACGCCACCGGCCACCTCGCGACCCCCGGCCTGGTCAACACCCACCACCACTTCTACCAGTGGATCACCCGGGGCCTGGCCACCGACCACAACCTCTTCGACTGGCTCGTCGCCCTCTACCCGACCTGGGCGCGCATCGACGAGCCGATGGTGCGCGCGGCGGCCCGGGGCTCGCTCGCGATGATGGCCCGCGGCGGCGTCACCACCGCCATGGACCACCACTACGTCTTCCCGCGGGGCGCCGGCGACCTGTCCGGCGCCATCATCGGGGCCGCCCGGGACATGGGCGTGCGCTTCACCCTCGCCCGCGGCTCCATGGACCGCGGCGAGAAGGACGGCGGACTGCCCCCGGACTTCGCCGTCGAGACCCTCGACGACGCGCTCGCCGCAACCGAGGAGACGGTACGGCGGCACCACGACACCTCCTCCGACGCCATGACCCAGGTCGCCGTCGCCCCCTGCTCCCCCTTCTCCGTCTCCACCGAACTGATGCGGTACGGAGCCGAGTCGGCCCGGCGGCTCGGCGTACGCCTGCACACGCACGGCTCGGAGACCGTCGAGGAGGAGAAGTTCTGCCACGAGCTGTTCGGCATGGGCCCGACCGACTACTTCGAGTCCACCGGCTGGCTCGGCGAGGACGTCTGGATGGCGCACTGCGTCCACATGAACGACTCCGACATCGCCGCCTTCGCCCGTACGGGGACGGGCGTCGCCCACTGCCCGTCCTCCAACGCACGGTTGGCGGCCGGCATCGCCCGCGTCCCCGACATGCTCGCGGCCGGCGTCCCGGTCGGCCTCGGCGTCGACGGCACCGCCTCCAACGAGTCCGGCGAACTCCACACCGAACTGCGCAACGCCCTCCTCGTCAACCGCCTCGGCGCCCACCGCGAGGCCGCCCTGAACGCCCGGCAGGCGCTGCGCCTCGGCACGTACGGCGGAGCCCGGGTGCTGGGCCGCGCGGGGGAGATCGGCTCCCTGGAGCCGGGCAAGCTCGCCGACCTGGTGCTGTGGCGGATGGACACCCTCGCGCACGCCTCCATCGCCGACCCGGTGACCGCGCTGGTGCTCGGCGCGGCGGCCCCGGTCACCGCGTCCTTCGTGAACGGCCGGCAGATCGTGGAGAACGGACGCCTGCTCACGGCCGACGAGGACGAGATCGCCCGCTCCACCCGTACGGAGGCCCAGCGGCTGGCGCGGATCGCCGCGCAGGGCTGAGCCCCGTCGAAGTCTCCGGCCGGGAGGGACGGCTCCCGGCCGGCGCCCGCGGACGCCCATCGGGGTCCGCGACGGCCGTCTCCGGGGCGTGTACGTCCCGGAGACGGCCACCCACCTCCCCCGTCCCCGGTCCCGCACGACCACCCGCACCACCTCCTTGACACCCGCGTCAGAGCCGACGCGTACCCGACCGGAGGAGAGCCGCAGTGGCCGACCACCCCGTTGACGAGAAACTCCCCGCACTCAAGATGGCGACGACCGGCCTGCAGCACGTGGCCGCCATGTACGCGGGCGTCGTCGCCCCACCCCTGATCGTCGGCGCGGCCATCGGTCTCACCGGCACCGAACTCACCTTCCTCACCGGCGCCTGCCTGTTCACCGCGGGCCTCGCCACCCTCCTGCAGACCCTCGGCGTCTGGAGGATCGGCGCCCGGCTGCCCTTCGTCAACGGCGTCACCTTCGCCGGTGTCGCCCCGATGACCGCGATCGTCGTCTCCACCGACGACAGGAACGACGCCCTGCCGGTCATCTTCGGCGCGGTGATCGTCGCCGGACTCCTCGGCTTCCTCGCGGCACCGTTCTTCAGCAAGGCGGTCCGCTTCTTCCCGCCGGTCGTCACCGGCACGGTCATCACGCTCATAGGCGTCTCGCTGCTGCCGGTCGCCTTCGGCTGGGCCCAGGGACCCAGCCCTTCGGCCGACGACTTCGGTTCGGCGACCAACCTGGGCCTGGCCGCCGCCACCCTCGTGATCGTCCTCCTCCTGCGCCGCTTCACCCGCGGCTTCGTCAAGCAGATCGCCGTCCTGCTCGGCCTGGTGGCCGGCACCCTCCTCGCGATCCCGTTCGGGGTCACCGACTTCTCTCCGGTGGCGGACGCGGACATCGTCGGTTTCCCGACCCCGTTCCACTTCGGCGCACCGCAGTTCCAGCTCGCCGCGATCGTCTCGCTGTGCGTGGTGATGGTGGTGTCGATGACCGAGTCGACCGCCGACATGCTGGCGCTGGGCGAGATAGTCGACCGTCCGGCCGACGAGAGGACCATCGCGGCCGGCCTGCGCGCCGACACCCTCGGCTCCGCCCTCAGCCCGCTGTTCAACGGCTTCATGTGCAGCGCCTTCGCCCAGAACATCGGCCTGGTCGCGATGACGCGGATCCGCAGCCGGTACGTCGTCGCCACCGGCGGAGGCTTCCTCGTCCTGATGGGGCTGTGCCCGATGGCCGCCTCGCTGATCGCCGTCGTACCGCGCCCGGTGCTCGGCGGCGCGGGCGTGGTCCTGTTCGGCTCGGTCGCGGCGAGCGGCATCCAGACCCTGGTCCGGGCCGGCCTGGAGAAGGACAACAACGTCCTGATCGTGGCCGTCTCGCTGGCCGTGGGCATCATCCCCGTCAGCGCGCCGGAGTTCTACCACTCCGCCCCGGAGACCGCCCGGATCATCCTCGACTCGGGCATCTCCACGGGTTGTGTGGTGGCGGTCCTCCTGAACTTCGTCTTCAACCACCTCGGCGACGGCCGCCGCGAGGCCACCGACGTCACCCACCCGATGGAGGCGGGCGGGGAACTCACGGGCGTGAAGACCCCGGCCGCACCATAGAGTTCATCCCGACCACCGCCCCCCGGCCGCAGGCTACGCCGCCCGCGCCGCCGCCACCTCCTCCCGCAGCAGGGGCAGCATGTCGTGGTACACGCCCGGGCACAGCGTCCCGCCGTAGTCCTTGTGGCCGTAGAGCTGCGCGGAGGGGATGCCGTACCGCTCGCACACGTACGCGCACAGGACCACCAGGACGTCCCACTGCGCGCCGGGCGGTACCGCGCCCGCGTGGTACGCGCCCTCGCACGCGATGCCGACGGCCTGGTCGTTCTGCCCGGAGGTGTGGGAGCCGAGCACGAAGTTCCGGCCTCCGGTGAGCGCCTGGAGGCTGCCGTGCCGGCCCTCGGTGATCCAGCCGCCCCGGCTGACCAGGAAGTGGTAGCCGGTGTCGACCCAGCCGTTCTTGTCCAGGTGCAGGTCCTGCACCCAGTGGGCGTGCGTGTGCGCCTGGGCGCGGGAGAAGTCGGAGGTGTTGGCGCTCACCGTGTGGTGGACGACGATCCTGCTCGGCCGGTACTGCAGGACGCCGATGTCCCCCTGCGGGGAACGGGCGTCCCAGGTCCCGGTGGAGTCGATGTCCGGCTCCATGGCGTCGACGTCGCGTGCCTGCGCGGTGCCCGGCACGGCGGTGGCGGCGGCCAGCCCGGCCGCACCGGCGAGCAGGAGACGGCGCCGGAGGGCGTTCTCGGGATGCACGATCACTCCTCGGGGACGGAGGCGGGGTGGGGGGAGGTGAAGGGGCCGGCGACGGACGGCCGCCGGCCCCACCGCGTGATCGCGCGTCAGGTGTTGTTGGCGAGCGCCAGCAGCCGGTCGCGGGAGCCGTTGAACTGGTTGCGGTCCACGCTGCCCGAGACGCCGGAGACCGAACCGGTGCTGGTGTACTGCCACACCGTCCAGGTGGGGAATCCGCTCGGGATGGTCGGCGACGACGCCGAGGTCCAGTGCGCCACCCACAGCGGGCTCTTGCCGGACATGCCGGTCCAGTTGCCGGTGCAGGTGTTCCACCAGCTCGCCGTCGTGTAGATGACGACGTCGCGGCTCGTGCGCGCCTTGTACGTGGTGTAGAAGTCGTTGATCCAGCTGCGCATCTGCGTGGTGGACAGGCCGTAGCACATCGCCCCGTACGGGTTGTGCTCGATGTCCAGGACGCCCGGCAGGGTGAGGTTGTCGCGCGACCAGCCGCCGCCGCTGCTCGCGAAGTAGTTCGCCTGGGTGGCGCCGCTGGAGGCGTTGGGGAGCGCGAAGTGGTACGCGCCCCGGACCACGCCCGCGTGGTACGCGGCGGGGTAGTTGCTGTTGAACCGGTCATCCTTGTAGGTGGTGCCCTCGGTCGCCTTGATCCAGGCGAACTGGATGCCGGCGCCCCGCACCGAGGTCCAGTTGATGGCGCCCTGCCAGTGCGAGACGTCGATGCCCTGGACACCGTCGGTCGGGGCGAGGGCGTTCAGCGACGGTGCGCCGGCCGGGCCGCCCTCGTGGACACGGGTGCCCACACCCATGTACGCCTCGCCGGGTTCCACGTGGACACGGTCCCGGTCGGGCCGGGGTGCGGCGGTCGCGCCGCCCGCGGTGGTGGCCGTCAGCGCGAGGGCGGCACCGAGGACGCCGAGCGCCGTGGCGATCCGTCTGCGGGGGCCGGTTAAGGGGCGGGGGACAGAGAACATGGGGACTGCCTCCTGACACATGTGGGGATGAGCGAAGGAGGTGACGTCGGCCGCTGCCACCTGGGCAGATCCGTGCTGATTGACGTGCGCGCGTCATTAGTTACGCACGTAGATTCCGGGCCTGTAAAGAGCCTTCGTTCCTCTCTGGTGGTCTGGCCCACTGTAGGAGTGGATGGCCTGGAAACTTGGGAACCGGGCGGCGGAAACTTTCAGCGCGTGAAACCTCGGTCACAGCCCGAACAGGCCCGGGTCCTTCGCCAGGTCCCGGAAGACGTCCTGCGGATGCGGCACGAGCTTGCGCCGCTTGAGGTCCATCAGCCCGCCGACCGCCGCGATCTCGGCCGCCAGGGTGCCGTCGGCCTTGGTGATCGTCTGCTCGATGGTGAAGACCTTGCCACCGCCCCAGGTGAAGACGCAGCTCACGTCGGCCTCGTCGCCGGCGAGGAGCTCACGCTTGTAGCGGATGGTGGTCTCCAGGGCGACCGGTCCCACGCCCTGGGAGATGAGGCCGGACTGGGTGATCCCGGCCTCCTGGAGCAGCGACCAGCGCGCGTGCTCCGCGTAGTTGAGGTACACGGCCTGGTTGAGGTGGCCCTGCACGTCGGTCTCGTATCCGCGCACGGTCACCCGTACGGAGAACGGCTCGCTCACGGTGTCTGTCCCCTTCACGCCTGCTCGGCCGAGTCCGTTGCCCGACCCACCGATCTTGGCATGTCCCTCACACCCGGCGCGGGGAGGCCAGCAGATAGCGCGCCCGCGTCCTCGGCTCCGTGTACTCCCCGACCTGCCAGCCGGCCCCCTCCAGCGTGGCCGCGCAGGCCCGCAGCGCCTCACCGTCCGGCTCGTGCACGGCGACCGCCTCCGGCTGCGGGGTCTCCCGCACGCGGTAACCGCCCTCACCGTCGGTGGCCGGGCGGTGTCCGGCGGCCTCCAGGGCGAGCGCGGCGGCCTGCGCCAGATGCGAACGCTCCCAGCCGCAGGGCCGGTCCGTCGCCCCGTCGGGATTGGTCATCCGGCGCAGCTCCAGCATCCCCTGCCAGGCGCCGCGCACCTCCCGGAGCCGGGCGGGGCCCGACTCCGGCGCGGGGTGCTCACCGCCGACGCGCGCGGCGAACACCCCGGTCGCGGCCGGTGCAGTCACCGGCTCGGGTGCCGTCTCCGCCTCCGCCTCGCGCGCCCGGTGCCCCGCCGGGGTCAGGAAGTGATCGTGCGGCGGCCTCGGATGCCGGAACGCGAGCCCGCGCTTCACCAACGCGGCGAGCTGTGCCGGCGTACCCTTCAGCCGCCCCGTGCCGGGATCGGCGGCATCGACGAGGCGGCGCTGCGCGGCGGTGAGCGGTCGGGTCATCGTCGTCCGGAGGCGTACGGGAGGAAGGCGGTCCACTGGTGGGGGGCGAAGGTCAGGCGGGGGCCTTGTATGTGCTTCGAGTCGCGGACGTGGATGGTTTCGGGGGTGAGGGCGACCTCGACACACTCCGGGCCGTCGTTCGTGCTGTAGCTGCTCTTGAACCACTCCAGCGCGGGACCGTTCCCGGTCGGGCGGTTGGTCATCACGTCTCTCCCAGCAGTTTCTCGATGAAGGCCAGCGACTCACGGGGTGTGAGAGCTTGGGCTCGGATGATGCCATAGCGGATCTCGAGGATCTGGATCTCCCTGGGGTCGGAGAGCAGTCGACTGATCAGCTGCACTTCGATGTGGCCCACGGTGGCCCCCTCCTTCAGCCGCAGTAGTTGAAGCGCCCCCGCGAGCCCCGCGTGGTCTTCGCGGTCCGTGGGCAGCACCTGGATCTCCACGTTCCGCCGCTGACCGACCTCCAACAAGCGTTCGAGCTGCCTCCGCATCACCATTCTGCCCCCGAGCGGGCGGCGCAGCGTCACCTCTTCCTGGACGAATCCGAAGACGGGAGCGGGTTGCTGGTCGAAGATCTTCTGGCGCGCCAAGCGAGCCTCGACGAGTTCGTCCACCTGCTCCTCGGTATATGGAGGCCGCCGCATGCCATAGATGGCCCGCGTGTACTCCGGCGTCTGAAGCAAGCCGTGCACGACGTGATTCGCGTAGGCGCACAGCTCGACCGCTTCTTCCTCCAGCTTGGCCAAGTCCCGTACCTTCTTCGGGATGCTGTTGGTTAATTCGGGCCCTCGCGTGACGTCGGCTCCCAAGACCCGGTTGTGGTCTTGGGAGCCGACGTCGTTTGGGGAGGGTGTCGA